>JAUNVT010000004.1:37770-62617 GCA_030540655.1 Rhodobacterales bacterium
AAGCCAGCGCCAAGCCAGCGCGAGGTCACCGCCACGCTGCGGCCAAGGTGTATCGAATGATCCCGCCAGCCGATGTGCGGGGAATCATTCGCAGATCACTCCGCCGCGCAGGCACCCGGATTGTTGGCCGGATTGTTGGGATGGGTGGTCCAGTTTGCATAATCCGCCTCCACGACCTTGCCGGTCCGTGGATCTGTCATCCCGGGCGCCATCGCTTCCATGGTGATGCAATCCTCGACGGGGCAGACATTGACGCACAGGTTGCAGGCCACGCATTCCTCGTCAATCACGGCAAAAACGCGGTCCGGCGACATGGAGATTGCCTGGTGCGATGTATCCTCGCAGGCGGCAAAGCAGCGGCCGCATTTGATGCATAGGTCCTGATTGATCACCGCCTTGGCGACATAGTTCAGGTTCAGATCCTGCCAGTTGACGGTATTCGGAACAGCGCGCCCGACAATCTGGGCAGTGGAGGTCATGCCTTTTTCATCCATCCACTGGCTCAAGCCCGAAATCATCTCCTCCACGATCTTGAAGCCATAGGTCATCGCAGCAGTACACACCTGCACGTTGCCTGCGCCGAGCGTCATGAATTCCGCCGCGTCGCGCCAGGTTGTGATGCCGCCGATACCGCTGATCGGCAGGTGGCGCGTCGCCGGGTCACGGGCGATTTCCGCAACCATGTTCAGCGCAATGGGCTTGACGGCGGGGCCGCAATAGCCGCCATGCGCGCCCTTGCCGTCGATGGTGGGCTGGGGCGCGAACAGGTCCAGATCGACCGAAGTGATGGAATTGATCGTGTTGATGAGGCTGACCGCGTCTGCGCCGCCCTCCATCGCCGCCTGAGCGGGTTTACGCACATCGGTAATGTTTGGCGTCAGCTTGACGATGACGGGCAGGCTGGAGTGCTTCTTGCACCAATAGGCTACCTGACCGACATATTCCGGCACCTGGCCCACCGCGCTGCCCATGCCGCGCTCGCTCATCCCGTGGGGGCAGCCAAAATTCAACTCCACCCCGTCGCAGCCGGTATCCTCGACCCGGCGGAGGATCTCGCGCCACGCATCCTCATTCACCGGCACCATGAGCGAGGCGATCAGCGCGCGGTCGGGATAGTCGCGTTTGACGCGGCGCATCTCCTCAAGGTTCACCTCCAGCGGCCGGTCGGTGATCAGCTCGATATTGTTCAGGCCCAAAAGGCGCCGGTCCGCGCCCCAGATTGCGCCGTAGCGCGGGCCGTTGACATTGACCACGGGAGGGCCAGCCTCGCCCAGGGTTTTCCACACCACCCCGCCCCAGCCCGCATCGAAGGCGCGGCGCACGTTGTATTCCTTGTCCGTGGGTGGCGCAGAGGCCAGCCAGAACGGGTTTGGCGATTTGATCCCGATGAAGTCACTGGTAAGGTCAGCCATCTTGTTCTCTCCCTGTCCTGCGTGTCGGGCGCGCTCAGCCCGCGTTCGTCAGACTTGCGTGAATGTCCATTGCTGCATCCCGGCCATGGGCTACGGCCGTCACGGTCAGATCTTCTCCGCCGGCGGCGCAATCGCCTCCGGCCCACACGCCCGGAACCGATGTTCGCCCGGCGCCGGTCACGGCGATCTTGCGTCCCTCCAGATCGGGCAATCCCTCGCCCTGCAATGTCTGGCCGATGGCGCGAAAGACCTGATCGGCTGCGACGCGAAACCTCTGGCCGGTCGGGTTCAGATCGTCATCGGTATATTCAAACTCGATCTCGCGCACCGCACCATTGCCGATGATGCCGCGCGGCGCGGCGTTGGTGATGATCCGTACCCCGGAAGAAGCGGCCAGATCCTGCTCGAACACGCTGGCATTCATCCGCTCGCGTCCGCGCCGATAGACCAGCGTGACGTTCAGCGCTCCCAGCAGCCGGGCCTGCACGGCGGCGTCCACGGCGGTCATGCCGCCGCCGATCACTACCACGTCACGGCCCACGGGCAGGGCGGCAACATCGGCGGCCTGCCGAAGATCCGCGATGAAATCGACCGCATCGCGCAGCCCGTCCTTGTCCTCGCCTTCAAGGTTCAGCGCATTCACGCCCGCCAGCCCGATACCAAGAAACACGGCGTCATGGTCTGTGCGCAATTGCGCCAGATCGAGCCCGGCGCCCAGCCGGTGACCGGTGCGAATTTCGATGCCGCCGATCTGCAGCAGCCAGTCAACCTCACGCGCGGCAAAGTCGTGGGGCGCCTTGTAGCTGGCGATGCCGTATTCGTTCAGTCCGCCGGGTTTGTCATGCGCATCGAAGACGGTCACGTCATGGCCCAGCATGGCCAGCCGGTGCGCGCATGCCAGCCCCGCAGGCCCCGCGCCGACCACCGCGACCCGCTTGCCCGTAGGGGCCGCGCGGGTAAAGGGATGCACGCCCGCCTCCATCAGCGTGTCGGTCGCATAGCGTTGCAATTGCCCGATCAGCACCGGCTTGCCTTCGGCCACTTCCCGCACGCAGGCTTCCTCGCAGAGGGTTTCGGTGGGGCAGACGCGGGCGCACATGCCGCCCATGATATTTTGAGTGAATATAGTGCGCGCCGCCGCCTCGGGGGTGCCGGTGACGATCTGGCGAATGAAAAGCGGTATGTCGATGGTTGTGGGGCAGGCCGTGATGCAGGGCGCGTCATGGCAGAAATAACAGCGGTCGGCCGCGACCAGCGCCTCGTGATCGTCCAGCGGCGGGTGCAGATCCGAAAAATTCCGCGCGTAATCCTCGGGGGGCAGGCGGCCGGCGATGATGCCGGGTGTCAGGGCAGTATGCTTCATGGCGTCCTCCAGCGGGCGGGTGGCTGAGTTCACTATTCCACAGTTTTTTATTTTATCAATTGGTAAAATTTTATCAGGCGACGTTTTCTTGCGTCACTTGCTGCCGCGCACGATTGCTGCGTCGCGACAACGCCCGGTTTGCGATCAGGGTAGATATAGGCGGAGCTTGAATCCGGCGGCGCTTTGGGCAATATCAGGATCGGGCACCAGCGCCCGCGAGGATATGATGATGAATTACAAGGCACAGGGCGCCCCGAAAATGGGGCGTAATTCTCCGCGCCATTCGGATAATAATGCGCCGGGATCGGATCAGGCCGCTTTTGACAAGCGCTCGGGCGGTCGGCCCAGCAAGGCTGAACTGATTGCCCGCATGAAGAAGGCGCAGGACGAGCGTAGCAAGGAAGGCGATACGGAAGGCTGATCTGTACCCGGGCAACAGCTAGATGGATTTCTCCATATAGACGCTGACCTCGTTCGGTGTGTAATCACCGAACCTGGCGCAGCGGGTAAATCCCTGCCGTTCATAAAGCCGAATGGCGCTTTCCAGCGCCGCCCCGGTTTCCAGCCGCAGCCGGGTGAACCCCAGATTTCGGGCGTGATCCTCCAGCGCGCGCAGGATAGCGGCACCGGCGCCGCGGCGGCGGGCCTTGGCGGAAGTGAACATTGACTTGATCTCGCAATACCCCTCCATCTGCACCAGCGCGCCGGTTGCCAGCATTTCTGCACCATCACGGGCGGTGACGAAATAGACGTCAGGACTGCATAGCGCATCAAAGCCGAAAAAGAAGTTATCTTCGGGCATGAACAACTGCTGCATCAGATCATGGCTCTGTTTCAGCAGGGCGCGGGGGGCAGGGTCCATAGGGTGCGCGGGTTCAACGATCAGCATGATGTCGGATCAGGCGCCGCGGGGAAGGCAAAGTCAAGCGCCGCTCCGCATTTGGTCTTTCACGTTGACAGTTCGCGCCCTGGCTGACCACAGTCACACCGCAACCCAGACGCGCACCGCATGACGGATAGAGGCATCTTGCACTTCTCAAAGCTCAGATTGACCGGCTTCAAAAGCTTTGTCGACCCGACCGATCTGATCATCGGCGACGGGCTGACCGGCGTTGTGGGGCCCAACGGGTGCGGCAAATCCAACCTGCTGGAGGCGCTGCGCTGGGTGATGGGCGAAAACCGCCCCACGGCGATGCGTGGCGGCGGGATGGAGGACGTGATCTTTGCCGGGGCAGCGACGCGCGGTGCGCGCACCTTTGCCGAGGTGACGATCCATATCGACAACACGGATCGGCTGGCGCCTGCGGGGTTCAATGATGCCGATCAGATCGAGATCGTGCGCCGCATTACCCGCGATATGGGCAGCGCCTACCGCGTGAACGGGCGCGATGTACGCGCGCGAGATGTGCAGATGCTGTTCGCGGATGCCTCGACCGGAGCGCATTCTCCGGCGCTGGTCCGGCAGGGGCAGATTTCCGAACTGATCAACGCCAGACCCCGGGCCCGCCGCCGCGTTCTTGAGGAGGCGGCTGGCATTTCGGGCCTCTACCAGCGCCGCCACGAGGCGGAGCTGAAGCTGAAGGGAGCGGAGGATAACCTGTCGCGCGTCGGTGATACGGTGGATCAATTGGCAACCCAACTGGCGACACTGGCGCGCCAGACAAGGCAGGCCGCGCGCTATCGCACCATTGCAGCCGATCTGCGCCGGGCGGAAGGGATGCTGCTCTATCTGCGCTGGCACGAAACGGACGTGGCGCAGGCAGCGGCGCGTTCCGATCTGCGCGACCGTATATCCGCCGCCGCAAATGCCGAGGTGGCGGCGCGCGACCGGACCCGTGCGCGGGCAGAGGCGGAGCAGGCCTTGCCTGCCCTTCGCGAGGAAGAAACGATCGCCGCCGCGGTCCTTCAAAGGCTCGGCGTTCAGCAGGCCAGCATTGCCGATCAGGAAAAGGCAGCTCTCGCGCGGATCGAAACGCTGGAGGCCCGGATCGCGCAGCTTGCGCGGGATATCCGGAGGGAGGCCGAGCTGAACCGCGATGCGGGTGATACGATAGACCGCCTTGAAGCGGAACAAGCGGCATTGAAAAGCGCGGCCGAGGGCCATGACGGCAAGTTGAGTGCCGCAGCAGAGGCCGCGCGCGCGGCAGGCGAGATGCTTGAAAAGCGCGAAGCCGATCTGTCCGCGCAGGCGGAAGATCTGGCGCAGCTGTCCGCGCGCCATCAATCGGCCCGGCGTCTGGTATCGGACAGCCGCAAGGCATTGGAGCGCAGCACGACCGAAGCGGCCAATGCCCTCACTGCGCTGGGGGAATGCCGCGAGGGGATGGAGCGGGCGGATGCCGATTTCGTTGCAGCCGAACATGCAGCCGCTCGATCCCGAACCATGGCCGGAGCCGCCGAGGAGGCACTGATTGCAGCCGAGAAGGCCCGCGCGGATGCGCAAACGCGGGAGGCAAAGGCGCGTGCCGAGCGCAGCAGCGCCGAGGGCGAACAAAGCATGCTCAGCGCCGAGGTGTCGGCCCTGACCCGCCTGCTACAGCGGGATGCCAGCGAGGGGGACCATATCATGGACTGCCTTCAGGTGCAGCAGGGCTATGAGGCGGCTCTGGGCGTAGCGCTGGCGGATGATCTGCATGCGCCGCATGCACAGGAGGATAGCGCGTCGGGCTGGGGGGAACTGCCGCTGTATGAACGGCCCCAAGCGCTGCCGGGCGGTGCGCAGCCCCTTGCGGACCACGTATCGGTTCCCGATGTATTGGCCCGCCGCATGAGTCAGATCGGCCTGATCGATCCCGCGGATGGGCCGCGCCTCCAGCCGCAGCTCATGCCGGGTCAGAGGCTGGTCAGCCTTGAGGGTGATCTGTGGCGATGGGATGGTTACCGCGCCCGCGCCGGGGATACGTCCTCGGCCACCGCATTGCGGCTCAGGCAGATCAACCGGCTGGAAGATTTGAGCCGGTCTTTGACGCGAGCCACTGCCGGCACAGAGGCGGCGCGCGCGGCGCATGAGTCTCTGAAACGTCACCTGACCGAGCGGACCGAAGCCGACAATGCTGCCCGGACCGCGCGCCGCGCGGCGGACACGGCGCTGGGGGAGGCGTCGCGTGCGCTCAGCCGGGCCGAGGCCGCCCGCACTCTGGCAGCCTCCCGGCTGGAATCCCTTGGCCAAAGAGTGACACGCCACGACGAGGAGGCGGCAGAGGCGCGGCAAGGGCTCGAGGTTGCAGAAAAGCTGGTCGCCGATCTGGGTGATCTGGATGCTGTGCGTGCACGTGTCTCCGATATCAGAACGACTGTGGAGGCCGCGCGCATCACCATGCTATCCCGCCGTGCGGCCCATGATGAGCTGGGCCGGGAAGGCGATGCGCGGGTACGTCGCCAGCAAGAGGTGGTCAAAGAGCTTGGCAACTGGCGCCGCCGCCTTGAAACGGCGGAAAAGCAGAGGGGAGAACTGGCCGAGCGCGAGCGGACGTCAGAGGTGGAATTGACCCGGGCGCGGGCTGCCCCCGCGCTTCTGGCGCAGCAGCGGGAGGTGCTGTCAGGCAAGATGGGCGACGCTGCGGGCAGGCAGACTGCTGCGCGCGCTGCGCTTGCGGCGGGCGAGGCGGCCTTGCGCCAGACAACCGAGGCTGAGCGCGCAGCGGAACGTGCGGCTGGTGACGCGCGCGAGGCACGCGCGCGCAGTGAGGCACGCGCCGATGCCGCTGCCGAGGCATGCCGCGCCGCTGCCGGGCGAATCGAAGAAGATATGGATATGACGCCTGAAGCGCTGCGCGCGGCGCTTGACCTGGATACGGCCATCATGCCGCGCCTTGTCACCATGGAGGCAGACGTCATACGGCTCCGGCAACAGCGCGATGCCTTGGGCGCCGTCAATCTGCGCGCCGAAAAGGACGCCGAGGAGGTCGGGCAGGAACACGCCACGCTGATCCGTGAAAAGACCGATCTGGAAGATGCGATCAAGGCATTGCGCGGCGGCATTACCGCGCTCAATCGGGAGGGCCGCGAGCGGTTGCTGGCCGCCTTCGACAAGGTGAATGAAAATTTCTCCCTGCTGTTCAGGCATTTGTTCGGTGGAGGTGAGGCCAACCTGCTGCTGGTGGAGAGCGACGATCCGCTGGAGGCGGGTTTGGAAATCCTGTGCCAGCCACCGGGCAAGAAGCTGGCGACGCTCAGTCTGCTGTCGGGGGGCGAGCAGACGCTGACCGCGCTGGCGCTGATCTTTGGCGTGTTTTTGGCAAATCCCGCCCCGATTTGCGTGCTGGATGAGGTTGACGCCCCTCTGGATGACGCGAATGTTGCCCGGTTTTGCGATCTTTTGGACGAAATGTGCCGCCGCACCGATACGCGTTTTCTGGTCATCACGCATAATGCTGTGACGATGGCGCGTATGGACCGCCTCTTCGGCGTGACCATGGCTGAACAGGGCGTGTCGCAACTGGTATCGGTTGATCTGAAGAAGGCTGCTGGAATGGTCGCCTGACGGGCTGCGCATCTGGTCGCTGGCGGCGCAATTCTGGTCAGACGTCGCCTTTGCGTGTTACAGCCGGTCAAGTAATTCGCGGGTCGGCCAGGCGTCGGCGGGAAGGCCAAGTTTTTGCTGCGCATCCTGCACGGCTGCGCGCGTGCCCGCGCCGAGAATTCCGTCGATCGCGCCGACATCATATCCCCGCGCCGCCAGCTTTTGCTGCAACTGTTTCATTTGCGCGGCAGCAAGGCCCGGAGCAGGATCGGTCGCCCTCATGACCGGCGCGCCCTCCAGCCGGGTGGCGAAATATGCGGCGGTCAACACATAGGTAAAACTCTGGTTCCACTCGAAAAGAACGCGGAAATTGGGATAGGCGATAAATGCGGGGCCGCCCCGGCCCTGCGGCAGCAGGATGTTCGCGGGCAGCGTCGCCGCCAATTGTCCTTGGCGCGGCACCACCCCCAGCGCCGCCCATTCGGCACCGGATTTCGTGCTTCGCAAACCGGTTTGCGACCAATCCATGTCTTGAGGTAGCAACACTTCCTGAAGATAGGGTTCGCCCGCGCGCCAGCCCAGCCGTTGCAGCATCCGCCCGCCCGACATCAGAGCATCGGGGGCCGAAGTTTGGAGCAATATACGCCCGTCGCCATCTCCATCTACGCCACTGTCGAGGATGTCCTGAGGCAGCATCTGCACCATTCCGATTTCGCCTGCCCACGCGCCTGCGGTGCGCGCGGGGTCAAAATCGCCCTGCTCATACAGGGTCAGGGCGGCAAATATCTGCGGCCGGAACAGCGCCGGGCGGCGGCAATCATGCGCCAGCGTCGCCAAAGCATTCAATGTATTGAAATCGCCCTGAAATCCGCCGAAGTCCGTTTCGAGCGCCCAGAATGCCAGCAGAATGCCGCGGCTCACTCCATATTCACCCTCGATCCGGCTTAAAACCTTATCTAACGCCTGAGCCTTGGCGCGGCCCGTAGACATGCGATTGGCCGAGATCAGATGCTGCGCAAATTCGGTGAAGGGTTTTTGAAACACGGCTTGGGCCCGGTCTGCCCGCAGCACGGAGGGATCAGAGCGCACCTGAGCAAAGAAGCGATTGACGTCGGCCACGGCATGGCCGCGGCTGATGGCCTCCTCTTTCAGGCCCTGAACGAAGGTTCCGAAGTCGCCACCACACTCTGCTGCCATGGCGGGACCAGCCCCCAACACGGCACCGAAGGCAATGGCGGCCGGAAAAGGCAAGAAGCGCATTGGAAATCCTCAAATGAAACAGAGGGGCACAAGGTTGTTTCTGCGACTCCGTCATTCCATCAGGATGGGGCGGAAACATAAAGATCTACCAAAGAATGGCCAAAAAAACCGCAAATGCAAATATTACTGCCCAAGCGCGCCACAGAACGGTAACGGCGGCATCAATCTGGGCGTCGCCGGGGTGGCGCAGGCCGTCCGGATTGACGAAGGGATGGTTTTGCATCTGCCCATCATAGCTGCGCGGGCCGGACAATGCGACGCCGATATTGCGTGCCATTGCGGCTTCGGGCCAGCCGGCGTTGGGCGAGCGGTGCTGCCGGGCTTCGGCTGCAATCCGCGACAAAGCGGGGCGGGGGCGCGATATGATTGCGATCAGGACGGCTGCGGCGCGGGCAGGAACAAGGTTCAGCAGATCGTCCAGCCGTGCGGCAGCCCAGCCGAACTCGGTGTGGCGGGCGGTGCGGTGGCCGATCATGCTGTCGGCGGTGTTGATCGTCTTGTAGAGCAGAAGGCCGGGCAGACCCCCAAGCGCCAGCCAGAACAATGGAGCAACCACGCCGTCGCTGAAATTCTCGGCGGCCGATTCGATCGCGGCGCGGGCGACGTCGGGCGTATCCATGTCACGCGTATCGCGCCCGACGATCATGGCGACCGCATCGCGCCCCTCTGCAATGCTCAGGCGCAGGGCAGTTGCGACAGCCTTGACGTGATCGCAAAGCGATTTTTGCGCAATCAGGATTGCCGAAGCAAGGATGACCGCCAGCGGCCCAATCTGGGCGATGAGCCAGCCGATGCACAATGCGGCGGCACCCAGTATCACAACAGCGGCAATCCCCTTGGCGCGGCGGGCCGGCCCAGCGTTCCACTTGGTATCCAGCTTGCTGATGACCCGGCCCATGAGCACCGCCGGATGAGGTAGCCGCTGCCACAGCCATCGCGGTTCGCCCAGGATTGCATCAAGCGCCATTGCTGCGGCCATGATCGTCGCCATTCCCATAAGCGACCGCCCTTCAGCTCTGCGCATTACAAATCTGATGCTCTTCAATAGAATATCTGCTATTATTCGCAAGTATGGTCGGCGTATATTTTTACGCAGTCCTGTCAAAGCTGCGAACCTGCGTTCTACGAATCGAATTGATGGATCCGGGTGGGGCGGACATGCGTTGCTCCCCCGCAATTGTTCCTCGGGGGCCGGATTGGCCAAAAAGGCAGCGCTATGAAGGTTCTTATCGTCGAAAGTGATCCCGATCTGGGACGTCTGTGGCAGCGTCACCTGATGCGGCACGGCATGGATGTGCGGGTTGAAACCGGGCAGGCGCGGGCTGTTCTGGTCCTTCAGGTATGGCCCGCCGATGTGATCGTGCTGAATCTGGTGCTGGCCGAAGGCAGCGCGCTGGCAGTGGCCGATTATGCCTGCTACCGGCATCCGGAGGCGCATGTCATCTTCGTGAACAACACGTCCTTCTTTTCGGACGGCTCGATCTTCAAACTCTGCGCCAATGCCCGCGCCTATGTTCAGTCCAGCACTCCGCCCGAAGATCTGGCGGCGATGGTCGCCTATTACGGACGCCCGGCGCTACTGGACGATGGCGGCCCCCCGGCCGAAATTGCTCCCGACGCCTGATGCTGCCTTGTGACAATGGCCGGACCCCTCTGCCTGCTGTCATTGCAGATCGGCGAAGGCGTTCTGCAACCGCTCTACCGCTTCGGCCACCCGGGAGCGCGGCGTCGCCAGATTGAAGCGCATCCAGCTTTCGCCACCCTTGCCGAAGGTGGGGCCGTGATTGGCCGCTATTCTCGCGCCTGACTGGATACGGTTCGTTACCTCGTCATGGCTCATGCCGGTCCCCGCAAAATCGACCCAGGCCAGATATGTCGCCTCCAGCGGCATCGAACTGGCGCCGGGTATGGCATTCACACCCTCATCGAACAGCCTGCGGTTACCATCCAGGTATTCGACCAGCGCGTCGACCCACTCAGCCCCCTCGGGCGAATAGGCAGCCTGCGTCATGAACAGGCCGAAGGAGTTGGCGGAAAGCCCCAGCGCCGCCATCCGGCCGGCGAACCGGGCGCGCAGGTCCGCATCATGGATGATGACGTTTCCGGTATGAGAGCCTGCGATATTGAATGTCTTGGTTGTGGCGGTCATCATCACCAGACGGTCCGCGATCCCATCGATCAAGGCCATGGGGATATGCCGGTTGCCGGGCATTACCAGATCATGATGGATCTCGTCCGATACGAGAATCAGGTCGTGCCGTCTGGCAAATTCGGCCACGCCTTGCAATTCAGCGCGGCTCCAGACGCGCCCACCGGGGTTATGCGGTGAACAAAGGATCACCATCCTTTCGGATCCTGTCATCTGCGCATCACAGGCGTCGAAATCCATCCGGTATTTTCCGCCCTCCAGCGCCAGTGGACATTCCACCACCTTGCGCCCTGCGGCCGCGATCACACGGGCAAAGGCATGATAGACAGGCGTGAACAGCACCACTCCATCACCCGGCCGGGTGAAGGCATCGACACACATCGCCGTGCCGTTGACCAGCCCGTGAGTGGTAAAGATCGCGCCTTCGTCCACCGCCCAGCCATGCCGCTTGTCCATCCACCACCGGATCGCAGCGCGATAGGCACGCTCATCCCCGTAATAGCCATAAATGCCATGATCATACATGGCGCCGACCGCATCTGAAACGCATTGCGGCGGGCGAAAATCCATATCGGCCACCCACATGGGAATGCCGCCCTTGGGGCTGACGCCGTAGGTCTGCTCCATCATGTCCCATTTGCTGGAATGTGTGCCGACGCGGTCGATGATTTCGTCGAAATTCATGCAGGGTCTCCCTTCGTTTCGCCCGGGCCGCAGGCTAATGCACCGGCGCGCGGGCGCAAGGGGCGATGCGCCCGTTGCGCTGCCCCCGGTTGTGCCCTACATCAACGTCATGAAAATGCCGATCCTGATCCATCCCGACCCGCGCCTGAAAAAGCTCTGCGATCCTGTCGCGGAGATGACGGGTGATCTGCGCAAGCTGGCGCAAGATATGCTGGAGACGATGTATGACGCGCCGGGAATTGGCCTCGCCGCGCCGCAGATCGGTGTGCTCAAACGCCTGATCGTCATGGACTGCGTCAAGGAAGAAGGCGTCCCGCCGCGCCCGACAATAATGTTCAACCCCGAAGTGACGGCAGTATCCGAGACGTTCAACGTCTATGAGGAAGGATGTCTTTCGATCCCCGAGCAATATGCCGAAGTCACCCGCCCGGCAGAGGTGGAAGTGCGCTGGATCGATAGTGATGGCGGCGAACGGAAAGCCGGGTTTGACGGGCTGTGGGCAACCTGTGTGCAGCACGAGATCGACCATCTGAACGGCAAGCTGTTCATCGATCATATCGGTCCGATGAAACGCCAGTTGATCACCCGCCGCATGCAGAAGCTGAAGCGCGAAATGGCGCGGGGCTAGGGGATGGCCGTGCGCCGCTGCATTCCCTGGCCGGACAAGCGGCTGCGCACATCTGCCGAGCCGGTGGAGCGGATTGGCCCTGAAGTCATGGCGCTTTGGGCAGACATGATCGACACGATGGAGGCGATGCCGGGCGTGGGCCTTGCGGCGCCGCAGATTGGCGTGATGCTGCGTCTTGCCGTGGTCGATGCCAGCGAGGCGCGCGGGCAGGCGGTGCGCATGGCCAACCCCCAAGTGCTTCATGCCAGCGTTCAGTTCCGCCCCCACGAGGAGGCCAGCCCCAACCTGCCGGGCCTGTCGGCTCTGGTTGCGCGGCCGCGCGCGGTGACGGTGCGCTTCCTGAACGCAGATAATGAGGTGGAGGAGCGCGATTTCGTGGGGCTCTGGGCCACATCGGTCCAGCATCAGATCGACCATCTGAACGGCCGGATGTATTTTGACCGCCTGACCAAGCTGCGCCGCGACATGCTGCTGCGCAAGGCCCGGAAACTGGCGGGGTAGGGCCGGTGCGTATCATATTCATGGGAACGCCGGATTTTTCCGTTCCGGTGCTGGATGCGCTGACAGGCGCAGGCCACGATATCGCGGCCGTCTATACCCAGCCGCCCCGCCCGGCGGGGCGCGGCAAGCGCGACAGGCCGAGCGCGGTTCACGCCCGTGCCAACGAGCTGGGCCTCACAATACGCCACCCGCTGAATTTCAGATCCGAGACGGATCGCGCCGATTTTGCCGCGCTGGGCGCCGATGTGGCGGTGGTTGTCGCCTATGGGCTGATCCTTCCGCAGGAAGTGCTGGAGGCGCCGCGCCTTGGCTGCCTGAATATCCACGCATCGCTTTTGCCGCGCTGGCGCGGTGCGGCGCCGATCCACCGTGCCATCATGGCGGGCGATACGGTGACCGGGATCTGCATCATGCAGATGGAGGCGGGTTTGGATACCGGCCCCGTTCTGCTGCGCTGCGAGACGCAGATAGGCGCAGAGGAGACGACCGGAGAGTTGCATGACCGGCTTGCCGCGCTGGGCGCGGCGCAGATCTGCGCTGCGTTGGAGCGGGTGGAGAGATTGGTGCCGCAGCCGCAAGCGGATGAAGGCGCGCGCTATGCGGCGAAAATCGACAAGGCTGAGGCGCGCATCGACTGGACGCAGGGTGCGCGCGAGATAGATCGGCAGATCCGGGGACTCTCACCCTTTCCCGGCGCCTGGACCACTATCTGCGGGCAGCGGGTCAAACTGCTGGCTTCGCGCGTGGTGTCGGGGGAAGGCGCGCCGGGCACGGTGCTGGACGAGGCTCTGACCATTGCCTGCGGGACAGGCGCTGTGCAACTGCTCCGCTTGCAGCGCGCCGGGCGCGGCGTGCAGGACGCGGCGGAATTTTTGCGAGGAACGCCCGTGGCGAAGGGGCTTGCTCTGGGAGCTGATTAAAAGGGCACGGCGCCAAGGCCTCAGCGGCGGGGCGGGCGCGATTTGTAGACTGGCAGTGACCAACCAAAGGCAAGCGAGCCTGCGCGCAAGGCCCATGTGACAGCGCCACCGGCGCCAAGCATGATAATCGCTTCGAAGCCAAGCTGATACAGGATCGCGGCAGTCAGCGATCCGGCAAAGGCGGCGCTGGCGTAAAGTTCGCCCTGCCGCAGGATCAAGGGCACTTCGCCGATCACCACGTCGCGCATGAGCCCGCCCATGCACCCTGTCGTCATTCCCATCAGCACCACAATGACCATCGGCTGACCCATCAGCAGGGCGGCCGAAACGCCCGCAGGCACCGCAACGGCCAGCGCAAAGGCATCCAGCCACAAAAGCCAGCGATAACGGCTCTCGACCAGATGCGCGGTAAAGAAGATCAGCGCGGCGGCGCTGACGGCGATCAGGATATAGGCGGGATCGCCCATCCAGAATATCGGGTGCCGTGCCAGCATCACATCGCGCAACGTGCCGCCGCCCACCGCTGTCAGACTGGCAATGAAGGCAAACCCGACGATATCCAGCTGCGCGCGGCTGGCTACCAGCGCGCCGGTCAGCGCGAAGATCAGCACCGACGCATAATCCAGCAAGGCAAGCGCGCTCATCGGGCAGGTTTCTTGAAGGGCGCCATGCCTTCGCGGGCAAGCTCGTCCGCACGTTCGTTTTCAGGGTGGCCTGCATGACCCTTGACCCATTCCCATGTCACATCGTGGCGCGCTTGAGCCGCGTCAAGCCGTTGCCACAGCTCGGCATTCTTCACGGGCTTTTTTGCGGCCGTTTTCCAGCCATTGCGCTTCCAGCCATGGATCCAGCCGGTGACTCCGTTCTTGACGTACTGGCTGTCCGTCACGATGGTCAGGGTCGAGGGTTTGGCGAGCGTTTCCAGCGCGTTGATCGCGGCCAGCAGCTCCATCCGGTTATTGGTGGTATTCGCCTCGCCACCCTTCAGGCAGCGTTCCTTGAGGATATTATCTCCGTCCATTGCACGCAGCAAGGTACCCCAGCCACCGGGGCCGGGATTGCCGGAACAGGCGCCATCGGTATAGGCGAAAAGCTTGGGCACGGAACTCCTGTCGCTCACACAAAGACGCCGATGGCAAGGCATGCCAGGACAATAGCGGTCAACAGCACGCGAAGCTGCATCCACCAGACGGGCGCCACGCCAAACCGCCAGAAGAGCCAGTCCAGCCCCAGCAGCCCGACGAAGCCCGCCATCAGCGATATGCCGGCGCTCGTCGGCCCGCCCCCGGTGGTAAAGAACGCCCAGAGTGCGGGGATCACCGACAGACCGTATCCTGTTGCCGCCTGCGTGCCCTCAAGTCTGGTGGCGAACCCCCAGAGCACGCCCGACATGAAGGCAAGGATGATGGCGCCGTAGAACAGCATCACGTAAGGGCCTGAAAAGCGTGGTCCGATGCTGCGGATCGTCCAGTCAGCCAGTGCCGGTTGCAGGATGGTCAGCGCACCCCATGCAAACGGGATCACCCCGGCCAGACCAAGGATCAGGGCGCTGCGCGGAATGCCTGTCACGCGGGAGCCCTCAGAACGCGAGGAACCTTGAATTCGACGTTTTCAACGGCTGTTTCGACCTGATTTATGGTCACCTCATACCGGTCCTCAAGAGCCGAAATCACCTCGTTTACCAAGACTTCGGGCGCCGAGGCACCGGCCGTGACGCCGATGCTGCGCACCCCTTCAAGGCTGCGCCAGTCGATATCGTCCGCCCGCTGAACAAGCTGCGCATAGCTGCACCCGGCCCGGGCGCCGACTTCGACCAGACGGCGCGAATTGGAAGAATTGGGCGCGCCGACCACCAGAATCGCGTCGCAATGGGGGGCCATCGCCTTGACAGCCGCCTGCCGGTTCGTGGTGGCGTAGCAGATGTCCTCCTTGTGGGGGCCGATGATAGCGGGGAACCGCGCCTTTAGCGCCTCCACGATGCTGATCGTGTCATCGACGCTGAGCGTGGTCTGCGTCACATAGGCCAGCGCAGCCTCATCATGCACGGCAAGCACTGCCACATCGGCTTCGGTTTCGACAAGAAGCACCGCGCCGCTTGGCAGCTGGCCCATCGTGCCGATGGTTTCCGGATGTCCCTCATGGCCGACCATGATGATCTGGAGCCCCGCCTCATGATGGCGCTCGGCTTCGATATGCACCTTGGAGACAAGCGGGCAGGTGGCATCGACAAAGACCATGTCACGCGCTCGCGCCGTGGCGGGAACGGATTTGGGGACGCCGTGCGCCGAGAAGATCACAGGCCGGTCATCGGGGCATTCATCCAGCTCCTCGACAAAAATGGCGCCCTTGGCGCGCAGATCATCGACGACGTATTTGTTATGCACGATTTCGTGGCGGACGTAGACCGGCGCGCCCCATTTGGTGAGTGCCATCTCGACAATCTTGATCGCGCGGTCAACACCGGCGCAAAATCCGCGTGGCGCTGCGAGATGCAGGGTCAAAGGTGGTTTGCTCATGGTCTGCGCTCCTTGGACGCAGACCTAAGCCGTACAGACCCGCGCGTCCAGAGGGGGCGTCAAAATCGCCCGGTCACAGTCCGCAAGAACGCTGAACCAATGAGTGGTCACTCTTGCCCTTCAAGCTCGCGTTCGGAGTGAGCTTCGCGTGGTGGGCGGCCGATTACGTCTTTCAGATCGTCCAGCTCGATGAAGTTATCGGCCTGGCGGCGCAGATCGTCCGAGATCATTGGCGGTTGGCTGCGAATCGTCGAGACGACCGAAACCCGCACACCCTGCCGCTGCAATGATTCCACCAAAGGCCGGAAATCGCCGTCGCCCGAAAAAAGCACGATGTGATCGACACGCGGCGCAAGCTCCATCGCGTCGACGGCCAGTTCGATATCCATGTTGCCCTTGACCTTGCGACGGCCCTGACTGTCCGTATATTCCTTGGCCGGTTTGGTAACCATGCTGAAGCCGTTATAATTCAGCCAATCCACGAGCGGCCGTATGGGAGAGTATTCGTCATTCTCCAGTAGCGCGGTATAGTAAAAAGCGCGCAGCAACTTGCCCCGCCTCATGAATTCGGTACGCAGCAGTTTGTAGTCTATATCGAACCCAAGCGCCTTGCCTGCCGCATAAAGGTTGGACCCGTCGATAAAGAGCGCCAGACGCTCATCTTTGTAGAACATCCCTTTTCCTTTCGCCCGGAGGAATACTGGTTGGGTTTCCGGGTGGAATTAAATTTTGCATGAAGATAATGGTTAACAGTTGTCACGGCTTGCGATAATTTCAAGTGATTAGAGGGGCAAGTGCACAAAGACGTTATTTTGAGTGAGTTACGTGGCGGAACAATGTAGTTTTCTGGTGGCTATGGGCGGAAATCTGCCTTCGTCGGCGGGCCCGCCCGAAGATACCTTGCGCGCTGCGCTGAATGCGCTAGCGGAGGAGGGGGCGGTGTTGCGCGCGGTCAGCCCATTCTATAAGACGCCTTGCTTCCCGGCGGGGGCGGGGCCGGATTATGTGAACGCGGCGGCAGAAATATCCATGGATGTGGATGCGCGGCAAATGCTTGAGGCGCTTCACCGCATCGAGGTGATGTTTGGGCGTGAACGTGTGCAGCGCTGGGGGCGCCGGACGCTGGATCTGGACCTGATCGCCCATGGCCAAGCCGTGTTGCCGGACCTGGCAGGGCAAGCCACATGGCGCGATCTGCCGCCCGACGAACAGAGGATACGCGCACCCGGCGAACTGATCCTGCCGCACCCGCGGCTTCAGGACCGCGCCTTCGTTCTGGTGCCGCTGGCAGATATTGCGCCCGGATGGCGCCATCCGGTTCTGGACCTGACGGTGCAGGATATGGTCCACGCCCTGCCGGAAAGTGCAGTGGCCGAGGTGGTGCGCCTGTCATAACCTGCTTGCACTTTGGCGTGCAGGCGCGTAAGGGAGACGTTTCCACAACGCACCGCAAATCCGGAGGTCTCATGGCCCGCGTAACTACCGAAGACTGCGTCGACAAGGTTCCCAACCGGTTCGAGCTGGTGATGCTGGCCGCACACCGCGCGCGCGAAATCGCCTCGGGAGCGCCCTTGACGGTGGAGCGTGACAATGACAAGAACCCGGTCGTCGCGCTGCGTGAAATCGCAGAAGAAACCCAGTCCGCCGATGCATTGCGCGAGCGCATGATCGAATCGAACCAGACCGAGATCGAGGTTGATGAGCCCGAGGAGGATCAGATGGCGCTTCTCATGGGCGGCGAGGCGGATCGTCCCGCTGATGACGATATGTCCGAAGAGCGCCTTTTGCGCGAACTGATGAAGGCGCAGGGCCAGGGCTGAATCGCCTCGGCCCGGCTGCGGCGGCCCTGACCGGGCCCGCCTGCGGGGCGACGGGTGCGTCACATGATTACCGCCGATGACCTCATTGCGCTGGTGCGCACCTACAACCCCCATTGCGACGAGGGGCTTCTGCGCCGCGCCTATAACTATGGTCTGCGCATGCATGAGGGCCAGACGCGCTATTCGGGCGAGCCCTACTTTACACATCCTATTGCCGTGGCCGCCATTCTTGCGCAGCAGCGTCTCGGGGATGCCACCATCGTCACTGCCCTGCTGCATGACACGATCGAAGATACCCGCGCCTCCTATACCGCCGTTTCCGAAATCTTTGGTACCGAAATCGCGGATCTGGTCGATGGTGTGACCAAGCTGACGAATCTGCAGCTCAGCTCCAGCGAGACAAAGCAGGCCGAGAATTTTCGCAAGCTGCTGATCGCCATGTCGAAGGATCTGCGCGTCATTCTGGTCAAGCTGGCCGACCGTCTGCACAACATGCGTACGATCAAGGCGATGCGCCCTGACAAGCAGGTGCAAAAGGCGCGTGAGACGATGGATATCTTCGCGCCGCTGGCAGGCCGTATGGGCATGCAGTGGATGCGCGAGGAGCTGGAGGATCTGGCCTTTCGCGTGGTCAACCCCGAGGCGCGGGCCTCGATCATGCGGCGTTTCATCACTCTGCAACGAGAATCAGGCGATGTGATCAGCCGCATCACCGGCGACATCCGCAAGGAAATGAAGAAGGTCGGCATCGAGGCCGAGGTGCTTGGCCGCGCCAAGAAACCCTTTTCGATCTGGCGCAAGATGCAGGAGAAGGATCTCGCCTTTTCGCGCCTGTCCGACATTTATGGTTTCCGCATAATCTGCGCCAGCGAAGGCGAGTGCTACACCATTCTGGGCGCGATCCATCAGCGCTGGCGCGCGGTGCCCGGCCGGTTCAAGGATTACATCAGCCAGCCGAAATCCAATGGTTACCGGTCGATTCACACGACGGTATCTGGTCGCGACGGCAAGCGGGTCGAGGTGCAGATCCGCACCCGTCAGATGCATGATGTGGCGGAATCGGGTGTGGCTGCCCACTGGTCCTACCGCGACGGCGTGCGCAGCAAAAACCCCTTTGCGGTCGATCCCGCCAAGTGGATCAGCACGCTGACCGATCAGCTGAACGAGGATGATCACGCTGATTTCCTCGAAGCCGTCAAGCTGGAGATGTATTCGGATCAGGTATTCTGTTTCACGCCCAAGGGAGAGGTAATCAAGCTGCCGCGCGGCGCGACGCCCATTGATTTTGCCTATGCGATCCACACGCGCATTGGCAATGCAGTCGTGGGTGCCAAGATTGATGGCATGCGCGTGCCGCTATGGACCCGGATCAAGAACGGGCAGTCGGTCGACGTGATCACGGCGGACGGCCAGACGCCTCAATCCAGCTGGCTGGATATCGCCACCACGGGCAAGGCCAAATCGGCCATCCGCCGCGCCCTGCGCGAACTGGATCGCAGCCGGTATATCAAGCTGGGCCGGGAACTGGCCCGCGCCGCATTCGAGCATGTGGGCAAGCGCGCCACCGACAAATCGCTGGCCGCCGCCGCGCGGCACTTGCAGTTGAAGGATATCGACTCTGTCCTGGCCCGCATGGGCAGTGCAGAACTCAGCGCGCGAGACGTGGTCAGCGCTGTCTATCCCGATCTGGCGCCGCAGAATGGCGACGAGGTCGGCCGGGACCGCGCTGTCGTCGGCCTCCAGCCCGGCCAGCGTTTCGAGCGGGCGCGCTGCTGCGAGCCGCTCCCCGGAGAGCGTATCGTCGGCATCACTTTTCGCGGCAGGGGCGTGGTCGTGCATTCGATCGATTGCGAGACATTGATCGCCTATGAAGCTCAGCCCGAACGCTGGATCGATCTGGCGTGGCACGCGGGGACTCATGCGGCCGTCTACGGGGTGTCGCTGAGCGTAACCATGAGCAACGATGCGGGGGTGCTTGGGCGCATTTGCACCTTGATCGGCGAGTGCAAGGCCAATATCTCGGATCTGACCTTTGTCGATCGCAAGCCCGATTTCTATCGGCTCACGATTGAGGTCGACCTGCGTGATGCGGAACAATTGCACACTGTCATCAATGTGCTGAATGCCGACAGCGACGTCGCGCAGGTCGAGCGTCTGAGAGATATGTCCCGAGCCGCCGGCAAGGGCGAAACCTGAGGAACGGGAGAGCAGGACGTTGGTCTTCAAGCGGCGAGACAGAAGATCAGTCCTGGGGGCGGTCGGCGCTTTTTTCTGGCCCAAGGGCGGCTGGGCCCGTGCTGCACGCTACGTCAAATACCGGCTGACACGCCTGCCGGACCCGCCGCACCGCATCGCCCGCGGCATTTTTGCCGGCGTCTTCGTGTCCTTCACACCGCTGTTCGGGTTTCACTTTCTGCTGGCTGCGCTTTTTGCCAAGATCCTGCGCGGAAATATTCTGGCGGCGATCTTGGCGACCTTTTTCGGTAATCCGCTGACTTTTCCGGCCATTGCGGCGAGTGCGCTGCAAACCGGATATTATCTGCTCGACATCGGCGGGCGCAAGGCAGAGGAGGTGCATCAGTCCCTTGGCGCCAAGATTGTGGGGGCGGGCGCCGATCTGCGGCATAATTTCCTCGCCATTTTCACCCAGGATCAGGCGCATTGGACCCGGCTTGGCGTGTTTTATGACGAAGTTTTTCTGCCCTATCTTGTTGGCGGCATCATTCCCGGCCTGATCTGCGCCTTTGCCTGCTATTATTTTTCGCTTCCGGTCATTCTGGTCTACCAGAAACGCCGCAAGGCGCGGCTCAAGGCCAAATGGAACGCACTCAAGCAAAAGGCCGCGGTGGACGATGCCAAAGCGTCACAGTCGCAAGGTGATGCCTGATCGGCGCTTGACGCGAGGCTGCATTAAACGGTTTGCTGGAGCCAAAATTCGGACCCGCGATTTCAACGGGCCGAAACGGTCCGGGGGGATACCATGAATAACAGATCCAGCCTGCGCCTTGGCGTGAATATCGACCATGTCGCCACCTTGCGAAACGCGCGCGGTGGCTCCGTGCCGTGCCCGCTTCGCGCGGCGCTGCTGGCCCAGGACGCGGGCGCCGACGGTATCACTGCACATCTGCGCGAGGATCGGCGGCATATTGTCGATCGCGACATCGATGCGTTAATGGATGCGCTGCGCGTGCCGTTGAATTTCGAGATGGCCGCAACGGAGGAAATGGCGCAGATCGCCCTGCGCCTGAAGCCGCACGCTGTCTGCATCGTGCCCGAAAAGCGCGAAGAGCGGACGACGGAGGGCGGGCTGGACGTCCTGCATTCCGAAGACAAGCTGGCGCGCTACATCGCGCCCCTGCGCGAGGCCAGTTGCCGTGTGTCGATCTTCATCGGTGCCGATGCGCCTCAGATCGAGGCTGCCGCCCGAATCGGTGCTGAAGTCGTGGAACTGCACACCGGTGCCTATTGCGATGCCCATGCTGAAGGCCGGATGGAGGCGCGGGATGCCGAGCTGGACGCGCTGTGTGCCATGGCCACATATGCGCAGGGGCTGGGGCTTGAGGTACATGCGGGCCACGGCCTGACTTTTGATACCGTCGGGCCCATTGCCGCGCTGCCTGAGGTCATCGAGCTGAACATCGGCCACTTCCTGATCGGGGAGGCTGTGTTCATGGGGCTGGCGCCTGCGATAAAGGAAATGCGCCGCCTGATGGACAGCGCGCGGTGATCATTGGCATTGGCACCGATCTGGCCAATATCGACCGGATCGCGCGCACGCTGGACCGCTTTGGAGACAGGTTCCGAACCCGCGTCTTTACCGCCGTGGAACAGCAAAAGGCCGAAGCGCGCGCCGATACCCCCGGCACTTACGCCAAACGTTGGGCTGCCAAGGAGGCGTGCTCGAAGGCGCTTGGAACGGGCCTGCGCATGGGAATCGCGTGGAAGGACATGGCGGTGAGTAATCTTCCTGGCGGGCAGCCGGTGATGGAGGTCACGGGCTGGGCGGCCGAGCGGCTGGCGCAGATAACGCCGCCGGGCCATGATGCGGTGATCCATGTCAGCCTGACGGACGATCACCCGTGGGCGCAGGCCTTTGTCGTGATCGAGGCGCGGCCCACCCTGCGGCCCGATTACACCTCGCCGGGTTGACTCGGGCTGGCGCCGCGCCCATGAAGCGGCTCACCTTATCGCTCCAACAGCATTTCAGGCGGAGACCGCGCATGGCATCCGAAGCCAGGACAGGCAATCCCATCATCGAAACGGTCAAGACGGTGGTGTTTGCACTACTGATCGCCGGCATTTTCCGCACGTTGTTTTTTCAGCCCTTCTGGATCCCCTCGGGGTCGATGAAGGACACGCTGCTGATCGGCGATTTTCTTTTTGTCAACAAGATGGCTTACGGATATTCCTACGCCTCCTGCCCATCAATCCACTTTGGCCCGATAAACGTGGACGCCAAGGATATTTGCGGCTGGATCGATGGCGACAACACCCGCATTCTGGGGTCCGAGCCCGAGCGTGGCGACATCATCGTGTTCCGCCACCCGGTCAATCACACCGATTTCATCAAGCGACTGATCGGCCTGCCGGGCGACACCGTTCAAATTACCGACGGTGTGCTTCAGATCAATGGCACCCCGGTCGAAGTCAAGGACGCGGGCGTTTTCGAAGAAATCTACGAATTGCAGGGGTCGATGAACAGCCGACCGCGCTGCGAAAACGGCGTTGTGGGCGAAGGCGCGGCCTGCATCAAATCGCGCCAGATCGAAACTCTCCCCAACGGGCGCTCCCATGATATCCTGAACATTGGCGATCAACCCTCGGATCACACGGGCGTATTTACCGTGCCGGCCGGGCAGTATTTTTTCATGGGTGACAACCGCGACAATTCCACCGACAGCCGCTATCCGCAAAGCGTGGGTGGCGTCGGGTTTGTTCCGTTCGAAAACCTGATCGGAAGGGCGCGGCATGTGATCTTTTCCTCGGCCGGGCGTTCGATGCTGTATTTCTGGACATGGCGGGGGGACCGCTTCTTCAAGAGGCTCGATTGAAACTTTCCGCCGATCTCCGGGCCTTTGCAGCGCGGCTCGGGCATGATTTTGGCCGGGGATCGCTGCTGATCGAGGCGGTGACGCACCCTTCGATGTCCTCGGCCAATCGGGTTGACAATCAGCGGCTCGAGTTTCTGGGCGACCGGGTTCTGGGCCTCGTCATGGCCGAGGCTTTGCTCGCGCATGATCCCTCCGCTGCAGAGGGGCTTCTGGCGCCGCGTTTCAATGCGCTGGTGCGCAAGGAGGCTTGCGCTGCCATCGCGCGCGAGATCGACCTCGGCGCAGTGCTGAAACTGGGTCGGTCCGAAATGCTGTCCGGCGGGCGCCGGAAAGAGGCTCTGCTGGGCGATGCAATGGAGGCAGTCATTGCCGCCGTTTATCTGGACGCCGGGTTTGAGACTGCGCGCAGCGTCATCCTGATCCATTGGGCCACCCGGTTAAATGCCGTGGAACAGGACGCTCGCGACGCCAAGACTTCGCTTCAGGAATGGGCACAGGCGCGCGGCATGGCGCCGCCCTCCTATGTGGAAACCGCGCGTAGCGGGCCGGACCACGCCCCGGTCTTTACCATCGCCGCACGGCTGGAAAACGGCACCGAGCAGAGCGCGACGGCCGGCTCCAAGCGGCAGGCTGAACAAGCTGCGGCAAAGGCGTTGATGAAAAGGTTGGACCCCGGCGCCTGAGCGCGCCGAAGATCTCTGCCATCCTCAGTCCTTTCAGGCAGCACACCCACAAATTCCTGTTCAATCCTACGCGCTTGTGATCCGTTTCGGGCAAAACAACGGGTGGGAGCGGAGCATGGGGCGGTCGGACATAAGCGACCTGGAATGGGACTTCATCAAATCAGTACTGCCAAACACGTCTCGCGGTGTGAAGCGGGTTGATGACAGGCGCGTGATCACCGGCATTTTCCACGTCTTGCGAACCGGCATTCCCAACCCCGCGCAATACGGGCCTCCCCCCACGATCTGCACCCGCTTCGATCTCTGGACCTGCGCGGGCATCTGGGAGCACGTCATGGAGGCCGTCGCGGACGCTCACAATGGTGACATGATCATGGTGGACGGCCCGTCTGTCCGGGCTCACCCGTCTGCAACAACGCGCGAAAAACCACCCGCGTCGTTGCCTCGGCCGCTCGCGCGGCGGGTTGGGGGCGAAAAGTCATGCCATTGCCAATCAGGATGGCCTCCCGATCCGTCCGGATCAACACCCGGGCAGGCCTATGATGCGCCCCCACTGCAAGCACCCGCCGGACGCGCTGCAACGGGGCCGACACGTGCCAGCCGACAGAGCACAGGAAGCCGATCGGATCAGGGGAAGGATCCGGGAGCAGGGTGCTGTTGACGTGATCCCTTCCGGATCCAACCGCAAACTGCCCAAAGATCTCGACGCCGGCCTCTCCAGGCAACGCCCCAGGATCGAACGGTTCTTTGGATGCCTAAAAGCTTCGTTCAGGCGCATCGCAACACGCGATGAAAAAACGGCCCGCAACTTTCCGGTCATAATCGCACCGACATCCGTGCGCCTAGATGTTTGATCCCAAGGTTTGATGGTGCGATCCTTTCTCAGACTTGGAAGGAATCATCATGGGACAAATCCGTCACGGAAGCGCCGCGACACGCACGCCGTCAGAACGGCACTACAGCGATCTCAAACTTCACTCACGCAGCTGAGCTGGGAGCTGGGCCTCAATCCCAAGGCTGTTGCGAAGCGGCGCAAGGTTGAGACGGTCGAAGATTTGAAGACTTGGCCGAAGCAGCCGCGTGCGCCTGTTTTCACCGAAGCTGAGGAGGCAATGATCATCGCGTTCCGGCGGCACACGCTACTGCCCCTGAATGATTGTCTCTAACAACTGTGTTTCTCAGGGGCTGTATCCGAACGCTTGGTGTAACAGGCCGCGTGCGGAGCCCTCGGCGTAGCGTAGCGCGCGGCCGGTGGTGACGCTGGTGGTCCCCGTCGATCTTCGGCAAAGGTTTGGGTGGCACAACTCGAAACCAAAGACGGAGATGACCGATGACCGATGAGAGAATGGCACTGATCGATCTGGTTGAACGGCAGGCCGATGGTGATCTTGTGCGCGG
>JAUNVT010000110.1 GCA_030540655.1 Rhodobacterales bacterium
AAGAACAAGCTGAACAGATCGCTTGGACGCATTGAGCGCCTTCGTGACAACCTCGCTCACGCCAACGAATACGCCAGCAATTCAGACAAAGCGAAGAAGGTTTGCGAAACCGTCAGGGAGCTTTATGAATTGAAGTCCGCCTTACTCGAGTTTGTCGAAAATAACCGTCGCCAAAACACACAATGACTGAAACCGAAGCCGATACCCGCGCCAACCGCATCGACCCCGTCCTCCGCGAGGCTGGATGGGGTGTGGTCGAGGGGTCTCATGTCGCGCGGGAGTTGACGATCAAGCCGGGGCGCATCTTGGCCGGTGGCAAAAAGGGCGAGAGCCTGTCAGCCGACTACGTTCTTTCCTACCGGGGCCGCCATCTGGCGACTTTGGAGGCCAAGCGCGCGGGCCTTGGCCACACCGACGGCGTCGGACAGGCCAAGAACTATTCGACCCATCTAAAGGCCCGCTTCGCCTATTCCACGAACGGGCTCGGCTGGTATCAGATCGACATGAACACCGGCGCGGAGGGCGATATAGATCCCTTCCCGACGCCGCAGGACCTTTGGCAGCGCTGCTATCCTGAAGGCAACGACTGGCGCGATCGGTTCGGCACCGTCCCGTTCGAAACCGGCGGCGGAAAATGGCAGCCACGCTACTATCAGCACAACGCGATCACCGCGGTTTTGGAGGCCATAGCGAAGGGTGACACCCGCATCCTGCTGACACTGGCGACAGGAACCGGCAAGACCTCCATCGCGTTTCAGATCGCGTGGAAGCTGTTCCAGTCGTCCTGGAACCTGACCCGCGACCCGGTGCGCCGCCCGCGCATCCTGTTCCTCGCCGATCGCAACATCCTGGCCGATCAGGCCTATAACGCGTTCAGCGCCTTCGCGCCCGATGCGCTCTGCCGGATCAGCCCCGAAGAGATCCGCAAGCAGGGCCGCGTGCCGAAGAACGCCAACATCTTTTTCACGATCTTCCAGACCTTCATGACCGGATCGGGCGAATTCACCTTTGAGGGGTATGAGCCGGACTTCTTCGACCTGATTGTGATCGACGAGTGCCACCGCGGCGGGGCCAAGGACGAAAGCACGTGGCGCGGCATCCTCGAATATTTCAAGCCGGCGGTGCAGTTGGGCCTGACGGCGACGCCGAAGCGCGATGCCAATGCCGATACCTATGGGTATTTCGGCGACCCTGTCTACACTTACGCGCTGAAGGACGGCATCGGCGACGGCTTCCTGACGCCATTCAAGGTCCGCCAGATGGCATCGACGCTGGATACCTACACCTTCTCGGACGAGGACGAGGTGATCTCGGGCGAGATCGACCCCGAGAAGGAATACACAGAGGCCGACTTCAACACGAAGCTGATCATCGATGAGCGCGAGAAGAGCCGCGTCGAAGAGTTCATGGACCAGATCGACCAGCGCCAGAAGACGTTGGTCTTCTGCGCCACGCAGGAACACGCCGCCCGCGTGCGCAACTTCATCAACCAGGTGAAGGACAACCCCGACCCGCATTACTGCGAGCGGGTGACGGCCGACGACGCCAAGCTGGGCGAGCAGCACCTGCGCGAGTTCCAGGACAACGAGAAGACGTTGCCGACGATCCTGACGACCTCGCAGAAGCTGTCGACCGGAGTCGATGCGCGCAATATCCGCAACATCGTGCTCCTGCGGCCGATCAAGTCAATGATCGAGTTCAAGCAGATCATCGGCCGCGGCACGAGGACCTTCGACGGGAAATACTTCTTCACAATCTATGACTTCGTGAAGGCCTATGAGCACTTCAACGATCCGGAGTGGGACGGCGAGCCGCTGCCGCCTGACGAGCCCCAGCCGCCGCGTCCACCCGGCGAGCCACCCACGACACCGCCCGAGCCGCCCGGTGGCGAGGACGATCCACCGCCAGCCGAAAAGGTGGTCGTTAAGCTCGCCGACGGAAAAGAGCGCAAGATCCGCTATGTCGCCGCCACGACCTACTGGTCCCACGATGGCCGACCCATCACCGCCCAAGAGTTCATGGACCAACTCTTCGGCGACCTTGGAGGCCTCGTCGCCTCGGAAGATGACTTGCGTGCTGTCTGGAGCGATCCCGAGAGGCGAGAGGTGTTTGTTCAGCGCCTGGTCGAAATGGGCTACGATGGCGAGCGCATGGAGGACATGCGCCGGCTCATCGATGCCCCCAACAGCGACGTCTTCGATGTCCTGGCCTACATCCGATTTACATTGGCCCCGTTGGCACGGTCAGAACGCGCAGACGCTGCTCGATCGAATGGCCTCGGGGGCTACGAGCCGGAAATGAAGCAGTTCCTCGATTACGTGCTGGCATCCTACGTCACCAACGGGGTGGAGGAGCTATCAATTGGGAAGATCAGGGATTTCCTGCGTGTCCGCTACGGCGGAACGAACGATGCAAAACGCATCCTCGGGCCGGTCGTTGACATCAGGGCCGCCTTCGTCCAGATTCAACAGCATCTGTTTCGGTGAACTTTGACGCGCGTTAGGGCTTGATGAAAGACAGCCTGCTGCTCAGATCAGGGCCTGCCGAGAATTCTGCGATGCGGACATGCATCAGTCGGAGGTCTCTCGAAAGCCTGGACAGTTCCCTGACGGAGCTTCCCCAGGTGTTTGGCACGATCAGGATCGCTTGCTGATATTCTCTGGTCATAAGTTCCGCCATGGCGAGCACTTCGATGAGATGGCGCCGATGAAGTTTAGAGCGATGAGATTTGCATTCGATGGCGGCGATCGGCTGACCGTTCTCGAGCACGGTGAAGTCTGAAGGCAGCAACCGATCTCGTTCAGCCCGCACAACATGTATTTGCCCACCCAGTCCAAGATCCTCCGGGTGCAATTCGAGATGTTGGAAGACGTCTTCTTCGAATTCTACGCTGCGCCTCATGCGCTCGTGAGCGGTAACCCCACGTCCGCCCTTTTCTGTCTCCGCGCCCCGAAGCGCGGTCTGAAGTTCCCTCCGCGACATCTCTCCAGAGAAAAATCGTGGAGCCAAGCTTTCAGCTAAACCACTGGAAAGAATTGAGATCTGCGAAAGAGTGAGTACCCCGGTCATCGGCAGCTTCGGATTCTCTTCTTCGAGCGCTTTGGGAGCGTTCCGCTTCATCCAATTTACTGCGGCGAGAGGGTTCCTGAGGCTTGACGGATCGACGCCCCGCAGCTGCGCCACCTGCGCAAGCAACTGGCTCGGGTCGGCGAAACCATACCGCACAGGGTCGTCCAAGGCGGCGGAAAGAGCCTTGCCGAAGGCGATCCAGTTCGGGGTCTTGGCGAACTCTTCAAGGTGGACATCGGGTGTCATGGCCAGAGGATATCAGAAATGACTCACAAAAACAGCGCGTTTGCGTTTAGTATTACTAACGAATCGAGGTCTGAAACATGAAAATCGATCGGAAATCGCATCCGGTCGCGCGGCAAGTCCAGAAGCGTGGGCAGCTCAAGAAGGCTCACTACACATCGGCTGGAAGCGCGCACCTTATGCAGTTGGAGAGCCGCCTCGAGGCAAGCGGCTCCATCGTCATGGGGCTTGATCCCAGGGTTCGATCAATTCGCTCTCAGCCGATGACGTTCGATCTTGCGACGGGGCGAACCTATCTCAGCAAGGAGGCCCTTCAGGCCGCGCAAAAGCTATACGGTCTCCGTTGCGTGAAATACACGCCAGACTTCGAGATTGACCTGGGTGGAAGCAAGCTGCTCATCGAGGTGAAACACCGCGGACTGATCGCCCGAAACCCCGCAATTCTCACCTACCCAAACATACTGTTTCGGTATGGCTACCGCCTGGTGATCCTTGATGATGGCATTCTCGAGGAAACCTACGTCCGCAACATGCGGCTTCTGAATATCGCCCGGAGCGTGCGTGGAGACAATGATGAGGTTGGGGCATTGGCTGAGTTTTGCGGTGGCGGAATGCCATACGGACATTGTCTTGCTGCCGGCTTTGAAGAGGCTTCGCTGCTCACGGCAATCGCCAACGGAAAGCTCACCTGCAATGTCCGCTCTGCTCGACTGTGCCATGAGACGATCGTTTCCGCCGAGGGTGATACATTGGCCCACTTGAAGGAATTGCCCCTTGTCAGTAGCTAAGCTCGCATCAATCCGCGGTTGGCGCCGAGATGCCAGCCTGGCCTTTGTCTCGCAAGCGGGCGATGTCGTCACCTTGCGCGACCAGGCCGGAAATTTGGTCGATCTGGCTTTCCAGATGTATCGGGACCTTGTCGCGATGGGATTCGCGCAGAAACCTGCAAACAGCAGTCCCATCGACTTTATTCCGGACGATTACGGGCGCCGGAAGCAAGAAATGAAGTTGCATTCAATCCGCCGCGATGTGGAACTCAGAAGAAACGGCAACACCGCAGCACAAGCGTTCAAAATCCTCGCGGACGAACTGCGCGACGACAAGAGGCATGCCCGCTATGTGCCCGCCCTATTCAACATGCGCACATTGCAGCTCTGGAAGAAGACCCTGGGCGATGAAGGGCCTCTCGGCCTGCTGCCCCGGAATCAGGACCAAGGCTATCGTGGCCCGCGACACGATTGGCACTTTGAAGAATGTGTCTTCGACGTCTTGGATAAGTTGTATCTGACCAGTGACAGGATCACGGTCTCCTTAGCTGCGGCAAAGGCTGAAAAGCTCTACAGGGACAAATGCGTCGAGCTTGAGATCGAGCCCAAAGCTTGTTCAAAGAAGTCCTTCTTGTCGGTCCTCAATACTCTTTCAGCTGATGATGTGATCAAGGCCCGGCACGACAAGGAGACCGCCAAGAAACTGACATTGCAAGCTCAGTTTTATGCAAAGGTCGAACTCCCCTTCGATTTGGTCGAAATCGATTCGACAGATGGCGATGGCTTCCTGGCAAACCTGTTGGGCACGTGCATCGGCCGTCCTGTGATCTGCGCGGCGGTCGACGCCGCTACGGGTTTTCCGTTGGCGGTCCGTATCAGCCTTGAGGCCGCGAACGAGAAACTTACGGTGCAGACGACCAAGGATATAATGCAGCCTCGAGGCGATGAGTTTTTTGACTATTATGGAATCGAAAATCGCATCAACACGGCGGGGGTGCCTCAGGTTCTTGTTTCTGATCAGGGTAGCGAGAACAGCGGGAACTGGCTTCCAGGTATTATCGCACAGTCGGGAATGGAATGGGGCAAGAACGTCCCAGGCTGCCCCGAGAAAAAGCCACATGTCGAACGTTTCTTCCTGGAACTTAACCGCTTCCTCCGGACACTACCCGGTGCGACAACTTCGAAAACTATGCCAAACCGGCAAAGGATTGAGAAGGGAATGTTGGAGGCATGCCTGACGGTTCAGGAGCTCGAAAAATTTATCTACCAGTGGATCTACGACATCTACGCAAAAAAGCTGCGTCGCCTGATCAATTCGCCTCTGCGAGTAGCAGAGAGCCCCACGGATAGCTGGAATCGTCTGATCAAAGGCGTCGCTCGCTTGCCGCTCCAGCCGGATGAAGTCCACCAGATCTTCATGGTCGAAGAGACAACTCGGAAGCTTCAGCATTATGGGCTGGATGTCCTCGGCGTGCAGTATTTCTCGAGTGAACTGGGCGACCTGGTTTCTGCGATTGGTCGGAAGGCGACCGTCAATGTGCGCTACGACCCAACGGACATTCGCGCAATTGCCGTGGTTCACGACCGAAAGGGCATTCCAAGCCCAATGATTGTTCCGGCAAAGTCTGAGGATGTGTTGCCCATCGGGTTTGATGAAGTGCGCCGCATCAAACGACGCGGAGAGGAAGCCAAGTCTGAAGATCTGGCCGCACGCGCCAAGGCGGCTGACCTGGCTCAGCAGGCACAAGAACTTGCGGAACAACGGGGTAAGGGTAAGATCTCGAACATGCGAAAGGCTCGTGCGGCTGAGCGTCAGCGGCAGAAGACCGCCCAGATTGTGGAGCGCGCGAAATCTTCCCCGCTCCAGCCTGTTTCTGCGGTGAAGTCGATGAACCAACCTACTCCTCGGATGACCGTTCGCCGCCGCGAGCAGCGTCCGCAGATGGATCTTATGGAGTAGAACATGACCAGCAATGCCATCCCCCTCTTGTCGCAAATCGTCCTTCACGACGCCTTTTGCGATGCCGTCGCCACCGTCGAGTTCCTGTTGAAAACGAGGTCCCCCCGAGACGGATGCATCGTGCCTGTTCTCGGGCCGACGCGGGTCGGGAAAAAGGCAGTTGCGCGCCACTTGCTCGACACCGCTGGCCCGGCGCACTCGCTCGTGCCGACCGGGGACGTTGTTTATTGCAGTTTACCCCCGCAATCGAGTGGCAAGAATATTTATGGCGCTATCCTGAGCGGACTCAAGCAGCGAATCGGACCCAACGAAACTACCAAGTCGATCCGCGACCGCCTGTTCGCGGCGATCCGACATCTGGGCATCAAGATGGTGGTCATCGATGAGGTCAATCACCTGATCGAGCGAGGGGCTAACCTCGCGCCTCGTGAGGCCGCTGATCATCTGAAAACGATCGTTGACGAGACAGGTGTCAGCGTCGTCTTGATCGGTCTGCCTCGCTTTCAGCGCATCCTGGACGAGAACGAGCAACTCCGTGACCGGTCGTTCGGCACAATCCTATTCAAGCCTTACGACTGGCAGGTGGATAAGGAACGCGATGCTTTCGCCTCCGCCGTGGACGCCGCTCTCGACAGCCTCGAGACGTCGGGCTTCCCCGTGGCCCTTGAATTCGAGGACGTCGTGCGTCGTCTGTATGGAGCGTCTGGAGGCCGCGTTCCGGTCATGATGCGCGTGCTGAAGTTCTGCGCCCTTGCGAAACAGGAACCCCGGACACTGATGCTTCGGGATTTTGAAACCGCCGCACGGGCAATGCAGCAATCGGGAATCCCGACCGCATCGTTCTTTGCCAAGCAGGAGCCGGACGAGGTGGACATCTTGCGGTCCTTCGCGTGCACCATGAGCGAGGCAGGCCTGGAGTTCTCGGTCGAGAGCCTGGCCGGGGTCGACTTGGCGTATGGCGCCAACTCCGCGTGATGGTTTCGGTGTGCACCCCCGCTCCGGAGGAGAGCCTGGACGGCTATTTGCGTCGGCTCGCGGAAGCGGAGTTCTGGCCGGACGTCTCCGACTTCCTTACTGCGGTCGGCGTGCGCTACGGACGACGGCTGGTGGAGGAGGCGACCCAGGCGGAAGAGCAGCTGGGGCTGACCGCCGGAACGCTCGCAAGGATCTCACCATCTTTCGCAGCGTCAGACCCTTGTCGGAACTGGCGGTTCGAGCGCCATCACAGTGCACCGGTTTGCCCCGAATGCGTGGCTACCGGCGCACCGCACCATCAATCCTGGCGGCATGCCTTCGTAACGTGCTGTATTGAACATGAACTCCGTCTCGTCGACCAATGCCCCATGTGCCAAGGGACCTTCCTGCCGGGCCGCGGCGGCTACGATTCCTGTCACTGCGGGTGTCCCCTTGATCGTCTCGAAAGAACCAAGGCAGACGGCGCCGAGATCGCGATCTCTGCGCTGATCGCCGGGAAGATGCACCCCTCCCGGTCGTGCTTGGCCCCGGCGCTGGCGTTCCGAACGCCCTCCGATATCGGTGAATTCATCTACTTCCTCGCCAGTGGTGGCGTGGAGTCTATCACCGACAAGCAGGGCAAGACCCCGCTGCCGCGGACCCTTTGGGAAACGCGCAGCTTTCTAAAGGATGCTTCGCAGTTACTCTGCGACTGGCCGGCAGCTTTCCATGAAGAAGTGACCCGGCGTCTCCGTGATGGCGGCGATCGCGCGTCTTCGGCGCCCGCTCAACTCGGGAGATGGTATCAGCGACTCATGTCGTTCAACAACGACGCCTACGCTGACTTTCGACAAGCGCTTGCAGAGGTCGTGGGACGGGAATTTGACGGAGCTTATGTCGGTGGCGTTCAGATCGATCCTCACGCCCGCGATTGGATCAGCGCTGCTGAAGCGGCAAGGTCGCTGAAAGTCCGGGCCGAACGTCTTGTCGACGCTGTGGCACAAGGGCAAGTGCCCGGCCGGCAGGATACCTCTGGTTTTGGCCATCGCCATACGATGCTGCACAAGTCGACAGTAGAGGAGATCCGCGAGAACCGCGGCCGGTTCGCAGGAAAATCAGAGGTTCGGGACATTCTGGGGATTTCACGAAAGCAATACGATCTCTTCGCCGAAGCCGGTGGGCTCGCCGGATGCATACCCGATGCAGTGCCTCCGCTTGTTGACGGCGCCCACGACCTGGTTGCCCTGCGCGGGTTCGTGCGCGGAATTGCACAGCAGGCCGTGGAGGCTTCGGCTACCGTCGCCTTCTCTGATCTCAACCTCCGTTTCACGACAGACCGTGCGGGCCTGATCCAGGTGTTCAAGGGCATCGCTGAAGGTCGGCTTCATGCGGTTGCCGGCGGCACCTCGGAGCGTCTCGCGGATTTCCGCTTCGTTCGGGCCGAGATCGATGCGGTTCTGGAAGAGGTTCGGCGCGGCCCCGGTCTAACTGTTCAACAAGTGGCGCAGATGACTGGCTGGAAGGAGCAATGCATCGCGGCTTGGTGTCAGCAGGGTCTGCTGAACCACCAGTGCTTTGAGCACGCCGGAAGAGTAGGACGCCTGATCCAATCCGCAGACCTCGCTGTATTCCAGTCGAAATTCGTGCCGGTCGCGAGTATCGCTCGACAAATCGAAACGTCGCCGCGCGCCCTGATTTCAAAGCTACAGGCCGCGGGTATCGCGACGGTCGGAGCGTTCAAAGAAGGAACTGCCTGGCGAGGCCATCTGGTGCCCCTGTCCGCCGTGGCGCAAATGCTGGTAGCCAATGCGGAAAGCCGAAATGCATGAGAACAAGCTGGACTGGGGCGGCTTCGCCCGCTTGTATTCCAAAGAGGTGGGATCGGAGTTGGGCCGCTTAAAAACGCCCGGTTCAATCCCGGCCTTACGCGCTCCATTTTCGCGCCGCGTCATAGATCTGCATCTGCCGGTGATGCGACATCCGGGCGACGCGATCTCGGATCTCGCGCGCGTCGAGGTCGCGGTATTCCTCGATGTTGGCGTGGGTGTGGTGCTGAGTGCTGCGGGCGTCATAAATGGGCACGCCCGCGTAGTAGACGCGCCAGAGGCGGGGGTTGATCAACTCGTAGGTGGGCGGGGTCAACCTCGATCGTCATCATCGAGCTTACTCTCAGCACGCCGACGTCGCGCCTCTTCGAACGCATCGCGGATAGCATCAGCGCCAGATCCGGGGGCGCGCTCGCCTGCCCTGGCTTGAGCGACAGATGGGGCGAGGCGATTGCGGAGTTCGTCCATGTCGACGCTCGGGTGTGGGTATGTGCGGTCAACCATTCATGGGCTCGGCAATCTCGGCGTGGAACGATGCAACGATCGCATCCGCATACAGGTCGAGCCGGTCGCAAGGCTTGGCACCGCCGATGCTGCGGTTTGGCACGGTGAGCCAGATAAATAGGGTCGCACGGCTTCCCCACTCATCGGTGCGCATCTCGTCGAGGCGGGCGAGGGTTTTGAGTTCGGCGTCGGTCATTTGTTGCGTGCCCGGCGCCGTGCCAGCTCTTCCTCGACGTCTCCCGGACCGATCGGCACTCCAAGTCCTTTGCGATGGACTACGGCATTATGTGCGCCAACCCATTCATGCCATTCGTCGTCGCTCATCTGCGGCGCGTCGGGATCGACATCGGCGAGGCGGAGGGCGGCTTTCTCCTGGTCGGTCAGGCGCTCTCTATTGCGCTCGGTGGGACGTGGGTGGGTGGGGTCGGTCATGGGCGGCCTCCTCTGCGTCTCTTTGACGGCATAAGATCAGGGTGCGCCCACCAGATCCAAGCCTTGAAACCATCTCGAAACCCATCCCAGAAGTGTGGGCTGCGCAATATGCGAGGCATGTCCAGGATCACCCCGAGCAGCACGCCGTATCGGGTGCGAAGGGCGGCGGACGAGTTCTTGACGATCTTGAGCATCAGTCCTTCTCTCCAATCGCCCGCAATATCTCAATGCGCTGGTGCTCCGATGCACGTTGCCAGCGGAATTCGAGAACGCTGGTCCCCGCGCGGATCACTCCAGCGTCATCGCGGTCTTCGGCCGGCTCGTGTAGACGCTGACGCATGACCTGCAAGGACCCGTAGTAGACTTGACGTTCATGAGCCCCGATCTGCTCGAAGCGGATGAGGGCGGGGTCAATCTTGAGCTTGAGCATCACCCAAGCCCTCCCATGATCTTTGCTGCGTCATCGTTTACTCGCCAGAAAGATTTAAGACTTGGGCCCTTGTGTCGCCTACAGCGTATCATATCATACTGAATTATCGAATGTTTTTGTCTGTGGACGGTTAGCTTGCAGCGCGAAAAAATATGCACCCACTCCGCGAAGTATTATGCGCGCTCACTGTCCGCGATGTGCCGCATTTGCTGGGTCCAAGACGAAAAAATACGCGCTCCCCTACACACGGGGAAGTAACCCGGATGCTCTCTGCGGCGCCTATATTTTCTTGCGCCCCGGCCACGCTTTGGTGCGGGAATCATTCTGATGAGACAGGGCAGGTCTTGCTGCTGTGAAACATCGACG
>JAUNVT010000111.1 GCA_030540655.1 Rhodobacterales bacterium
AACCGCAATTGGAGCTTAAGTCAATGATTTTATGGTAGGCCCGGCAGGACTTGAATGCCCATGATCTCAAAGGAAAAAGTAGCGGATACCAACAGAAATACCAACAAAACCGTTGCTGGTTCACGGATTCGTCCGAGTGTTGCGATACCAACACATTAATGCGGTGTTGGTATCGTCAGTCGTGCTTGCACGTTAGGCTTGGGCGCTCGGGTAGGGCTTCGCCTTCGGCCCTCCAAACAGCGCCTTTGCACTTGGTCCAAGCCGAATGGCCTCTCGCACATCTGCATCATGCAAATCTAGCGACCGGAAAGCGTCCCCGACCTTGCCAACCGCTTCAATGCGTCCGAAGTGACCGCCACGGCTTTCCGCGTATTCGGCCAAGCCCACCAGCTTGGGTAAGGAGTCAGCCAGGAATTGCCCGTGTGGGTCGATAATGTTTGCTGACACTACGCCGTTTTCACCCCTCGCAAAGAAGACGAAATCGGGCCGCATGATGCTTTCTTGTCCATCATCCGGGTAGGTAATGCCCAATGACTCTGGGCTGGCGGAAGACGGGTTGCGATACCAAGCCACGAAGTCGTCGCGCTGGGCTTCCTTGGTCAGCACTTCCAACTCCCATGAATTGAAGGCGGCTGGGAACTTGCCGTCTTCATCGCAGAGCAAGTGTTGATCATAGAGCGGCAAAGCCTGTTCGGTTCCGTCTTCTTTAACTTCAACCGTCGGCTGCAAGCTGTTTCGCGGCATGGCCAGCGACACATCAAGAGGATTGGCGCTCAGTTCCCGCAGTTCGCGGTAGACGTCCTGTCGCTCGTCGCTCAGCGCCTTGATTGCGGCCTCGTGGATGGTCAGCCATTCGTTTGCCAGCGCCTCGGCAGCGGCTTCCAGATCATCTTTGATAGCCGGGACCAAGCCGATAGCAGCAACGTCCGTATGCGCCTCGACAAGGGCTTCTTCCTCGTCCTCTGCCTCCCCGTTCTTCTCGGCCAGATATTCGCTGTAGGTCTTCGCCACATCGGGCGAGATCATGCGGGCGGCGCGTTTGTAGGCGTCTTCAATCACGGCCAGATCGGCGTCTTCTACAAAGTCTTCAAAGGTCATTTCGGTGCTGCCCACAGCGGCGCGGCCCGTCTTGCCTTCCACCGTCAAAACCGCATTCCGCGCATTCTCAATAGCCTCTGCATAGTCTGCCTGCGCCTCGTCCAGCAGCGCGTGTAGATGCGCGTGGGCTGCCTTGCCTGCATCGGGCAGGATCGCGTCCGCCGCCAATTCATGCGCCAGCGCGGTCAGCCGCTTGATGGGGCGCGCCTGCTTCTTGGGCAAGGTTTTGGACGGCAGCGACAACAGCTTGTCCCATACCTCTTGCGGCACCGCTGGATTGGATGACATTTCCTTGGGATTGATCAGGACTCGGCGACCGGGCAGCGTGTCGCCCAGATCGCCGCCGCTCATCAGCGATTGCACAACCGCCTTCACAGTTGCCTGATTAAAGTTCGGCAACAGGCAATCGACTGCGTTCAGCCGCTCATTGCCGGGGATGCGTCGTGCCAGAGGGGTCCGCACCATGCGGCCCAGCATCTGCGTGATATGCGTTTGATCGCTTGCTGCCCGGAAGGACACCATCACTTCGGCACGGGGGCAATCCCAGCCGGTGCTGATCGCTTCCTTGGCCAAAAGGATGCGCACATGGTCGGACTCCTGCACCCGCTCCGGCGCGATGTAGGGGACATTATGACCGCCAAAACTCTCGGTCTTCTTTTCCCCGAACACGTTGTAGACGCTATCGGCTGGCAGTTCGGGCCAAGTATCAAAGATCGTTTGCAGCCAGGTCCCCACGTCTTCCTTGTTAGGCGTGTTGGGCACCTGCAACACCATCAACGGCGTCACCTTGCCGCTTTCGCCCTGTTCCGCCGCATAGGCATCCCAAGCCTTCGTTATATCGCGCAGCTTCTGCGTCCCGCGCCGCAACAGCACCGTGGCAAAGTCGCCCGTCTCATCCGGCACGTCCAGATTGATCGTGTCTTTCAGCAGGCCGGAATCCTGCACCAGCTTGGAATTCACCACCACATTGGGAAGCGCCGTGCGGTCCTGCATGTTCCTCACGGCATCATCGAACCGCTGCACCGTGGCAGAGATACCCCAGACCACCGGCACACCTGGCACACCGCCTTGCCCGTTGATCAGACGTGTCACGATGGTCTTGGTGCCCTGCACCGTGTCGCGCATCCCCCGGTGCGCTTCGTCCAGCACCAGATAGAGCGTCAGGTCCGGGTCTTCGATGGTGTTGCGGATCGTGTCCCAGATCGTGTGCGACCGCGCATCGGGCATCAGGGGCAGCCCGTTTGCCACCTCTACCCCGTTGTCCTCGGGATCGTGGCCGCGCACCAGCAGGCTCGACTTGCCCAGCTTCTGCGTGTTGAGGAAGTAAATCTTGCCCGGCTCGAACGTTTCGCGCGAGAAGGTGTTTTCCACCGTGATCAGGTCGGACACGGTCAGCTTGTCCGCCGCTTCCATCAGGCGATACTTGGACTGTTCGTTCAAGGACGGATCATCGCTGAACCACAGGACCACAGCGCCAGGATCGGGGATGAAGTCGTGATCGTCTGAGCCGAAGAACAGCGCCTCGAACACCGCAGCGGCCATGACCGTCTTGCCCGCGCCCGTGGTGGCGGTCAGGGAGAAGGCGCTGATTTCCTTGTCTTCATGCCAGCGTTTGCGGGCTTTTTTCAGCCGGTCCAAAACACCCGAGACGGCATCTTCCTGATAGTCCTTGAGCGTGAATTTCATGTCTCAGCGCCCCATCGCAAAGCGGAAGTTGGTCAAGTAGGATTCGTAAAGCCGCACCGCCTCCACCCCTTCGGGCAGGCGCTGGGCGACTGATTGAAAGCGCCGGTCGTCGTCGGTGACGATATAGGCGATGCGGATGGTGCCTGCGGCCTCTACCGCGTCCACAAAGGGTGCTGCGGCGTCCAGATCGGTCAGCAGGCCATAGGTATCGGCCACGGCCCATCCGGTGGCTGGCAGGGCGTCTATGCGCCGCCCCTCGCTGCCCGCGCGCATCCACAGCAGGGGCGCAATGCGGGCAAAGGCGCGGTTGTGGCTGATCGAGACCGGGGTTTCATAGGTCAGCGTGAAGAACTCGGCGTTTTCCGCGAAACCGTCTGCCATCGGGAATTCGTCGGTAAACTTGTAGTCGCCTTTGATCGGATCGCCGTCCGGGGTCTGGCCTGTGATCGCAGCGCGCATACGTGGCTTGGTAAGGAAGTCGCAAATGCCCCATTTCTCCCAATTCGGATCACCGGGTCTCAAACCAGAAAGACTAAGTGCCTGCTGCTCGTTTGCGGCAACTTCATTGTTTGTAACCGAGATAGATTGGCGGCGACCGCCGTCTTGGCGATTGAGCCTCATTGTTGCATGCGCAGTAGTCCCTGACCCAGCAAAGAAATCCAGAATAATTGCATCCCGTTTGATAGAAGAAAAGTATCTTACTGCGTCTTCGACAGCATAGAGAGACTTTGGGAATGGGAACTTCCTGCCTGGGATAAGGGAACGTAGCAAGGTTGTACCATATGCACCAGCCTCGTGGCTGTTTTCGTTCCAGGCGGTTGTAGGGCGGCTGGATTTACCTTCTGGATTGACTACTATCCATGAGCCATCAGGCCGACGATTTTTCTTCAAGAGAACGCCTTCGTCAATCTTCTTAATATTTGGAGCAGTAAGGTATGAGAAGATAAATGGTTGTAATTCAGAACCTGCGTTTTCTGATACCCGCGGGAAACCAGCCTCCACGGCTTTTTTGAGGCTTCTAGCTGTAAGCCCCCAGTTCATTTCTCGTCCATCATCTTCTCTGATTGGGAAAACGGCTGTGCAATTTTCGATCTCTGGCGCTGTGAGTCGATCAGCATCGTGCGGAAGTGCTTCCCCGATCTTCTCTATCTGCTTGGTGTGATTGTTGACATAAATGGGATAGAATTGCGCTGGCCCACCTTTCTTGGTCCCGCGAGCAGACTCAATGTCGGTGCGTCTCAAATATCGCCACCGCACCTCCTTTTCATGGCCATCGCCGCTCTTGTTAGGAACAACCGCATTGCCAAAGAAGACGAAAAACAGATATTCGTCGGTCCTTGAGAACTCCGATGAACGGCCAGTTCCCTTGGGGTTGATCACTAACGAGATCATCTGAATGTTTGCGGCTTCCGGAAATACTTGTTCTAGTAACAAGCCAAGTCGCAGAACTTCATTTTCGTCAATTGCAGCGATTAATACAGAAGATTTCGGGTTAAGAAGCTTCGCTGCGACTTTGAGGCGGCGCTCCATGAACGCGAGCCACTTTGAATGACGGTAGAGGTCTTCCTCCCCTACATACGCATTATTATACTTCCAGTCTGTTGCTCCGGAATTGTAGGGCGGATCAATATAGATCACGTCTACTTTTCCCCGGTGGGTGAAGGTCAGCGCCTCTAGGGCGTGGAAGTTTTCTCCGTTGATCACGGTATGAAAGGGCTTGTCGCCGCCGCGCTCCACCTTTCCGGTGCTGACAAGGCCGGGGTAGATGTAATCCCGAAACTCGGCCACCACGATCAGGTCTTCCACCGCGACGGTCTGCACCTCTGGCACCTCAGCCCCGATCAGGTCAAGCTGCGCCATACGGGCATCGCCCTCCTTGGTCGTGCGCACCACCTTCCAAAGCCGCTTGTCGCCCTTGTCGGTGCTGCCACGGGGTGGGAGGACGCGCACCTTGTCGCCCTTGCGGATGGGCCTGCCGGGCAGTTCCACAGTCTCAGGCGTGTGCCGTTCAAAGTTCAGCCCGAATGACCGGCGGCTGGCCAGCGCCTTGAACTCCCGCTCCAACTCCCGCCCCAGGTCGGCATCCTTGGCCTTGGCCTGTGTGATCAGGTCCGTCAGCCGCGACATGGGCGCACCCCGATTTGCGTTACGTTAATCGGTGCGACTGTCCAATTGCCCATGCATTCCCTCTCGCAGCGGTTTGGCCGCTTTCGTGTTGATTAATGAATTGAGGGTGTTGCCCCGCCTCGCCCTATAATTGCAGACGAAACAATCCGTCGCCAGCGCAAAGTCACCAATGCGCTGGGCAAAGAAGGTCAGGACGCCTCTGGCAGGTAGCGATAGACGCTGGACCGCGCCACGCCCAGCGCCTTGGCAATCGCCGTGGGGGACATGCCTTGCGCCCGCATGGTGTTCACTCTGTCCCCGTCTATGGTCGCTGGCCTGCCTTTGAAGGGGGAGTCCGCCCCCTTGGCAAGTGCTGCGTCTATCCCCTCCCGCTGGCGCGCTTTACGGATTTCGGTCTCGAACTCGGCCACGGCGGATAGCATGGTAAAGAACATGCGCCCTTCTGGTGTGGTCGTGTCGATTGCCTGTTCCAGCACCCGCAGCCCGACGCCCTTGCTGGTCAGCGTATGGGCGATGTTATGCAAATCGCGTGTGGACCGCGCCAGCCGATCGAGCCGAGTCACCACCAGCGTGTCGCCCTTGCGAATGCCGCGCGTCAGAAGATCGTCCAGCGCCTGTCTGCCGTCGCGCTTGGTGCCTGTGGCCTTTTCACTGTAGAGGTGTTCTGCCGTCACACCCGCTGCCGTGAGTGCTGCAACCTGCACGTCCAGCTTTTGCCCGACGCTGCTAACCCGCGCATATCCAATCAATTCGCCCATGTCCGTCCCCTTGTGTCCGATTAGACTGTCCTGTAAAACAGTAGCGTCCGAAATATGATTCGAAAAGTCTATTCGGACACTTTTGGGCGACTTTCTTGTGTCCTTTCAGAGTATACTCAAATGGGACACGTCAGGGTCAGATCAAGCCAGGCAGTTCGGCGGGTTCGTCGGTCGCCGCTTTCTGCCTTCGGTGTTCTTCATGTAGGTCGGAAGGGTCTTGCGTTCGGCTCGATAGCGACTGTCGTTGGTATCCCGCTGCCTCGGGTGGCAAGGGTCGGAGAAGTGGCCTTGCGGCACGAAAGCATCGCAGCGCGAACAGAAAAACAGTCTCATGTCTTCTTCTTTCTGGTCGCCGTGCAGGTAGTAACGGACTTGGGTATTGGTCATTTCGTTCATTCCTATGAGTTGATCGGATCAGAGCCACTTGGCTTCGGGTCCTTCTGGGGGTGGGGGTGCGCTGGGCGGGACCACCGACTCGTTCGTCGCGCGAGATTTCGATTTCGTCGCAGTGAGCCTGGCAGCAGCGGGGTGGATTTCATGGGCAGTGAGCCTGTCTGGTGGCCCGGGTGACTCCTTGGCGGAAAACCGATGATCGAGTCTTGTCGATCTTGTCCGGTCCAAGCGGTCCTAACGCAGGTCCCGGCACCGCACCGCGCAAGCCATTGAAAACGCTGTATGGTCCATGCGGTCCAGACGGTCCACGCCCTTTGCAGTTGATCAGCGCTGGCCCATGCAGGTGCCTGCCCATGCCACGCGCCGCCACCAGCCAAAGCCATACCGCCCAGATCAACTTGAAATCTGCTTGGACCGTCTGGACCGCTTGGACCACCCCTTGTTTTTGTTGGGGATTTTTTAGGCAGCGCACTTAGACCGAAGCAATCGGGTGCTTGGACCGCTTGGACCATGATCGAGGAAGATGGGCAGCACTCTATCGGCGTAGATGGAACACAACCGATCATCGGTCCCACTGCAATTCACCGCCGATGAACGCGGCAAACACCGCTCGGCACTCGGGCAATGGAGGCACAACGTATTGGCGTTCTCGCTTACCTGAAACTCGCGCCCGCAGGTCTTGCAACCCGCCGCACATGGCCCGCAGCTTTTCACCGAATTGCTCGGCACTCAGCGCGTTCCCGTGCCAGCGCCGCCCGTCAAGCCAAGTCTCGTATTCACGCCGCAAGGTTGCGCGGGAAATAGTGATCGCCTCACGCTCCCAATCGGGTCGGTCGTTGGCAAAGTCGTCGGTCCACAAGTTTCCTTCGGTCAGGCGGTCAAACCAAAAGGCTTCAACATTGCGCAACCCCTCCAGCTTTTGCCGGGTCAGCCCTACCGTCTCAGGCGGGTTGCGCACATCGAAGCTGCTCAGGTCATAGCTTTGCAGAAAGTGAAGCAGGGCACCCGCGCCACCCGCTGAATGCTCTTTCCAGATCGCCGCGAAATATGCGGTGTCTTTCGCTCGGGTAGGCGACACGTCCAGCACGAAATACCGCCGTTCGCCCGGCGTGGCAGGAACAACCCAATCCTCATTCGAGGTAATCAGTAGCCGAGCAAAATGCTCGATCTCATAAGGGTCAATTCCCTTACGCTCTATTTGCAGAGTCGGGCAGGTAATGAGGTTCTTCAATACCCCGCCGCCAGCCTTGTCACCGGCCCAGAAACCTTCCTCAAGGTGCAACAGCAGCCCGTTTTCCAGATGCGCGTTGAACCGTCCTGTAAGGTGATCGGGTTGCGCAATCTTGACGTGATGCCGCCGCCCTAGCAGCGCCCCGAGATAGTCGCCAAAGGTGTCCTTGCCCGCGCCCTTCGTGCCGCGCAGCACCACGGCGGTTCCGGGCTTCTGTTCGGGCTTCTGGACAATGTGCGCCATCCAGCCTAGCAGCCAGCGGTAGTCACGTTCGCTGCCAACGCAGATCACATCCTGCACATGCGCAAGGAACAGAGCGCAGGAAGCGTCCGGGTCGGGTTGCGCTGCCCAGCCACGCCAGATGTTATAGGACCCAGCTGGCGTTGCCTTGGGGTTGAATACCAGCCCGCCTGCATAGGTGCGGCGAGACGGGTGACGCATCCAGGCTGACGTGACAGGTTCGGTTGCTTCTCTGTTCCGCACCTTCACGCGGTTGTTGGCATTCAGCTTGTACAATTCCTCGGGCGGGAACACGTCAAAGCTGCCCTGCGCTTCCCGCACGATCCGAAACTTGCCGCCGATCATCACGGCAGCATGATCCCGGTTCAACGCGGTGACGGGGTTGACCTTACCAGTCTCGGGCGCATCGCCGTCCAGATCATCGAAGTCGTCCAGCAGGATTTGAAGGTCTTCGCTTGCGTTGTGATCCCATGCCCGCTGGACCTGCCGTGCATCCTTGGCCCATTTGGCAAGGGCCGGGTCTTTCGCCAGTTCCGCCTTGAAGGCGTCTAGGTCCAGCCCGGCGCGGCGGCACTCGCCCGCGATGCGGAAGGCGCGGCCCGATCTCGATTCATCCTTGGGGGCGGTTGCGGGTTCATCGCCCTTGAAGCGCGGCCCTGCATCGGTGATGAGCCATTCCAGCGCCGCCCGGTCGACCGTCTCGATCGTCGCGGGCGAGGTGTCGAGGCGCTGCCCGGTGACGGTGAAATAGCGGTTGCCCAGATGCAGGGCGATTTCATGGTGACTGCCGCGCGAGAACGATTTGCCCCACTGCGTTCCCATGATCGCGCGCATTGGTTCCAAATCGGCGGCACGGTAGGCAAAGAACACCTTCACCCCGGTTCCGCTCGGGCTGACTTCGGCATAGGACGCAAACCGCGTCAGCACTTCGGCTGCCCAAGACTCGAGGTCGCCAAGCAACCCCAGACAGGAGTCGAGGTCGATCCCGCCGAACCGCAGATTGGCTTCGCCGCCAAGGAATAGCCCAACGCCACTCTTGCGCCCGCCCGAAAGTAGATCGGCGGCAACGGCCTCAGCCCGCGCGCGGGTCAACCAGGTGGCAGGATCGTTCGCCCGCGCCATGCGCTGCGCGGTCACATAGGGAACCTTCGTCCACTTGTCGCCGCGCTGTTCCTCACGCCAAGCGCACCACTGACGAGCGGCGTCCAGCGCAACCCAGCCTTGATAGTTTAAATCGTTCAACCCAAACAGAGCGTTTAGGTTAATGGTCGACGCTTTGTCGTTTGCCGATGGCCGATAGTCCTCAAACAAATCACTTAGATCGGTGTTGCTTTTCCCTTGAAAAGGAGCACGGGCGTCGCTATCTTTTGGCATATAAATACTCCTTAGGTCATCGGGTGCCAGCCCGGTGGCCTTTTCCTTTTGCACATCACGCGCAAGAATGAATGAGGCCACGGTCGCAATATAGCGACCACCTTAAATCGGTTCAAGATACTGAATTAAAATAATAGTTTCACGTTCAATGTGAAAGTCTAGGACAGTAGATCGGTTAAGTCAGTGTCTGACTTTTTCTTAATCGGCTGGCTTTTTGGTCTCTTCTTTTCATGTCGGTCCATAAGGTCGGAATACCAAGCCATCATGCTCCGGCGTTCTTCAAGGTAGAGAGCCGCGTTGTATGCGCTGCGAACCTCATTGGCAGGGACGTGGGCAAGCTGCCGCTCGATCGCATCGGCACGCCAGAGGCCGGACTCGTTGAGTATGGTCGACGCGGTACTGCGAAAGCCGTGAACCGATGCGCGGCTGTGATAGCCTAACCGATACAGGCCATAGATCAGCGTATTCTCGGATATGAGTTTGTGACCGGACTGACCGGGCAAGATGAAAGGGGAGGTGCCAGCCAAGTCTTTCAGTTCTGCGAACATGGCCCGAACCTGCGGCGACAAGGGGACAATGTGCTCCTTCCGCATTTTCATCTTGCTTGCTTCGATCCGCCAGGTTTCGCCGTCGATTTCACCCCATGTCGCCAGCCTCAATTCGGATGTTCGCACGAATGTATGCGCGATGATCTTCAAGCCCAGCGCGGTCGCACGGTCCCCGCTATAGGTAGCAAGGGCGGCAAAGAAGTCGTGCAGTTGATCTTCCTTGAGGGATGCGCGGTGCTTTTGACGCGGGGCGGACTTCATCGCACCCGCAAGAGGTGCAGCAGGGTCAGACGTCGCCCAGCCGTTCGCCACGGCATACTTGAACACGGCGCTCATGGTCTGTCGGATACGCTTCGCCATTTCCAAGGCGTTCCGGTCCTCAACCTCACGCAACAGTGCCAGCACTTCGGCGGGGGTGACCGCTGCCACGTCCTTGTAGCCGATCTTTGGGAACACGTCCCCATCCAGCCGTGCCCACAAGCGCGCCGCATAGCCGCTGACCCACTGCGCTTCGCGCGCGTTATACCAGTCGCGGGCGGCTTCCTTGAAGGTCTTGATGGCTGCTGTGGTTGCGCCGTCCTTCAAAGCGGGGTCAGCCCCGGCTGCCAGCTTGTCCTTGAGTTCGGCGGCTCTGAGACGGGCAGTTGCAAGCGACACATCGGGGTATGATCCGAATGCGGCGGTGCGCTGTTTTGCCTGAAAGCGGTAGTTCATCCGCCAGAGTTTTGATCCGGCTGGCGTGACTTGAAGGAACAACCCGCGTCCGTCCGATAGCTTTTGGACCTTTTGCGCAGGCTTGGCCGCGCGGCATTGGGCATCTGTGAGGGGCATCCAGGCGACTCCGGTTTGTTGGTATCGTCGCCATCATACCAACAAATAATACCAACAAAAGCTGAGACGCATGGAGACGCACTGGGACGTATGAACATGCGAGATGACGATAACCTACTGTTTTCAAGTAGATTACCGTCAATCTGGGACGCATGGAGATAAATTTTTGGTAGGCCCGGCAGGACTTGAACCCGCAACCAAAGCGTTATGAGCGCTCTGCTC
>JAUNVT010000347.1 GCA_030540655.1 Rhodobacterales bacterium
TTAAAAGCAGAGCGGAAGGAAGGGTGAACGCGAGCCAAGCGGCCAACGCCCCAAGGGACCACCCCGCATCAAGCCAAGCGCAAATTCGACTTGGCTGCTCGCCGGCCCAGGAAGGAATTGGCAGAGAGCGACAAGATCTGCATACCCGGTATCGTCGATCCATTTTCGGCGGATAACAAACTCATCCCGGAAATATCCCAGATGCGCGATGGGGCCCCCGAATGACGACAATCCCAGCTTCAGCGACGACAGATGGCCGGGAAGATGGTCGCCGTGCATGGGGGTCAGTGTCGCGCTGTCCTCCCGAAAATCAGTGAGACTTGCCATCGCTACAGCCCGGTGCTGAGCGACGAGAATGAAGGCTGGCGCCGCTGGAATGCTCTGATGGTGTGAGCCCCACATAGGCCATCATCTGCCGGAGGGGTGTCAAAGCGGTGGAAGTCGCCGACCTCCGCCACGACCGGCACCGCAACGATGAAGGCGACCCCGCGCATCGCCTGCACGGCCTCGACCACGGGCGCCTAAAACCAACTCGGCAGCAGGTCAGCGATCGGGCCCGTCAGCTTCTCGACCCGCGCTTCGGCATCAGCTTCAGCGTCGACATAGTGCTGGAACACGATCTGCCGCGCGGAATGCTGAAAGCGCACTGTCGTCAGCCATCGCCGGTAGGCGACTGTCCACCCCTTCTTGCCCGGATAGATGCGCCCATGGCGGAGCAGGAAGCCCTGCAAATGCTGCCGCGCCTTGCCGAGCACCCGCATCGCCGTCGCTCGCGCCCGAACCAGATCCCGCACCGCCTCGTGCGCGGCATCCGGAACCCAAGCCGCCGTCATCTCGCCCGCCCTGTGCAGCTTTGCCAGCATGACCGCGTCGCGGCGGTCGGTCTTGATCCAATCGCCAGCCTTCACCGGAATGAGCGAGGGCGCGACCACCATGCAGTTGTGCCCCATCTCGACGAGCTGGCGATAAAGCCATATCCGCACGGCCCCGCCTCGTAGCAGAAATGCAACCGGGAGGGGGCGGCGCCCAGCCTGTCCACCAGCTTCCGGACGTGGTCCGGCCGGTGCGAAACCGCCCCGGTGGCGCGCTTCGCCACCGCGCTCAGCTGCTCGAAGTCGCCGCAGGCGGTCGCGATCTCCACGATCTTCGATGGAAGGGGAGGGCCGCTTGCAGCAGGCGCAGCGCGGCGAGGATGGTGGCCGTCTCGAAGCGGTCCACGTCCTGAATATCTGTGGTGTGAAGGGGATGTCTGTCTCCGGTTTGAGGGTTTCTCCCGATTCCGTCAGGATCACCCCTAGCGAAGCTGTCTTTTATATTTCCTGTGAGACGTCTCCGGCAGCGGAACGTTTCCGGGGAGAACCGAACTATGGAAGCCTTGAGCTGGCATCGGGCCGTTGCCGCCTGGGCCATCGAGGGCCGTAGGAAAGCAGGGCAGGTTCCATTACCGGCGCTGACAGATGCGCTCGGCAACCTCGTCGGTTTTTGCCTGATGCCAGGGCACGCCCATGACCTGCGCGAGACCGATACGC
>JAUNVT010000348.1 GCA_030540655.1 Rhodobacterales bacterium
CGATCTCCTGCCAGTCGGCGCCCAGCGTTGTGCGGGCGGACAATGCATTGCGGGCCTCGGGGCTTTTTTCGGGTATCATCTTCACCACCATGCCCTGCGCATAGGTCTGGTGAAAGCCCGAGAAGATATCACCCCGCAGCCCGGTATCCGATTGGTCGCCAAGGATGACAAACTTGTTACCGCCCTTGCGGATCACCTCGATCGCCGCCGTCTTGAATGCTACGTTGCGGGCGCCAGACGCACCGCAGGCCGGTGCGGCGCTGGTCGCGACCTTGAACGTGTCTGCGGACATCGGCTGGATATCGGTCTGCGCACAAGCTGAAACCACCAGCGCCACGAGCACGGCTGCAACACGATTACTGTATTCCATTTTGTTATCCCCTTCGCTTCCTGTGCCCGATCCTAGCCGCGCAAGGGCTGTGCAGAAACAAAGAGATGCGTAAAATTCAACACTCACGCACTTCGGCCGGGCGGTGTGACTCGCCGGACGAGGACCGCACCTTAACAGCATTACGGCGACCCTGCCCACGCCGTGGCGGCCTTGAACTAGCGGTGTATTCCGGCTTTCATCAACCAGCCGTTGCACAAGGGAAATCTGATGGACCGCACAGCATCGACATCGGTGGATGATCTGCCGATTCTCATCGTGACGCGGTTTTCGTTTCTTGGCCAATCGGGCTGGAAAAGCGACGCCTCGCGTGATGTCAGCTTGCTTTTTCAGCCGGCGCGGCTGGAACAGCGACTGCTGCTATTTGAAAAGATCACCCTTGCTTCGCTGGCGGCGCAGAGCGAACGGGGCTTTCACCACTATATTCTGACCAGCGCGCAGATGCCGTCATGGGCTCTGGCGCGTCTGGAAGCGATCTGTCTGGCGGCTTACGGCACCCAAGACCGGTTCACCATCGATGCACGCGAGCCTGGCCGGGCGCGCAAATACCTGCGCCAGTTCATGCAGCGCCGCGCGCGTGGGGCGTCCCTGGTCCAGGTGGTGCTGGATGATGATGACGGGTTGGCGGCCAGCTATATCGACACGCTGCGCGCCACCTTGCGCCTGATGCAGGCTGAGGACGCGGCGTTGCTGGACAGCTTGCCGAAATACGTATCGTTCCCGATCGGTTATGCGCTGTTGTTGCGGCAGAACGACGGCGATGCGCGCCTTTATTTACACCGCTATCCCTATATCAACCTTGGGCTTGCGCTGATCGACAGCACCGGCGGCAAGAACATTCTTGCCATCAACCACCGCGACGCGCCGAAACGCTCTGGCTGCCGCGTGGTGCGAGACCGACCGATGTTCGTGCGTGCCGTGCATGACTTCAACGATTCACGCGTCGCACTGCAGGAGAAATGGCGTGAGGTGACCGATTGGCAGCAGACGGGTGCGATCCGAAACGAATTCCCCGGCCTTTATGCCGAGGACACACCGTGGGCCGTGGATCGGGAAAAAGTGGTAGCGGAGGAGGGATTTGAACCCCCGACACAAGGATTATGATTCCTCTGCTCTAACCAACTGAGCTACTCCGCCA
>JAUNVT010000349.1 GCA_030540655.1 Rhodobacterales bacterium
GATCCGAGCAACGCGCGTCAGCCGGGACTTTTATTGACGGCCTGCTTTCGGGGGTGGAGCGTAAGACGGGTTGGATGCTGGCGGAAGAAGCCGGGCTGGCGAGGCCTTACCGGATACAGTCGCTGCTTGGCCGATCATTCTGGTCGGCGGATGCGCTCTGCGATCGGGTCCGGTAGTATGCTCTGGACGCGCTTGAAGATCCGGGTGGGGTCCTCGTCGTTGATGAAACCGCTTTCTTGAAAAAGGGCACACATTCGGTCGGCGTGGGGCGGCAATATTCCGGCACGGCGGGCCGGATCGAGAATAGCCAGATCGGCGTTTTCGCAAGCTATGCCAGCCGCTGGGGACATGCGCTGATCGAACGGCGATTGTATTTGCCGAAGGCGTGGGCGGAGGATCCGGCCCGCCGTGCCAAGGCGTCGGTACCGGAAGACATCGCCTTTGCCACAAAGCCGGCGATGGCCACCGAAATGGTTGCGAAACTGCTGAACGAGGGCATGCCTTGCGCCTTCGTGCTGGCCGATGTGGTTTACGGCTCGGATACTCGGTTTCGGCGCATGCTGGAGGCGCGCGGCCAAGCTTACGTTCTGGCGGTGCGCTCGAACCACACGCTGCGGTTTCTTGAGGAATGGCAACTGGTTCAAACCGACCCCACCACCATGATTGCAGAACTGCCGTCCGAGGCCTGGCAGCCTCTCAGCGCGGGCGAAGGAGCCAAGGGCCAACGGCTTTCTGACTGGGCGCGCGTTCCATTGAACCATACGGCAGACAAAGGCTTTTCCCGCTGGCTGCTGGCTCGCCGGAGCCTGCGTGACCCCGAAAAGCTGGCCTATTACTTCGTGCATGCCCGCTCCGACACCACACTGGCCGAGATGGCCGCCGCCGCGGGGCTGCGCTGGACCATTGAGGAATGCTTCCTGCGAGCCAAGGACGATTTGGGCCTCGATCATTGCGAGGCCCGATCCTGGCACGGCTGGCACCGCCACATGAGCCTCGTGATGGCCGCTGCGGCCTTCCTTGCAAGATTGAGCGCTGAGCAGCGCAGGGCGAGCTTCAACAAACCGAACAGAACGAGTCCGAACACCGTAACGGCAGCGACATCATGACCCGTCTCGCGAAAACTCTCACAACCTCGGAAACCCGCCACCTGATTGCACGCCTTCTCTTGCGCCCTGTTCTTACCACCAATTTCGTCTGGGATTGGTCAAGATGGCGACGCGCCCATCAACTCAACGCAGCCAGAGCACATCGAAAAAATCACAGGTATATACAACTGTAGTACTAATGGGCGGTCATCCACGAAAGAAAGCCTGCGTGATCACGGCAACGCGGCGGAAGGCGGCGTTGGCATTGAGATGGTTTCGGACGTTCCTAACGTTCCGGCACATCCAGAACTGAACTGGCCCCCATTCCGACCGGACATCTTGGCCTGACCCGGGAGGCTTAGAGTCCGTCCGAGATGATACTCTGTCTTGGCAAAGCCTTCGCAGCATTGACCGAATGGACGCCCTT
>JAUNVT010000350.1 GCA_030540655.1 Rhodobacterales bacterium
CGGCCAGACGTGCAGCTTCCTCGGGCTGGTGCAGATCACGGGCGAGGATGCCCAGAAGCACGCTTTTCTTCAGACGGCCGAAGAACGCCTCGCCGGTCGGACGCCAGAGGGCGCGCAGGTCCGGCACGATCTGCCGGGCGACGTGGCACATCAGCGCCTCGCCATAGCCAAGAGCCGAGGGCTTGATCGCATCCGCGAGCGCCACCGCGACGATCCGGGACTTCATCACCGGGTCAAGCGCGCGGAACGCTTCGAACCGCTCCGGAAGGGAGGCATCATCGCGCCACCATGTCAGATCGAGCCCGGCAAAGAGGACGGCTTGCGCCTCCGCCGCGCGCCCGTCGATCCCGTCCGGCCTGCCGTGCGGGCGCTCGCTCCTGCTTGCGACGACGCCGAAGCTGTAGGCGATGCTGCCGCCCCGGCCCAGAAGGTCCGCGACCGTCTTGAACAGCAAGAGATCCTGCGCCAGATCCGGATCGGCGGCAAGCGCGGCACCGATGACGCCCGCCCGCTCGGTTTTCAGATCGGCTTTCAGCGCGTTCGCAAGCTCCAGCGTGTCCGCGCCACCGTCTTGCTCACCCCCCGCCGCGCCGCCGCCTGCCGCACCGGCCGTGCCGCCCGCCTCAACCTGGCGGTCAGTGCGGCGGTCGGTGCGATCCTCGGGCCGGATCAGACCGCTCACGGTGGCGATCTGGCCGCGATCCCAATGCGCCAGCACACCGGCGCGGGCGAGATCTTCCGGCGCCCATCCGGTTGTCAGATCGTCGTATTCGTCGCTCAGCGCCTCGTATTCTTCTTCGAGCGCATCGCCGTCGATATGTTCGCCCTGCTCCTCATCGTCATCGAAGGCCGCATCCCGCGCCGCATCGAGGGCCGCCAGCCGGTCCGCAATGGCCTCGCAGCGCGCGGCATCTTCGCCCTCGGGGTCGATCATGCCCGGATAGACGCGGCCATATTCCTGAAGCAGCTTGTAATCCACCTCGCGCAGCGCCATCGACCACCCGAACCCCAGACGCGCGGCTTCCTCCGTCGCATGGTCGCCAAGTGTCTTCATCAACAGGCGGTCGATCAGCGCCTCATCGGTCAGGATCGAGTCCTCTTCGATCAGGTCCGCCGCGATCTCGCCGCCCGCCGCGCGATACTCCTCAAGCACGGCCTGCGCGAGCGCATCGCCCAGCTTGACGCCGCGGCGGCGCAGCTTGTCCCGGATCGTCCAAGCCTGAATGTATTCGCCGCGCATCCCCTCATAGGTGGCGAGCTGCACGGACTGGTCGGGATGCTCGGCGAACGCCTTCATCGCATCCAAGCTGATCGCCTTCGCGCGTGCGGCCGCGCGGATGTCGGGATGAACGCGCCCGTAGCGCAGGCGCTCCACCACGCGGCGGCGCTCGACGCCAAAGCTGCGGGCGATGGCATCAGGGGTCTGGCCACCGATCTCCATCATCCGCGCGAACGCCTCGAACTCGTCCAGCGGGTCCATCGCCTTTTGCGTCACGTTCTCGGCCACGG
>JAUNVT010000112.1 GCA_030540655.1 Rhodobacterales bacterium
TGGGCCAGCCCATCAGCCATCCGACGAAGAGCGGATTGAGCCGCCGCCGCGCCCGAGCCTTCAGGATCCGCCGCGAGACGACCCGCCCATGCAAGGCAATCAGATAGGCCCAGAGCGGGCGCGAGATCGGGGCGTGATGAGAGGACCGCAGACCAAGCAAATTGATCGACGGGTCCGGGTGGGTGAAGCCCTGTTCCGCCCGGTAATGCAGGATATCCATCCGGGATTTGCCATCGGCCCGCGTCACACTGGCCGGGCTGCTGCCCTTCCAGTTTTGCGCCGCCGGGGTAGGCCAATAGATCGCCTTCACCTGCGTGATGCCCAGCGCCAGCGCTTCCGCCTTGCGGGTAAAATCGCTGTTCCCTGCTGGGTTGTAGCGACCCGTGCCGGGATGCATGCTCATTGGTGTGGGCCAGGATGAAGATGCGCTGCCGCTTGTGCGGCGCGCCGACTTCTGCCGCGCTGAACAGGCCCGCCGCAGGCGTGTAGCCCATCTCCCAAAGCTCTCGCAGCACGGTTTCAACGCCAAGGCTGACATGGCCAGGGACGTTTTCGAGAAAGAACCATTCGGGACGGCATTCCCTGATAACACGGGCGACCTCAGGCCAGAGGTGGCGGGGATCATCGGCCCCGCCGCGCTTTCCGGCGGCGCTGAAGGGCTGGCAGGGATACCCGGCGAGCACGGTGTCAAAAGCACCGCGGAAGGGCCGGGCGTCGAATCTGCGCAAATCATCCCAGATTGGCGCGGGGGCGAAATACCCTGCGCGCTGGGCGGCAATGAGGACGGCGCGGGGCCAGTCCTCCCATTCAACAAAGGCGCGGGTGTGATATCCGGGTTCAGCGAGCATGACGCCCAGATCAAGACCTCCGCCGCCTGCGCAGAGGGACAATCCGTGCCGGGGACGTGACACCAGGCCATTCACCGCACTCCCCGCAGCCGCAGCCGCTCGGCCGTGACGAGGCCTCGCGCCAGCATCAAACTGCACATGGCGGTGCTGATCATGCCGTTGGGCAGGTATTCGTCGGAGTTGACTTTGGCCGCGTAGAATTCCGCCAGTTCATCCGGGCTGGGTGGAGGGCCGACATCGCACTTGCGCTGCCGTTTGGCTTTCCGGCCGCTGGCATTTTCTATGGCCGCCTGCGCATCGCGCTGGGCGGCGCGCTCCATGAACCGGTCCAGCGCCTTGGGCCCATCGGGTGGTTTGGGGTGATCGTTCCGGGTCTGGGTCGCGACCTCGATGATCCGGTCCTCAGACAACCCGATCTCGTCACGCCAGCGCCGCACATTGGTCCGTGCTGGCCAGCCCTGCCACCAGGCAGGGAGCGTGGCATTGGCGGCAAAGCCCAGCGCTTTCAGCAGCTCGGCGAAGAACCGATCAAAATCGGAATCTCGCGCTTGCGTGTCCTCCTCCTCCTTTACTGGTTCCCTTAGTGGTTCTCTTACAAGGTTAGTGTCGCAATTTGAGACACGGGAATCGTCATTTTTGAGACACGGGTTTGCGCCAATCTGAGACACGGACCCGTGTTCTAAAATGAGACACGGGTTCATGTCTGTCTCGGATGACAAGCCCCTGTTGATGTGCGATTTTTCAGTCAGTGGCCCGTGTCTCAAATCCGGACACGGGGTTTCCGCCTCTCCTGCGTCGAAGGGATTGGTTGAATCACCCTCGATTTGACCCGGCCCGCAGGGTTTGAACCCCGGCTCAAAGCCGAGAATATAGCGGGTGGGACGCTGCTGCCCGGTCCTGGGGTCGATGACCCGGATCCGGCGAATGAGTTTGCGTGTTTCCAGCCCGTCGAGGTGGCGGTTCAGCGTTGCCCGGCTGATCTCGCAATCATGCGCCAGCCGCTCCTGCGACGGAAAGCAGCCGAAATCCGGGTTGAACCGGTCGCAGAGATGCCAGAGCACAATCTTGGTGGTGGGTTTCAGCCCGCGCTGCTTGATCGCCCAGTTGGTAGCCTCGTGGCTCATGGCGCTGGCCTCCGCACAGGGGGCGCGATACGCGTGGTGAACCCGTGATCGGCCAACGCGCCCAGCGCGTCGTCGAGCGAGCGCACGAGCGCCCAGCCGAAGCCCTGCGCCAGCACGGCGTCGCGAAACACCTCTTGCGAGGGGCGCAATTTGCCCTTGGGCGCCTTCAATTCCAGAAACAGAACGCGCCCGTCGCAGAGCACGATCAGGTCGGCAAAACCCGCACGCACGCCCATGCCGACCAGAATAGCCTGGCGTTTCGCGCCGCGGGGGCCAGCTACGGTCACCTCATTGGCGCAGTGATGGATGATGGCCGTGCACGGCAGAGCAACGCGCAACGCCTGCACGACCGCGCGCTGCAGATCGGCCTCGGGGGTGCCACGCCGCGTCATTGCGCGCCCCTCCGATCTTGATCCCGCCGCTGGGCTGATCGGGCTGGCTGCCGTGCGTCGATGACCACCAGCAGAATGCGGGCGTCCTCGCGTTCCTGTTTCGTCTCGCCATGCTGAACGAGCACATTGCAGGCGAGCCGGATCAGATGGTCGGAATGGTGGACCACGTCGGCCACGACAGCGCGGGCCTCGCGCCGCCGCTCGTCGATCCAGTGCGAGCGAGCCGCGTCGCGCGCGTGGAGTGCGCGAAAGGGAATGTGCGCGTTCATCGCCGACCTCCCGCCGTTTTGGCGCGCGGCATCTCCTGCGCGGCCAGCCAGTCCTGCACCGCCTTGCGCCGATAGAGCACCATGCGCCCCGCACGCACGCAGGGCGGTCCGAAGCGCCGCGCTTCCCATCGCCCGAGGGTGTCGACCGTCACGCCCAGCGCTTCTGCCAGATCCTTGCGGCTGATCCAGCCCGACAGCAGGGCTGCGGCGGTCATCTCCGGTTCAGTCTGTGATTGAATCATCTCTGCCTCCTGTTCGCCGCCCGACGTGGGCGGATGTCGTCAGGCAGCGAGAACAGATCGGCAGGGGTGGCGGGGTGGCGCAGGGTGGCGCTCATTCGTCAGCACCGATGCCACCCCTTGTTTTATTGATGTTTTGCGAGGGGGCGCTCTGGATCGGAACGAATCAATCAGCAAGTTCAACTGTCAAGAACGGAGTTCGGTTGTGTTCCTGATTTGTTCCGGCATTCATCCTTAAGGAGAGCGGTTTTGAGAATCAGACGGAGAAGGAGGCGGATATGGATGAGATGGTTATTGATCTGAGATTGATCATTCCCTGCCGCCCCGCCGTCGCGGGTTTTCCGCGCGGCTGATCCCCATTCTCGCCTGCCAGGCCCGACGTCGCCTCCGTCAAGGGGCGCGGGATGTTGGCCAGCGTCAAATCGACAGGAAAGGAGTTGAGGCATGGCATTGCCACCGCGCGTTTATTTTACATTACACGAAGCCTCGGTCCGCTGGGACTGCTCGCTCGCCGACATTGCTGGCTGGGCGTCCGTCGGTCGGTTTGACATCGTTACGGCCATTGGTGGCTTTCCCAATGGCTTGCAGCCACTGTCAGGATTCGGGGCTGTATTGGTCACTGACATCCTGCAGATGTTCCGCCGCTGCGGCACGGGTCCAACGACCAGTCGGCTGTGGCGGGTACGGCCGCTCGACCAAGCAGAATGGGTATTGTTGACCGATCATTCCACCGGGATCGAGGTCACGCTGGCGGACCTGCTCATCATGGCCGAGGAGGTTCGCCGTTTCGAGACGGACTGCGATCTGCTGCGCCGCCCGGCATCGCACATCGGGTCGACCGCGCGCTACGACTGGGACGGTATGTATATCTCGCTGATCCGCCGCGTTCATGAATACGGGGTTCCGGAGACACAGGCCGAGTGGGTCGGGGAAGTACAGGAATGGTTCGTGCAAAAGTCCGAAAGCGGCGAGGTGCCGGACGAGCGGACGATCCGGCGCAGGCTCACTCCGATCTGGAAAGCGCTGCGGGAAGCTTCCTGATCATCAAAATCTCGAGGCGCGGAAGGTCATCCGGTCTTCCGTGACTCGTCGGAATCATGGACCAGTTTCGGCTTGGGCCGGAATGCGTCGGCCACCGCATCCACGCCCGCGCGTAGTGGCGAGTCCATCAGGTGGGCATAACGCTGTGTCGTCTGCATCTGGCTATGCCCCAGCAGCTTGCCGATCATTTCCAGCGATGCGCCGCCGCTGACCAAGAGCGAAGCGAAGGTGTGGCGTAAGTCATGGATGCGCACATCCGGGATGCCGATCTGCTTTTGGATATTGGCCCAGAAGCGGCGGATTTCTTTGACCGGCTGGCCCGGAACATCGCCGGGAAACAGCAATTGGCATCCGCGCGGCACCAGCAGCTGACGCTGGCGCACGATCGCCGCCGCCTCATACGAGATCGGCAGGCGGTGAATCTTGCGCTGCTTGGTCATGCTGGCAGGTTTCGACCAACTGAGGTGTTCAAGGTTGAAATGCTCGAACCGCGCTTGGCGTACCTCGCCAACCCGCGCGCCGGTCAGCATGCACATCCGGATGATGTCGGCCGCCCGGCGATCCTCAGCCGTCTCTAACGCCTCTGCCAGCTTGCGGATTTCTTCATGGCAGAGAAAGCGTTCGCGCGGATTTTCGATTCGGCGGCGGAAGCTGGATGCCGGGTTATCCTCGCGCCAGCCCCAGCCGACAGCATAGGTGAACATCTTGCGCAGCACCTCGCCGGTGCGGTTGGCGCGCACCGGGGTCGGTTTTGCCCCCTGTAGCTTTCGCGCCCGATTGTTCGGCTTGGCTTTCGAGAGGCGGGCCCGGCCCGCAGCCACCTTGTTCAGCAGCTTTTCGACATCGTAGGGCGTGATTTCTGTTACCAGCCGATTGCCCCAATCCGGAGCCACCAGCTTGGCCAGCATCGATTTCTGGTCCGAGGCGTTAGTCGGAGAAAGGTGCGGCAGGTGCACTTCAGTGTAGCGGTCGATCATGTCCTTGATGCGTGGCGCCTCGCGACCAGTCTCTTTTTGTCCCAGCGGATCGGCCCCGGCATCGATTTTGCGCCGCAGTTCCTTCGCCCGTTCCCGTGCTGACGTGGTCGACCATTCCGGCCAGCGCCCGATGGTCATCCGACGCTGACGCCCGGCATGGCGATAATCAATGGTGAAGGCCCGGTTCCCGGAGCGGTAGATACAAACGGCAAATCCGCGCACCTCGGTATCGAAAATCTGATAGTCCCGTCCCACCGCCGGTTTGGCGTCTCTGACGGCTTTCTCATTCAATCGCAATCGGTTGACCATGCAACTCACCCTCCAGTATTCACCCCATGACGCGTAGATTCGCGCCGCGATCAAGTGAAGCATGCTAGGAGGTGTGGCGGGGTGGCGCAGGGTGGCGGTGATCGTGTGGGGGTGCGCCACCCTCGGGTTGGTGCTAGGTAAATGAGGGCGGACAGTGTGATTTCGCTGCTTTATTGCGAGAGTTCGAGGAAACCGCCAAAGCAGACCTTCGCCACTACTGGCAGCGATAAGTGCTGTTTCGCAGGGCTCCGTCAGGATACAAGCTGCAAGACCGTGAGTTGCTCGAAGATCCGGTCAAACTGCAGAAACGGGCATAGAACTGAGGGTAAGTCGCTCAAACTGACCCAGGGCATCTTGGTGCGCTATTGCATCCTCGCTACGCATGTAGGATGCTACCGCTAGCAGAATATTCATGAACACTGTGGTCCTCTGCGGGAGCAGCATCGGCGAGACAGAGAGAGAAATTGGCTGACACCTATTTAGACCTGGCTAGGAAAGTACTATTGGTTGAGCGTTGCCCGCTTTCCGCCAAGTCTATTCTTGACAAGGCTCTAATATCAGGAGGATTACCTCCCCACCTGTATGGACGCACTCCGCACAAAACGCTTCAAGCTCGACTAAGCGAAGACATTCTTAGCCGCCGCAGTAGGAGTCAGTTCTTTCGAACGGAAGCAGGTAAGTTTTTTCTTCGCGAGTTCTTGGAAGACCCAAGAGTCCCAGACGAGATGAAGACAGAATACCCCGCCCCGAGAAGAAGTCTTCAATTAGAAAACAGGAGTGTCTTAGCAGTATCTCGGCAAGACTGGGCCTGCAAATTTGCCAGAAAGACAGTGGTGGACGCGGAGGATTTTCGCGCGAGATTTGATGACAGCGAGCTTAAATACTTGAGCACCGAAGAGCTCAAAGAGGAGGTGGACTACCTCCCCGTATTGAGCTTCGTTCTAGTACATAGAGATATGCGTGTGCTATCTTACATGATTGGAAGGCTCAGAGCCGGTGGAGACCCGCTAAATCGTCCTAGAAGCATAGGCTTTGGTGGCTATGTTCTAGAGGATCATCGTGACATTACCTATGATGCTTTCTTTGGAATATTGGAATCTGGAATCACTATTTTGGCAGATGGCGTTGGCATGCCATTAGAAGTCGCTGAGAAAGCTCGTTACGGCGGTGAGTTAGTCCCTAGAACGTGTGTCATTTCAAAGACTCATCTGGGGGAAGAGGCTATTTTTGCAATTGCCGATTACAAATGCACTGGAACATTTGACCCAGGCCGACCAAACTTGTCATTTACTGGACTTAAATGGTTGGAAAAATTTAGTATGCCGAATGATGTATCAAATTTTGATCCTCTCTCATTGTTGATGCTTTGCAACACCAAAGATGAGCGATTGTCAGCATTTTCTTAGCAAATATGCGTACATCCCAAATTCTTGAAAAAGCAGAATCTGACTTACTCGTTTATTTGCTTTCACTTACAGGCCAGCCAAGGACAGTGAAATCATCATTGCAGCGACTCTGTGAACTTCTTGAGCAGAACGTCGTAATCCGAGAGCCAACTCGGTTCCGCAGTACTGTCTTGGGTCTACTCTGGCACGCCGACGTTTTGGTGCGTAGATGGGCAAGTAAAGCCATTACCTTGCTTGGTCTGGGCACGGCTACAAGCGTAAATGTGCTGTATAGGTGCCTAGGTTCGGAGGAGAACTTCGAAAACCGAGCATGGCTTATTTCTGCTATTGGAAAGCTGGCGGGTCAGTCCAACGTCAAGAAGATTTGCGAAGATGCGAAGATCGACTATTTCAAGGAATACGAATTAGCCGCAAGGCTTTTCAGCGATCAAAAATTTGAAGACCTTGGCAGCAAGTTCATTGATATCGAAACTGATACAAATCATGCACTTTTGTGGCTTTCGCTTTCAGAGGGCTATGAAAAGGCACCTGAAAACGTAGCTCACTCAAGTTTTGACAACGTCGAAGTAGTCAGACAACTGAACTTGCACCCCGACCCAAAGGTTGCAGAGTATTCTGTCTGGTCACTTTGGCAGCACCCAGCGAGGTCCGCCAATGACTTGTTTGTCGAAGAACAGATGTACTCCAGGCAACCTGCGGGTGTTCGGAGATGGATATACCGTCTTCACGCAAAGAATCCTGAAGAGCTTTTGCAGCGCACTGATTTTCTTCAATCATTTTATCAAGATAGTTCAAGAGATGCGCGAGAAGGGCTAGCGCTTGGATTGAGGGATGTGCAGCTTTGTAAGGCGCAAAACGAAATGGTCCGCTGGTTCACCAATGAAGAAGATGAGGTGATCTCACATCTACTCTATGAACACATGGCTCGGAACAGCCAAGGAGAAGAAAGGTTTGAGAATCTGGTAGTTTCAAAGTATCAAGAAGAGGCAAACGATGGGCCGTTTAGAAACCGGATGATGGCCGCAGCGTCTGGAACTCCGCTGCTCAACAGGCTGCGCATTATCGACCTAAATGAAAGTACTTCCAAGCTGAAATCCGACTTGGGAGGCAATCAACAAAAATTACTCTTAACTGGAGGAAACTCTACCATGGTTCATATTTATGGAAACGTCGGAAACCTATCGCTGGGTAACCAAAAAATTAAAGCGGAAAAGTTGATTCAAGATTTCTCAACATCGGGAATTTCTGGTGAAACGATCTCCGAAATTCTCAGGGCAGCTGAAGAGAAGCTTGACAAGTCAGAACGCGGAAGCCTCGCAGAAGAGATCAACCAATTCGCGGAAAGCCCGAATCAAGAGACGGCGGTATCCTTGAAGGACAGGCTGACCAAGCTGGCGGAAACAGTAACGGCTGGCGGCAAAGCCGCTGCCGCAATCGACAAGTTCTTGGAGGTTGTAAAGGGGATAGCAGGCTAGTGTCGAATGCATGCTGCAAGATTTACCTGTCGGGAAGCATACGCAAAGGTGAAGAGGATTCACGATCCGATGACTACTTTTGGACTGACGATGATGTGGAGATGCTCGTTCAGAACATACAAGCAGAGGTCGAGATTCTGAACCCAGCGTTGACGAGAATAGATCGAAGCGACACTAGGTTGAACTTCGGTTGTGACCTCTTCCTCGTTTCAATCAGCACCTTGATCGTTGTCGATCTCCGACGAAGGAAAGGAATAGGAGTCGGAGCGGAATTGATGCTTGCAGACCAACTAAAGGTCCCAACTTTTGGCATTCTGGGGCAGTCGTCGGAGTATCAAAAGGACGTTCTCACTAACTTGTCAGGGCAGGATATTGAAGGCTGGACCCATCCATTCGCGGAGGGGCTTTGTGATGAATTGTTTGATAACGTAGAAGCGGCTTGTGTTCGGCTAAACCAACTTCTTGAAGGTGAAGGAGTTGCGAGTACCTACGGAGAAAAATCTCAAGCTGCCATACAATACTTTCGTAGCAAATCTCCCGATATTGTAGTTCAATATGAGTAGCGATGGATTGAGTAAGATTGCTTTGGGATGCGGCATTTTCCTCTTGGACGACAAATCTAAGGCGAGCGGGAACAGAACGTTTGTCTTTTTAGATAGACTTCTGCTGCCATGCAGCCTCCCGCATTTATCTGTTGATCAGATCAAGGTCATAAATAGATACCGGGAAAGCATCATGGATCGCGATGGCCTTGGAGGCCGTGCGTTAAGCTCCAGACAAATGTTTCGCTATTTGATTCAAGCACTTAAGCCAAACCGAGTACTGGAAATCGGAGGGGGCAAGTTCCCTGTTTATTTTGAGGAATTTGTGAATTCTTATTGTGGCGTCGAAGTCGATGACGAAGCAATTACTGCGATGGCAAGTTTGGGACTAATGGCACATGAGCCGTCGTCATTTGTTCGATTGAGTAGCGGTATATATGTGTCATCCTTTGATATGATCTTTGGTTCGTTCTCCTTTCATTTTCACTTTGATGACGCCTTTCTGGAAGCAATCTACAGATCAATGACGCCCACTACTGGTGTGATAGTATTTAACTTTATTTCTCAAGACAGCTTGGACATATTTGCGAAGCTCTCTTTCTTCTGTGCCAAGGGGCTAAAATTAAGGGTTCTAAAGGCCCCCAGCTTTGCAACTCGCGAGTATCTGGCGATCATCTCTTCTGATACACAAATATTGCAGCATGAAGTCTTTGACCGGATTGAGCAGGGAAACTACGCATGAAGATTGGCTTTTCCGGTTTCTCTGCGAGCGGAAAGACCTCAGCTGCGCATGAACTCGTGGCGAAAATTAAGAAAAGGTCAGCTACGTGTTCTTTAGTTTCAGGCGCTGCGAGGTCTAGCTGGAGGCTTGCTGCCGGAGATATCAGTCTCGATATGCATCTTGAAGTAATCGGCAGGCAGCTCGCCCAGGAAACAAGCATATCTTACAAAACAGAGTACACCATATGCGATCGAACTATGCTCGATTACCTAGCCTATGGAGAGTGTCGAGGTTTAGGTGAAAACGAGCACAGAGAATTGTTCCTATCGATGAGGGATTTCTGCAGACATTTTATGCGCACTTACGATATAATTTTTGTTGTTGAAGGGTCGTTTGGTAATCGAGACATGGACGATGCCAGATTAGTGAACGATGTGCTTGAAAAAGACTTCATGCAAAGTTTGAACCGAATAGTAGACGAATTCGATTTGCGTGATCGGAGTGTGCAAGTCGCTCCCCCTGATTTGTCGAGAGAAGCTTGGAGTTGGGTTCAGCAGAGCTTAAACCGAGTCAATAACGGTCGTTAAGCGAGAGGCTGGGTCATCGCAATGCCAACTCTGACTGGCAACACCGCAGCAGAGACGAGTTCCAGCAACGGCAACTTCGGTCCGCTCGCGATCATGATCCGTCAAGAACAGAGGGAGAGCCACCTCAACGCCACCTCAACCCGCATACGTCGTCTTGGCGCGGATGGTGACGGTGAAAGCTGGTGAATGTCTGGTGCCGGCGGAGTGGAAAGTGCGTAGTTTCAAAGGCTTGTCTAGTAAGTGTTTGATTTTCTTTAGTTATCGGAACTCCCGCAATTTCGGCTCATAACCTGAAGGTCGTAGGTTCAAATCCTACTCCCGCAACCCAATTACACAAACATATCAAATACCTACGAACCTCCCTCACGGGAGGGTTTTGGCGTTTCACAAACGACTCAACACTGAC
>JAUNVT010000005.1 GCA_030540655.1 Rhodobacterales bacterium
GCCGACGCAGAGATCGCACGGGATCAAGGAGTTCAAGTCGACAAACTGGCAGCCTAACAAGGATATTCAGGACGGACTGATTCTTTCTAATAGCCGCCGCTTTTCCAACCAAAGAAAACCTTGGTCAGTTCTTCTGACACGTCCCATGTGACCCGGCTGCCGTTCCGCAAAAACAGGCTGTCACCTGTCTTGAGATCGTGCACTTCCGAGGTGGCGGTATCCGTCAGGCGGCAGCGTCCGGCAAGGACCGTCATCAACTCATCCCCCTGCTCGGTGCAGATGAAAGCGCCGGGGGTGCAGCGCCATATGCCAAGGCGGGTAGCGTGCCCTGGCCTGCCTGCATCGATGCGACCATAGGTTCGGGGCGTACCGCGCAGGATGACGTAATCGCTTGCCGGATTGTCCAGCGGCCATTCCTCCAGCAGGCCGATATCGTCGCCGGGGGCATAGCCGATCAACCCGCGCGCCCCGCAATGGGGCCGCGACCGTGGCTGCGGTCATAGCCGTTGACGGACGGGCTGCTCCACTTTTGCAGCGCGCCGGGCGCAGGAGCGAAGACTTCGACCAGCAGCGGGTAACACAGGGCAGCGTCGCTGGAATGCTGGGCCGAACAATCGCCGCCCGGGCAGGCAGAGAGCGCACCGATCAGTTCCATCTCGGCAAACAACTCCAGATAATCGCCGGGGCGGACGGGGCTCGCCTTCATGAAATACTGGCCGGTGTCACGGGTGAAGCCCGTGCACATGAAGACATTCAGCACGTCATGCACATGGGCTTCGGCTTCATGCAGGGGCAGACCCGTTTCATCCGCCAGCGCACGCGTCAGGTTCGAGTGACAACAGTGATGATACTGCCCGCCCGACAGCAGGTTCCCCGTATAGGGATCGCAGCGCGTTCCGATCACGTCATGGACGGCGGCCCCGAACCCGTCGATGCCATACCAGCCAAGCGTATCTTCTGTGATCGTCGCCATAGGCCGCAAGGCGGGCAGGCTGGACCAGAGCCGTTCACCTGGCCTCATATGCGTGCCATGCAGCGCGCGCGTCTTGCCGGAATAAAACCGCTCGCTCAGATCGGCGGCGTTCCAAAGGTTCAGATCGCCCACCTGCGGCCCGTCTACCGATGTGATGCGAAAGAACTCCCCCGCGCCAACGCGGAAACCAGCGGCATCGCGCGGCACCACCAGGACCTCGGAGGTTTTCACCGCCCCCTGCCGCGCCGCCCCATAGAGAGCCATATCGGGCTGCGGCAGCGTATCTGTGGGATAGCATATCACGGGCGGAACCGCGCGGCGGGCAGCGGCATCCTCGGGTTCGGTCATCAGGGCCTCCTGCGCGGTCAATCTGTGGTGCGGCCACTAAAGCGTTTTTGCACCCGCCATGCAACGTCGGGGCGGTTTGCCGCTCGCGGTATGGGTCCGGGCGCCGCAGGCCATGCAGATAAACGCGCGTCCTTCGGCATTATCCTTCGTGCGATCCTCGCGCCAGCGGCAGTTGCGCGTCTTGCGATCCGCGAAAATCAGCACCAATACGAAGGCCACGACAAGCCCCGCCACGATCAACATTCCGTGTCCCTTCATTTTTTGCCCGACGCCCCCGCCGGGTGGCTCTACAACGCACTGCCACAAGGATTCGTTGCGGGCCCGGCACATCAAGCAGAGGCGGGCCATACCGGCGATTTGATGCCAGCACTTGCAAAACAGCCTCTTTAACCGTGCGGAGCGCGTCTCTATAAGGGCCGCAATGTGCGAGCCAGACTCGCCCCAGATCACCTGAATCCAAAGACAGGACACCGCCCTTAATGTCCATATTGAGCAGAATTCCGGGCATGTTCACCACGGACATGGCCATCGACCTTGGAACAGCAAACACACTGATCTACGTCAAAGGCCGGGGCATCATCCTGTCCGAGCCATCCGTCGTTGCCTATCATGTCAAGGATGGCGTGCGCAAAGTGCTGGCCGTCGGGGAGGACGCAAAGCTGATGCTCGGCCGCACCCCCGGCAGCATCGAGGCGATCCGCCCCATGCGCGAGGGTGTCATCGCGGATTTCGACACCGCCGAGGCGATGATCAAGCATTTCATCCGCAAGGTGCATCGCCGCACGACATTCTCCAAGCCGAAGGTCATCGTCTGCGTGCCCCATGGCGCCACCCCGGTGGAAAAACGCGCGATCCGCCAGTCCGTCTTGTCAGCAGGCGCCCGCCGCGCAGGCCTGATTGCCGAGCCGATCGCGGCGGCCATCGGCGCGGGCATGCCCATCACCGATCCCACCGGCAACATGGTGGTCGATATCGGCGGCGGCACGACCGAGGTGGCCGTGCTGAGCCTTGGCGATATCGTCTATGCCCGCTCGGTCCGCGTCGGCGGCGACCGGATGGACGACGCGATCATCAGCTACCTGCGGCGCCAGCAGAACCTGCTGATCGGAGATGCCACGGCTGAACGCATCAAGACCATTATCGGCACCGCCCGCATGCCAGACGACGGCCGCGGCGATACGATGAGAGTGCGTGGCCGCGACCTGCTGAACGGCGTGCCCAAGGAAACCGAGATTTCGCAGGCGCAGGTGGCCGACGCGCTGTCCGAGACCGTGCAGCAGATCTGCGAAGCCGTGATGACCGCGCTGGAGGCGACGCCGCCCGATCTGGCCGCCGATATCGTTGACAGGGGCGTGATGCTGACCGGGGGCGGCGCATTGCTCGGTGATCTGGATCTGGCACTGCGCGAGCAGACGGGCCTCGCCGTCAGCATCGCGGAAGAATGCCTGAACTGCGTCGCGATGGGCACCGGAAAGGCGCTTGAGTTTGAAAAACAGCTCCGCCACGCGATAGATTACGACAGCTAGGAACGCCGCACCGGTGCCGGCGTCCTCAACCCTCGGCGAGGCAAGTCTCACTTGGCGAAGGACCGCAACCAGAACGAAGACTATGGCGGCCCGCTCAGGCGGCTGATGCTGGGTGTTCTGGTTCTGGGGCTGTTGGGGCTGTTCCTGCTGTGGCGCATCGACAGCCCGCGGGTCGAGCAGTTGCGCGCGGCCGTCATCGACAAGGTTGTGCCAAACCTCGACTGGGCGATGGCGCCGGTCACCGGCACCGTTAACCTGCTGCGTGACTTTCAGAGTTACCAGCGCATCTTTGAGCAAAATCAGGAACTGCGCCGCGAATTGCAGCAGATGCAATCCTGGAAAGAGGCCGCGCTGCAACTGGAGCAGGAAAACGCCCGGTTGCTGGACCTGAACAATGTCCGGCTGGACCCGCGCCTGACCTATGTGACCGGCGTCGTCAGCGCTGATTCCGGGTCGCCCTTTCGCCAGTCGGTGCTGCTGAATGTGGGCGCGCGGGACGGGATTGTCGATGGCTGGGCGGCGATGGACGGGCTGGGCGTCGTGGGCCGGATTTCGGGCGTCGGGGCCAGTTCCTCGCGCGTGATCCTGCTGACCGATACGTCCAGCCGCATTCCGGTAACCGTGCAACCCTCGGGCCAGCGCGCGCTGATCCTGGGCGACAACACTATCGCGCCTCCCATTGATTTTCTGGAGGATGCGGCCAGGGTGCGCCCCGGTGACCGCGTCATCACCTCGGGCGATGGCGGAGTGTTTCCCTCGGGCCTGCTTGTGGGGCGCGTTGCCGCCGATCCGGGCGGGCGCCTGCGCCTGCGCATGGCAGCCGATTACGAACGGCTGGAATTTTTGCGCGTGCTGCGCAATCACGCCAGCCCCGGCATCGACACGCCGGGCAATCTGATCGTGCCGCCCGGCATGCTGCCTGCGCCGCCGGAGGAGGAGGCAGCGGATGGCTGAACGTTCATACCTGCACCTGTGGCTGATGCGCGCGCTTTTTGCGGGTCTGTGCTTTTCCGTGATCTTCTGGCGCATTCTTCCCTTGAGCACGCTGCCGGGCAGTTGGGTGGGTCCGGATCTTATTGCAGCGCTTTGCTTTGCCTGGGTCCTGCGCCGACCGGAATACGCGCCTGCGCTACTTATTGCGGTGGTGGTTCTGCTGGCCGATCTGATGTTCCAGCGCCCGCCCGGCCTTCTGGCGGCGCTGATCGTGCTGGGCTGCGAGGCGCTCAAGGCGCGGGCCCCCGGCCTCCGCGACCGCGCATTTGGCGCTGAATGGCTGGTCGTTGGCATCATCGCGGGAGGGATCTTTCTGAGCTACCGCTTGATCCTGGCTATTCTGGTGGTGCCGCAGGCGCCCTTGAGCCTCAGCCTGATGCAACTGGCAATGACGGTTTCAAGTTATCCGGTGGTGGTCTTGGTGTCAGCCCTGTTAACCGGCGTACGCAAATCAAGGCCGGGTGCATCCACCGCCGGCGCCAAGAGATTCGGCTCATGAAACGGGCATCCCAAGACAGTGTGCGCAGCCAGAAACGCATTACGCGGCGCGGCCTGATGCTGGGCGCAGGCCAGGCGGGGTTCATGGGGCTGCTGGCATGGCGGATGCGCCATCTTCAGGTGGATCAGGCGGACCAGTTTCGCCTTCTGGCCGACGAGAACAGGATCAAGATCCGTCTGATCCCGCCTGCGCGCGGACAGATATTTGATCGCAACGGCCTGGTCGTTGCCGAAAACGTGCCGAGCTACCGCATCATCCTTGAGCGGGAGGAGGCGGGTGATGTCGAGGATACCCTCGCGCGGCTGGGCCAGCTGATTGAACTGGACCCCGAAGAGCTGGAGCGCGCGCGCGAGGAAATGCGCCGCTCGCGCATTCATCCCGTCACCATCGCGGACCGGGTCAGCTGGGCGGAGCTGAGCCGCGTTGCCGTCAACGCCCCTGCCCTGCCCGGCGTACGCCCCGAAGTCGGCCTGTCCCGGCGCTATCCGATGGAGCAGGAATACGCGCATGTTCTGGGCTATGTCGGCGCGGTCAGCGAAAAGGATCTGGAAAAGATCGACGCGCCCGACCAGCTCCTGCTGATCCCGCGGTTCCAGATCGGCAAGATCGGCCTTGAAGCGCGGCGCGAGGATATTCTTCGCGGAAAGGCCGGCACCAAGCGGGTCGAGCAGAACGCAGCAGGCCGCGTCATGCGCGAACTGGACCGCCGCGAAGGACAGCCGGGCAAGGACATCCAGATCACCACCGACAGCCATCTGCAATCCTACATCCACGCGCGCCTCAAGGGCGAAAGCGCCGCGACCGTCGTGCTCGATTGCGACAGCGGTGACATACTGGCCACCGTCTCGACCCCCGGCTTTGACAGCAATCTCTTCGTCCGCGGCATCTCCGTGGCCGACTACAAGGCGCTGCTGGAGAATAAATACCGCCCCCTGCCCAACAAGGCGGTGCAGGGTGTCTACCCCCCCGGCTCCACCTTCAAGATGGTGACCGCGCTGGCCGCCCTTGAAGGCGGACAGGCCCGCGCCGAAGACACGGTTCATTGCCCCGGCCATCTGGAGGTTTCAGGGCGCAAGTTCCACTGCTGGAAGCGCGGTGGACATGGCAACATGAATCTCGGCAGCGCCTTGCGTGAAAGCTGCGACGTCTATTTCTATGAGATGGCAATGCGCACGGGTATCGAGCGGATCAGCGACATGGCGCATAAGCTGGGAATGGGCGTGGAGCATGACCTGCCCATGACCAGCGTCGCCGCGGGGCTCATTCCCACCAAGGAATGGAAACGGAAGGCGCGCGGCGCCGAATGGGTAATCGGGGACAGCGTGAACGCATCCATTGGCCAAGGGTTCGTTCTGACCTCGCCGCTGCAACTTGCGGTGATGACCGCGCGCCTTGCCACCGGGCGCGCGGTGGCGCCGCGCCTGATAAAATCCATAGATGCGATCGAGGAACCCACCGGCCACGGCGAGGATCTGGGGCTGAACCAGAACAACCTGCGCAATATCCGCCGCGCCATGTATGACGTCTCGAACAACAAACGCGGCACGGCCTATCGCAGCCGCGTCGTCGCCGAGGGGATGGAAATGGCCGCCAAGACCGGGACAAGCCAGGTGCGCAACATCACCGCCGCCGAACGGGCGCAAGGGGTGCGGAGCAATGACGATCTGCCCTGGGACCGCCGCGATCACGCTTTGATTGTCACCTATGCGCCCGCCGTCGCGCCAAAGGTGGCCGTTGCGGTCGTGGTCGAACATGGCGGGGGCGGCTCGTCCGTGGCCGGGCCCATCGCGCGCGATGTGACGCTGCAGGCGCTCTACAAGGGCGATCCGCCCCTGACCGCCTATCCGGCCGCCGATCGCGAGCATATCCGCCTCCAGCAGGAACGCCTGCGCGAGGCCCGCCCCGATCATGGCCAACCCGCAAGCGACCGCGCATGAGCTATCTCGATTACTCCGTCAAATCCGTCCCGGCAGGCCTGCGCAAGATCCTTTATGTGAACTGGCCCCTGATCGTGCTCTTGTCCACCGTCGCCTGCATCGGCTTCCTGATGCTCTATTCCGTGGCAGGCGGATCGGCCGAGCCGTGGATGGATGCGCAGATGAAACGCTATGGCGCAGGTCTGGCGCTCATGCTGATCGTGGCCATGATACCGATCTGGTTCTGGCGCAACATTGCCGCAGTGGCCTATCTGATATCGCTGGCGCTGCTCGTGGCAGTCGAGCTTTTCGGCACGATCGGCATGGGCGCGCAGCGCTGGATCGATCTGGGTTTCATACGGCTGCAACCGTCCGAAATCATGAAGATCACCCTGGTGATGGCGCTGGCGGCGTATTACGACTGGCTGCCTTTGCATAAAACTTCTCGACCCTTGTGGGTGATGTTTCCCGTCCTGATTGTACTGGTGCCTGTCTATCTGGTTCTGGTGCAGCCCGATCTGGGCACCTCCATCCTGCTGATCACGGTAGGCGGTGCGATGATGTTTCTGGCTGGCGTCCACTGGGCTTATTTCGCCGCCGTGATCGCGGCCGGAATCGGGTTGGTGACAACAGTATTTCAAAGCCGCGGCACCGAATGGCAATTGCTGGCCGATTACCAGTTCCGCCGGATCGACACGTTTCTGGATCCCAGCCAGGATCCCTTGGGTGCGGGCTATCATATAACCCAGTCCAAGATCGCGCTGGGATCGGGCGGCTGGACCGGGCGGGGCTTCATGCAGGGCACGCAATCGCGGCTGAATTTCCTCCCCGAGAAACATACCGATTTCATATTTACCACTCTGGCTGAGGAGTTCGGTTTTATCGGCGGGGTGTCGCTTCTGGGCCTTTATGCGCTGGTCATCATGTTCTGCATCAGCATGGCAATGACCAACCGCGACAGGTTTTCCTCCCTTCTGACGCTGGGCATGGCGGCGACGTTTTTCCTGTTTTTTGCGGTGAACATGTCGATGGTGATGGGGCTTGCGCCTGTTGTGGGCGTTCCGCTGCCGCTGGTCAGTTATGGCGGGTCGGCCATGTTGATCCTGATGTTGGGATTTGGCATGGTCCAGAGCGCGCATGTCCACAAGCCGAGGTAATCCATGATCAACATCCTTTTCGCTGCCAGGCCTGCAAGCTGGGCGCGTTATGAAGCGCCGCTGCGCAAGGCGCTGGGCGCCGCAGGGCTGGAGGATTTCAACCTGTCCACGGATATCGCGCCGCAGGATGTGGATTACATCGTTCTCGCTCCTAACGGGCCGGTTCAGGATTTTGCGCCCTACACACGCTGCCGGGCTGTGCTGAACCTGTGGGCCGGGGTGGAAAATGTTGTCGGCAATCGCAGTTTGACCCAGCCACTGGCCCGGATGGTGGATGAGGGAATGACGCAGGGCATGGTGGAATGGGTGACAGGCCACGTGCTGCGCCATCATCTGGGGATGGACGCGCATATCCACGGACAGGACGGCATCTGGCGCAATGACGCCCCGCCTTTGGCGCAAAATCGTCCGGTTACCATTCTGGGCCTCGGCGCGCTGGGGTCGGCCTGCGGCAGGGCGCTGGCGGGGCTTGGATTTGACGTGACGGGCTGGAGCCGCTCTGCCAAGGATATTCCCGGCATCCGCTGCCTGCACGGCGACGCGGGCCTGCGTGAGGCGCTCAGGACGGCACAGATTCTTGTCTTGCTTCTGCCCAAAACGCCTGAAACCGAAAACCTGCTGGATGCGCAGGCCCTGGCGCAGATGCCGCAGGGCGCGTTTATCATCAATCCCGGCCGCGGCCCGCTGATCGACGACGATGCCCTGCTGCACGCATTGGATACCGGCCATATCGCCCACGCCACCCTCGACGTTTTCCGGGTGGAGCCGCTGCCGCCCGATCATCCCTATTGGGCGCATCCTTCGGTTACGGTCACACCGCATGTCGCATCAGAGACGCGCAAGGACACCGCCAGCGAGGTGATCGCCGAAAACATCCGCCGCAGCGAAGCGGGCGAGCCGCTGCTGCATCTGGTGGACCGTAATCTGGGATACTGACCCGCGCCTAGCGCAGCCGGGGCGGCGTGTCCGGATCAGATCCGGGGGCGGACGGTGGAGCGGGCGCATCGGGTTTGGGCAAATCAATACGCAGCCCAACCTTTTCCACCCGCTGCGCCAGCGCGCTGCCCGCTGCGGCAAAGCCGACATCGAACGGCCCGGTCAGGGTCGCGGAGAATGTCAGCACCTCCGACACAGCCCGCGTGAGAGTTTCCTCGCCTCCCGGCGCAGCGTTGATGAAGACAAGCAGATGCCCCGCTTCGCCACCCGGATAGCGCGTTCCGACAAGGCAGGCATGGCTGGCCAGCCCGCCTGCCCGCGCCAGCTTGGCGTCAAGCGCCTTCAGCATGGGGTGCGGAATGTTTTCGGGTGGCACCAGTGCCTCGGGGCGCAGACTGCCCTCGGTACCGCCCCCCTCTGCCAGCGTCTGTTCCAGCCAGACAAGCGCTTCGGGCGGCAGAAGGATCGAGGATGATGCAACGCCGAGGTTCAGCCCCAGCCCTGCCCCGACGCCGGCCAGCATCCCGGCCAGCGTCCGGGCCGGCAGCGCAGCATAGGGCGCGATCGTCCCGGTGAATTCCGCCAGCCGGTCTTCGGTATCAAACGCCAGAGCGTGTGGAGCGCCGTCCACCTCATAGGTTTGCGGCGCAATGTCATCGCCCTCCGCCTCAGCCACCAACAGCAGGAAAAGCTGCGAGTCGGCCAGCGCGTGATAGAATGCCAGCCGCGCCGCCCCATCCTCGGATGCGGCTTCCATCGCTGCATGGGTGCGATCCAGTTCGGTCTCAGCCATCTTGCATCACCTTTGCAACTTGGGAACGCAGCGCCGGCAGAACCTCGGCTTCGAACCACGGATTTTTTCTTATCCACGCGGTATTGCGCCAGGACGGGTGCGGCAAGGCAAAAATCTCTGGCGCATAATCGCGCCATTGCGCGACCGTCTGCGTCATGCTGCCGCGAATCCCCAGATGATAACGGTGTGCATGCGCCCCCACCAGCACCTTCAGCCGGATTGGCGCCAATGCTGCCATCACCTCATCGTGCCATGTATCGCGGCACAGCGCGGGCGGCGGCAGATCGCTGCCCGTGGCGTTATATCCCGGAAAGCAGAACGCCATCGGCACGAACGCCACGCGCGTCCGGTCATAGAACTCCTCGACATCCAGCCCCAGCCACTCGCGCAGCCGCGCCCCCGACGCATCGTTGAACGGCTTGCCCGAGGCGTGAACACGCGCCCCCGGCGCCTGTCCCGCGATCAGCAGACGCGCGCCGGGCGCAAACCACGCCACCGGGCGCGGCCTGTGGCCGGTTGCCGTGGCAGCAAACCGGTCTGCGCACAGGCGGCATCGGCTGATATTGGCGGCAAGATCGGGCATGCTCTGCAGATAAGGTGCGCTGCCCCTTCCTGCCAACCCCGCAGAGTGGAGGAGGAGAAGAAATGCAGACATTATTTACATCTCTGCATATATATCAAAGTGGCATCGCATGAGCGTTTTCGTACAATTGACAGGTTCAACTCTGCATTGGCCCCGGATCGGCAAGGTCTTGCGCGCACCTGGCCTGTCCTGAATTGATGTTTCCCGCGCAATCTGGCATCGCCAAGGGCGCAGTGCCTATTACCCCCTGCGGTCTTCCCGCCCGGGGCTTTTACCGTAACCATATGAAGTGAGATCCGTCCGTGACCATACCCGCCCCGACCGTAACGCCGAACACATGGGAATTTCTGCGCGATCCGATGATCGCACCCACGGGTTTTCGCGAATATGACGCACGCTGGAAATATCCCGAGGAGATCAACCTGCCGGGAATGACGGCGCTGGGGCTGGGTCTTGGAACGCAGATGATCGCGCGCGGGATCGAGCCTGTGATCGCCGTGGGCAATGATTACCGCGACTATTCGCTGACCATCAAGAACGCCCTGATGCTGGGCCTGATGCAGGCCGGGATAAAGGTGCTGGATATCGGCCCGGCCCTCAGCCCCATGGCCTATTTCGCACAGTTTCATCTCGACGCACCTGCCGTCGCCATGGTGACCGCCTCGCATAATCCGAACGGCTGGACCGGCGTGAAGATGGGGTTCGAGCGCCCCCTGACCCATGGCCCCGATGAAATGAACGAGTTGAAGGCCATCGTGCTGGAAGGGCGCGGGCAGCCCCGCCCCGGCGGCGGCTATGAATTCATCGACGGGGTGCGCGAGGCGTATCTGGACGATCTGGTTGGCGATTTCAAGATGACACGTCCGCTGAAAGTGGTATGCGCCACCGGTAACGGCACGGCTTCCGCCTTCGCGCCCGAATTGTTCGCCCGAATGGGGGTCGAGGTGGTGCCATCCCACAACAGACTGGATTACACCTTCCCCCATTACAACCCCAACCCCGAAGCGATGGAGATGCTGCACGACATGGCAGCCTCGGTGCGCGCCTCGGGGGCCGATTTCGCGCTGGGTTTCGACGGGGATGGCGATCGCTGCGGCGTCGTCGACAATGAGGGCGAAGAGATTTTCGCCGACAAGATGGGCGTCATCATGGCGCGCGACCTTGTCCGCCTTTATCCCGGCAGCACGTTTGTGGCGGATGTCAAATCCACCGGTCTCTTTGCATCCGACCCCGAGCTTCTGGCGCACGGCGCCAAGGCTGACTACTGGAAAACCGGCCACAGCCACATGAAACGCCGGGTCAAGGAACTGGGCGCGCTGGCGGGGTTCGAGAAATCCGGCCACTACTTTCTGGCCGAACCGATCGGGCGGGGCTATGACTGCGGGATGCGCGTCGCCGTGGAGATCTGCAAGCTGATGGACCGTAATCCGGGCAAATCCATGGCCGATCTGCGCCGCGCCCTGCCCGTCACCTACTCCACGCCGACCATGTCGCCCTATTGCCCCGATCTGGAAAAATACGACGTGCTGGACCGGTTGGTCGCCAAGCTGGTGGCCCATCACGAGGCGGGCAAACCGCTGGCAGGGCGCAAGATCGCCGAGGTCGTTACCGTCAACGGCGCGCGCGTGATTCTCGACAATGGGAGTTGGGGTCTGGTGCGCGCATCGTCCAATACGCCCAATCTGGTTGTCGTCTGCGAGAGCAGCGAAAGCGATGCGGAGATGCGCGCGATCTTTGCCGATATCGACGCGGTCATCCGCACCGAGCCCTCGGTCGGCGAGTACGATCAGACGATCTGAGCCCGTATTGCGCCCGGCATTTCGCCATGCCGGGCGCGTCTTTCGCTGGCACCCTCCGCCCCCGGGCGATACTGTCCGCCCATGACAGAAACCGCCCTCACATATTCCCCCGATCAGGCGGAGGCGCATGACCGCATCGCCTCTGCGCTTCGCACGGCAGGCGTCGATCTGCTGAACGGCACGACCATCCCACCGGGCGATGGCGAGGCAGAGGTGATGGCCGTCATCGGCAAGGCTGGCTCGGGCAAGACATTGCTTCTGGCGGCGCTCTACCACGCGATGGAGCAGGCGGGCGTTGATATCGTCTCGGGCGATTATGAGGGCAGGAAGCGCAAGGATCGCCGCACGCTGGCCATCCTTGCCCCGACGAACAAGGCGGCATCTGTCCTGCGCATGCGCGGAGTGCCGGCCACCACGATCCACCGCATCCTTTATACGCCCGTCTACGATCCGCACTACGAGAAGATTGCCGAATGGCTGGCAGGCAATGGCGAGCGTCCCGAAATGACCGAGCTGCCGGAAACCGCGCTCGACCGGGCCTTTGCCTTTTACCAGACCAACAAATCGATCCCGGGCGCGCTGGCCGCCGCCGGGCTGAAGGGCAGCGATTTCATCACCGGATGGAAACGGCGCGAGGAGCCTCTGGACATCGGATTGGTCGATGAGGCCAGCATGCTGGACACAACGCAACTGGACGATCTGAAGGAGATCTTTCCGTTTCTGCTGTTGTTTGGAGATCCGGCACAGCTGGCGCCGGTCAACGCACCGGGCGGCATGGTGTTCGAAAGCCTGCCGGAACCTGCCAAGCTGGTCCTGCACCGCATCCACCGCCAGGATGCCGATAACCCGATCCTCGATCTGGCACATGCGCTGGCCGACCCTGCGCTTGAATTTCACGAGTTCGAGCGGATGATCGAAGACGCGGCCCGGCGCGACGACCGCGTGCAATGGGCGCAGCGCGTGCAGGTGGATCTGATGGCACGCAGCCCGGTTCTGGTGTGGCGCAATGCCACGCGCATCCGCCTGATCAACGCCTTCCGCTCGGTCCATCATGCCCCCGCAGACGCCCTGCTGGAGGGAGAGCCGCTGATCTGCGACGGAATCGAACTGCCGCTGAAACACCGCAAGAAGCGACTGGACCTGGAGGCACGGGGGCTGATCAAGGGCGCGCAGGTCATCTATCTTGGACCGGGGCGAAAACCGGGTTTCTCGCGCCTGCATGTGATGGGGGCCGAGGACCCGCAGATCAGCGCGGCCTCTATCGTGAAAATCGAGAAACCGGACGAGGAGGAGCCGTTCATTCCCTTTGCTGCGCATATGGGCGCGACCTTTTTGCACGGCGCCGCCGTCACGATTCACAAGGCGCAGGGCTCGCAATGGAAGGACGTGCAGGTGTTTGCCCCCGATCTTTACGCCGCCGCCCGGATGGGCCGCAGCGAGGCAGGCCAGCCGCTGTGGAAGCGCCTTGCCTATGTGGCGATCACCCGGGCCGAGGAAAGGCTGCATTGGGTGGTGCGCAACCGGCTGTCCAAACCCGAACATGCGCTGCGCGTGGACGATCTGCGCAGCAAACCCGTGCCCCTGACGCTGGAGGCCGGCGAGGAATAACGCATTCCTATCCGCGCCGCAGAAGGCGGAACGCGGCCGAGGCACCCCAGCCGGCGCCGATCGCAATGGTCAGGGACATCAGCCCGTAGATCATCGCGTTGTCGCGCGACAGCTCGAACAGCCACCGCTCCATGCCCACCTTGCGCACGTCGATCACCGTCTCGTATTTCGATACCACGGCGGCGCGCCGCGTCAGGAAAATGCGGGTGACATACGCACCTTCGGTCAGGTTCGACGGCAGATCCACCGAGGTGCGGAACAGCGTCTGCTCGGACAGATCGACCGCGCCCTCGTTGGTTTGATAAGCGCCGGTGCGACTGCGGATGCGAATGATCGCATCGGTGAAATCCTGCGCGTTCTGTACGCTGCTCGGCGCCCCGACGGACCGGATTGCGCGGGGGATCGAAATCTTGTGACGCAGATCCTCGACCTGGCTCAGCACCTCGTTCCACGGGCCGCTGGTCGCCACCGCATAGAAACTGGGCGCGGAATCGACCTCGACCGTATCGACATTGACCCAGATACCGAACCTGCGTTCCTTGCGGCGCACGTCCAGGGGCTGGCTCGGCCCCGCAATGGTGACGACAACGCCCAGCTCATCGGGCGGAATCGCGACCTCGCGCTTGATCGCGCCAAAAAGCAGTATTTCTGACCCGCTGAACGTTGTGTCAATGGAGATGCTGTTCTGGCTGAGGCCTAACACCACTTCTTCTGCGCGCGCAGGAGGCGCGGCAAGCAGCAAAAGCGCGAGCGCCAGCCGCAGCGTCACGGTGCGTCTGCCGCGCTGATCGAATAGGGCTCGCCGGGCTGTAGCAGCAGGTCCAGCCCCAGCTTGAAGCATACGGCCAATACAAGGATCGCCAGCAGGATGCGCAATTGCTCCGCCTTCATCAGGCTGCCGATCCGCGTGCCGAACTGTGCCCCGATGACGCCGCCCAGAATCAGCAGCACTGCCAGAACGACGTCAACGATATGGCTGCTGATCGCATGCAGGAGAGTGGTAAATGCGGCGACGAAGATGATCTGGAAAAGCGATGTGCCGATCACCACCTTGGTTGGCATGCCCAGCAGATAGATCATCGCGGGCACCATGATAAATCCGCCGCCTACCCCCATGATCGCGGCCAATACGCCCACCGCGACCCCTACCAGAACTGGTGGAATAACGCTGATATAAAGCCCCGACGTGCGAAAGCGCATCTTCAGCGGCAGCTTCTGCGCCCATGTGTGTTTCTTGCGCTTCATTGCGGGCTTGCCACTGCGGGTGCGGCGAATCGCGCTCAGGCTTTCGACGAACATGAGCGCGCCGACGATCCCCAGAAACACGACGTAAAACAGCGTGACCAGTAGATCGACCTGCCCCAGCGCCCGCAGGTAATTGAACAGGAGCACGCCCAGACCGGCCCCGACCAGCCCGCCGATCAGCAATACCGTGCCCATCCTGAAATCGACGGTGCGGCGTTTGAAATGTGCCAGCACAGCCGAAAAGGACGAAGCGACGATCTGGTTGGCACCGGTTGCCACGGCAACAGCAGGGGGAATGCCGATGAAAAACAGCAGGGGCGTCATCAGGAAACCCCCGCCGACGCCGAACATGCCTGACAGGATGCCAACGAGCCCGCCCAGCCCCAGCAAAAGAAAGGCGTTGACCGAGACTTCGGCAATGGGAAGATAAATCTGCATCACCTTTGGTAGCCCTCAATGCCGAGCCTTTGCAAGCACCAGCAAACGCCGGAGCGCCAAAGGATGTTGATCCTCAACATCGGGCTGTCAGCTGCACAGAGCCTTTTCCATCAGCAGCGCATCCACACATATACCGCCTGCGCGCCTGTAATATCCGGCACGGCGGCCGGAATGGACATATCCTGCCCTGGCATAGAGCACCTGCGCTGCAGAATTATCGGCTGCGACTTCCAGAAAGTGCCGCGCCGCGCCGCGCGTGGCAAGAGCGGCCTCAACCATTTGCAACATTTCCGTGGCCACGCCCCGCCTGCGATAATCAGGATCGGTCGCCAGCGTCAGAAGCTCGGCCTCATCCGCGATCACGCGCGACAAGGCAAAGCCGTGCCGCCCTGCACACAGACAAGTGAGCGGTGAGGCGAGCAGATCCCGAAACTCCGCCGCGCTCCAACCACGGCCCTGCCCCGCAAATGCGCGGCCATGCAGGCGGGCCAGATCCCCGGGCGCGCTAATCAAGGAGCACCGGGGGAGCATCGCGCGCCGGTGCCGCGTCGGCCGCCCGCAGATAAAGCGGCGCCGGCGCGGCGCCGGGTGTGGCCACCGAGGCCAGGCAGGCGATGCGCCGCGTTGTTTCGCCCGGCTCGGGCAGGTAACGCAGCGGCGCGCCCATAGCCGCGGCGTCGGCCATCGGCACCAGCTCTTGCTCACCGCCCGGCATCTGCACATGCAGATGATCGCGCGGCGCGGGGATTGCCGCGATATGCCGGGCACTGTCTCCGAACGCGATCACCTGAAATCCGGTTACACCGATTGCCGGAATTTCCAGCGCCAAAGCCAGCCCCCGGGCCGCCGAGACGCCGATGCGGATGCCGGTAAAATTGCCCGGCCCGACCCCGACGCCGATCCGCCCAAGGTCACCCCACGCGATGCCACACTCGTGCAGAAGCTCCTCCAGCAAAGGCATCAGCCGTTCGGCCTGGCCGCGGGTCATCTGCTCTGCGCGGGCCGCGACCAGACGGGAGCCACACAGCAAAGCGGCCGCGCAATGCGCGGCCGATGTATCAAAGCCCAGAGTATATGCGTCAGACACCGATGGGGCGCACTTCTGTCACCTCGGGAATATAATGGCGCAAGAGATTCTCGATCCCCATCTTCAGCGTGATCGTCGATGACGGGCAGCCCGCGCAGGCGCCTTGCATGTGCAAGTAGACGATGCCGCGATCAAAGCCGTGAAACGTGATGTCACCGCCATCCTGCGCCACAGCGGGGCGCACGCGCGTATCCAGCAATTCCTTGATCTGGTTGATGATCTCGCCATCCTCTCCGGTATGCTCGGAATGTCCCGACGCCACTGTTCCGCCATCCTTCATGACAGGCAGCCCGGATTGGAAATGCTCCATGATTGCGCCCAGAATGGCGGGTTTGATGTGATCCCACTCGGCGTCCTGCGCCTTGGTGACGGTCACGAAATCGCTGCCGAAGAACACTCCCATGACGCCGTCCACCCCAAAGATCCGCGTGGCCAGCGGGGATGCAGCAGCGTTTTCGGGCGACGGAAAATCCGCCGTCCCGGCTGGCAGGACGGTCTGTCCGGGCAGGAATTTCAGCGTCGCCGGGTTCGGCGTGGATTCGGTCTGAATGAACATGGGACACCCCTGTATTAGTTGACTCAGTATATGCGCTCCGCAGCGCCCGTCGTCAAGGTTTGGAACGATTCTAAACTGTGCATGTGCCTGATTTGCAGTTGCGGCGCGGCTCCGTCAGGTAATCAGCTCCAGCCGGTCCTTGCTCAGATCGCCCGGTACGATCGTGATGGGGATGGGCAGGCTGCCTGCCGAGCGGCTGAGTTGGGTGACCAGCGGTCCCGGCCCCCCCCGATCCCCGGAGGCACCCAGGACCAGCACGCCGACCTCCGCGTCTTCGGCGATCTGGGCGATGATCTCGGCCACCGGCTCGCCCTCACGGATGACCAGTTCGGGATCAACACCTTGCTTGTCGCGCATCCATTTGGCGAAGACCTCGAAATGCGCCATGATCCGCTCGCGCTGCTCTTCGCGCATGACGTCTCCCACGCCGATCCAGTGGTTGAACTCATCGGGCGGGATGATCGACAGGATCGTGACGCCGCCTTGGGTTCTGGCGGCGCGCATCGCGGCAAAGCGCATGGCGTTCAGGCACTCACGGCTGTCATCCAGTATCACCATGAATTTGCGCATGGAAGCCTCCCCAGGGGTTACGGGCGACAATGGCACCGCCGGTGCCCCTGCGCAAGATCAGGCCGCCAGTCCGCGCCCTTTCAGCAGCGCCTCGACCCCCGGCAACCTGCCGCGAAACGCCAGATAAAGCGCTTCGGCATCCGCCGATCCGCCGCGCGACAGGATGTGATGCTCCAGCGCGCGGGCGCGGCTGGGATCGAATGCACCGCCCGCCTCCTCGAAGGAAGCAAACGCATCCGCGTCCATCACCTCGGACCACATGTAGCTGTAATAGCCTGAACTGTAGCCGTCGCCGGAAAAGACATGCGCAAATTGCGGGGTGGCATGGCGCATGGTAATGGCGGCGGGCATACCGATCTGCGCCAGCATCTCGGCCTGCCGCTGCATGGGGTCGGCAGGCGGCGCACCTTCGTGAAAGCTCAGATCAACCAGGGCGGAGGCGACATATTCCACCGTCTGGAAACCCATGTCGAACGTGGCCGCGGCCAGCACCTTTTCCAGAAGTTTCTGAGGCATCGGCGCGCCGGTATCGGCATGGGTGGCGAATTCGGCCAACACTTCAGGCACTTCCAGCCAATGCTCATAAAGCTGGCTGGGCAATTCGACGAAATCGCGAGCGACGGATGTGCCACTGACGCTTTCATAGGTCACGTCCGACAGCATCTGGTGCAGCGCGTGGCCAAATTCATGAAAGAGCGTCCGCGCGTCATCATAGCTGAGCAGCGCGGGAGCACCCTTGGCAAAATTGCAGACGTTGATGACGACGGGCCCCTGTCGCACGGGAAATTTCGCCTGCGAGCGCATCGCGCTGCACCAGGCACCCGATCGTTTGGACGCGCGAGCGAAGTAATCTCCGATAAAGACGGCCACATGCGCGCCATCGCGTGTGACCTCCCACGCGCGGCAATCGGGATGATAGAGCGGCAGATCGACCGGCTTGAATTCCAGCCCGAACAGGCGGTTCGCGCAGGCGAATGCCGCCTCGATCATGCGGTCCAGTTGCAGATAGGGCTTCAATTCCGCCTCATCCAGATCATGCTCCTCCTGCCTGCGCTTCTCCGCGTAATAACGCCAATCCCATGGGGCCAGATCGTCGTTGATGCCGTCCTTGTGCATCATATCCGCCAGCACTCTGGCGTCGCGGTCGGCCTGCGCCTTGGCCGGTACCCAGACCTGCATCAGCAGATCGCGCACGGCGGCGGGCGTCTTGGCCATCTCCGTCTCCAGCTTGAAGTCGGCAAAGCTGTCGTAGCCCAGAAGTTCGGCGCGTTCGGCCCGCAGCGCCAGCGTTTCGGCGGCAATCGCGCGGTTATCGGTCGCGCCGCCATTCGCGCCCCGGGCGGTCCATGCATCGAACGCCTGTTTGCGCAGATCGCGGCGCGGGGAGAATTGCAGGAAGGGCACGATCAGCGACCGCGACAGGGTGATGACAGGCCCCTCCAGCCCCGCCTCGGCACCAGCAGCGCGCGCCGCCCGAATCAGGAAATCCGGCAATCCCTCCAGATCGTTCTCGACCAGCTCCATCCGCCAGCCTGCCTCATCCGCCAGAAGGTTCTGGGTGAAAGCCGTGCCCAGCTCTGCCAGACGGGACATGATCGCCTGCATCCGCGCCTCCTGCGCGCCACTGAGCGCGGCACCGTGGCGCAGGAAATTGCGATGCGCCAGCATCAGCACACGCGCCTGCTCATCGGTAAGATCCAGATCATCGCGCTGATCCCACAGCGCCGCGATCCGCGCAAAAAGAGGTTTCTGCGCATAGACCCATGAGGAATAGGCGGCCAGTTTCGGCGCGAATTCGCGCTGTAATGCCTGGCGGGCCGGATTGCTGTCAGCGCCCGCGACCGTGTAGAAAACGCTCAGCACCCGGTCCAGCGCCTTGCCGGACGCCTCCAGCGCCTCGATGGTGTTGGCAAAGCTCGGCGGCTCGGCAGTGTCAGCGATTGCGCTGATCTCGGTCCTGGCCAGCGCCAGCGCCGCGTCCAGAGCGGGGGCGAAATCATCGTCGCTGATGCGATTGAACGGGGCGATGGCAAAAGGCGTATTCCATTCGTCCAAGAGAGGGTTGGTCATGATGTCTCCTTCGTGCCGCAGACGGCGCAATCCGCGCGGCGTTTGATGGTGATGCGGCGCGCATCGGCGTAAAGCGCGTCATAGATGAGCAGCGTGCCGCGCAGGGGCGCCCCCGCCCCCGTGATCAGCTTGATCGCTTCGCCCGCCATCATCGCGCCGATGACGCCGGGCAGCGGTCCCATCACCCCCGCCTCGGCGCAGGACGGAGCCAGCCCTGCGGCGGGAATGTCCGGAAAGATGCAGGCATAGCAGGGCGCGCCGCGCGCGGGGTCAAACACGCTCAGCTGCCCCTCCCACTGGGTGAGCGCGCCCGAAATCAGCGGCTTGCGGGTGGCAACCGCGGTGCGGTTGACCAGATGGCGCGTGGCGAAATTATCGGTGCCATCCAGAATGATATCGTAGTCCTCAAAAAGATCGGTCGCTATCTGGTCGTCCAGCCGCCGCGCGTAGGGGCGCACCGTGACATGGGGGTTGAGCGCGCGCAGGGCGGCGGCGGCGGAATGCACCTTTGGCATGCCGATATCCGCATCGCGGTGAATCACCTGGCGCTGAAGATTGGACAGATCCACCACGTCATCGTCGATCACGCCGATGGTGCCCACGCCCGCCGCCCCCAGATAGCTCATCACCGGCGATCCCAGACCGCCCGCCCCGATCACCAGAACGCTGGCCTCTTTCAGCGCCTTCTGCCCCGGCCCGCCAACCTCCCGCAGCATGATGTGCCGCGCGTAGCGTTCCAGTTCTGCCTCCGAAAAGGCGCCGCTGCGTGCCGGTGGCGCACGCCGCATCTCGGCACGGCGGCGCATACGGAGGAGCCCGGCGCGATAAATGAGGACGAGCGCCGCAAACCCGCCGAGCAAAAGCCAGGGCGCGGCGCTGCCGCCGGTCGCCACCCGCAGCGGTGCGCCCACGGGCAGCAGCAGATGCAGCAGCACCACGCCCAGCCACAAGCACCCGATCATCGTCCAGCGCAGCCGTGCGGGCGTGCCCAGCAGCGCCCCCAGACCCCAAAGAGCGGCGGCCAGAATGAGAACCATCACCATCAGCGGGCTCCGGTCGAGCCGAAGCCCCCCGCCCCGCGCGCGGTCGGCGTATGGAACTCCTCGACCAGATCAAAGACCGGCCGGACGATTGGAACAAAGATCATCTGGCCAATGCGCTCTCCGGGGTGCAATTCGATCGGCGGCATACCCGGTGGGTTGCGGTTCCAGACGCTGATCAGGATCTCGCCGGTATAATCAGGATCGATCAGCCCGACGGTATTGCCCAGTACCAGCCCCTTCTTGTGCCCAAGGCCGGATCTGGGCAGGACCAGACCCGCCAGCGCCATATTATCAAACCTCAGCGCCATGCCGGACGGCACCAGACGCGCCGGCTGCCCGGCCGCGACATGAAGAACGCCGTCGAGACAGGCGAAAAGGTCTATTCCCGCCGCGCCTTCGGTCTGAAATGCAGGAAGTCCCCACTCAAACAAGCGCGCGTCCAGAACCTTGATCTGCATCTGTGCCCTCCAACGGCTGCGTCCGCAGTCATATGGGGCCAGCCCGCAAATTTCAATCGACGCTGAGGAATGGCCGTGGAGCGATCAGAGCCAGTTTTACCTCCGGCAGATCGTGAATTCAGGAAATTTTTCGCAACACAGGCGTCAGTTTTCGGGAAAGAGTTGCATTCCGCCAACCTCCAGCACGGTGCGCGGTGCGGGAACCAGGCGGAACTCGCCCGCCAGAATCTCCCTGATCACGGTGCTGGAGGCATAGGGATAATTGCCGGCGCGGATATCACGCGGCGATCCCTGCACGATCAGACGGCCCTCGTGCAGCCGGTAGGCCACCAATCTGGCGGCATCCTCGGCGGTCGCATAAAAGCCGATGGCGCGATCCGCCGTCTCGGTCGGCTCGAACGGTGCGATCACGATGACACAGCCGGGACGCCCCCCTGTCAGGCGGCGGCTGCATGCTTCCCGAATCCGGCGGCGCTCTTCCGGGTCCAGCCCTTCCAGCGCGCCGGGCGGCAGAGTGCTGCCCTCGGGGCGAAGGGGAACGACGCCGTCCAGCGAAGTGGTGTCGTCAGAGGCATGCCGTTCAGAGTAGTCCCACCTGCTCGGCGCCAGTCGCGCATGGCTGATCTGAGCAAGCATATCCTCATCTCCGGCCGCCTTCGCCGCCGCTTTAAGCCGGTTCAGACCGCGTTGGCCCGCGATGCCCCACTCATGCGCCATTTCCCACAAAGGCAGGTCCTCATGCGCCGCGCCCGCCTGCGCGCGCGAAATCTGGCTGGCCGTCGACAGACGTTCAGGGTTCAGAAGAGGCGTCAGCCACAGCACCGAGATCGCCAATGTCGCGAGCGCCATCCACTTGTTCACACCGCGCTGATGGCGGCGCCAGTTACCTTGCGTAACCAGCGCAGCGGCATAGGCCAGCGCATAGGCCAGTGCCACGCCCGCCGCAATGCCCGCCGCAATCCGGTTCGGCGTCAGCCCATGCTGATCCACCCGCAGCCAGACCGCCCAGAGCGCCAGTGCGGCGGGAACCGGCAGCAGCCCGCTCAGCACACGCGTGGCCAGCAACATGCCCCTGCCCTGCACCGACATCCCATCATCACGGTGAATCGCCGTGGTGATCAGCGTGACGCCCGCCAGCGTCACCGCAATCAGCGTGGCTGCGGCCGAGAACTGACCAAAAAGATTGGCAAGCCCGCGCAGCGGCAATGCCGCGATGAAAACGGCCAGCACCAGCAGCAGCGCGGGCAGAAGAGCCCGCAGCAGTTGAATTGCCAGAAACGGCGACACATAGTCGCGCAGCTCGTGCACGATGGAGAGGCCAAGGCCCAGCGCGATACCGGTGACAAGGTAGGGAACAGGGGCCAGAGCGATGAGATCCTTGATGATGCCGATGTTCACAAGGCCGAGAAGCTGATCCGACAGAAGCAGCACCAGCCAGACCACGCCGGCGAAAAGCCAGCCTGCCGCTACACGCACCACCAGATTCCACGCGGCATCGAACAGCGCGCCATAATGGCGCCATCCCCCGCGCCGATGCAGCGCCGCGATGACAAAGGGCGCCCCGATCGCCAGAAGATAAAGAAAGGCGCCGCTGCCATAGCCGCGATCCATGAATGCAGCGGCAGTGTTGTAACGAAAGCTGGCCCATAGCAGCAGCAGCGCGGCAGGCAAGGCCATCGCCAGCGCCGCAACCGCGGCCCGCACCGCGCTCACCGGCCCCAAAAGCGCCGCCAGAATGCCGAAGAACCCAAAACCGGCGGCACTGATGAGCAACATCATACGCGCGTTCGGCATCACATCCGGCAACACGTCCCCCAATGCCCAGACCGAAAGACCTGCAATTGCACCGATAAGCATATAGACCAGCCGCATCGGCAAGGTTCCGGGCCGTGGCAGCATGGGGATTACTCCGCGAGGTGTCCTGGGTATCATCGGGCGCAACCTATCGCCTTTCACGGCCAAGCTGAACGGGTGAATTTGCAAGCCATGCGCCGCTTGCAAGCCTATCCCGGCCTTGGTAGGGTTCCGGCATCCGTTGGGGTGCTCCGTAATGCCGGGGCTGAGAGGCAATGCGCCGACCCATCGAACCTGATCCGGTCAGTACCGGCGGAGGGAACGGAGTTTGCCCAAGGCCCGCATGGCCCGGTGCCCATTTTCCGCTCAATCTGTCGGCCCTGCCCTTCCTGGCCAAGGAGCCGATATGAAAACCCTCGCCCTCGCCGCCTTTATAAGCATTGTTACATCGACCCCCTCTATTGCTCAGGACAAGATGACCGTTGTGCTGGACTGGTTCGTCAACCCCAATCACGGTCCCATCATCATTGCGCAGGAGCAGGGGTATTTTGCCGATGAGGGGCTTTCGGTGGAGATCGTCGCACCCGCCGATGCCTCGGCCCCGCCCAAGATGGTGGCGGCGGGCCAGGTCGACCTGGCGCTGTCCTACCAGCCGCAACTGCACCTTCAGGTGGCCGAGGGTCTGCCGCTGATCCGCGTCGGCACGCTGATCGCCAGCCCGCTGAACTGCCTTCTGGTGCTGAAGGACGGACCCATCAAACAGATTGCCGATCTGAAGGGCCACAAGATCGGCTTTTCCGTCGCGGGTGTCGAGGAGGCGCTGCTGACCGCGATCCTGAATGCGCAGGGCGTGGCGCTGGACGACGTGGAGATGATCAACGTCAACTGGGCGCTCAGCCCTGCTGTCATGTCCGGGCAGGTGGATGCGGTGATCGGCGCCTACCGCAATTTTGAACTGACGCAGATGGATATCGAAGGTTCCCCCGGCACCTGTTTCTTCATCGAAGAGGCCGGCATTCCCCCCTATGACGAACTGATCTTTGTCGCCAATCCCGAAACAATGGACACAGCCCTCCTCACGCGGTTCCTGCGCGCGACCGGCAGGGCCACGCAATATATTGTCAACCACCCCGAAGATAGCTGGACTATTTTCAAATCCACCTCGCCCGAGTTGGACGATGCGCTGAATGCTCAGGCCTGGGTGGATACGATCCCCCGTTTTGCCCTGCGCCCCGCCGCCTTCGACGCCGCCCGCTATGCCGATTTCGAGCGGTTTCTGGAGGATGCAGGCCTGATCGACGACGCGCTGCCGGTATCGCAACTTGCCCTCGATCCGGGCGCGGAAGAGGAGGCGCAGTGATGTACGGCTCAACCTTTACCGAATGGCGGAGCGAGGCCGCAGAAGAGTGGCACCGCTTTACCCATCACCCCTTTGTCGAAGGGTTGCGCGATGGCAGCCTGCCGCGCCAAGCCTTTCTGAACTATCTTATTCAGGATTACGTGTTCCTCATCCATTTTTCGCGGGCCTGGGCGCTGGCGGTGGTGAAGGCGGAAACGGTCGAGGAAATGCGCTTTGCCACCGATACGCTCGATGCGCTGCTGAACGGCGAAATCGCGCTGCATGTCGCCACCTGCACGCGCGAGGGGATTGACGAGGCGACGCTGTTCGCCGCGCCCGAGGCGGTGCAGAACATCGCCTATACACGCTATGTGCTGGATGCGGGCCATTCGGGTGATTTTCTGGACCTGCTGGCGGCGCTCGCCCCTTGCGTGCTGGGCTATGGAGAAATTGGGCTGCGTCTGGCGGCGGGCCGGGGCAATACGCCCTATGACGAATGGATCGACACCTATGCCGGGCACGATTTCCAGAAGGCCTGCCGCGATGCGGGCGCGTTGATCGACAGGGCAGTGGCCCGGCGGCTGGGCCCTTCGCCGCAGGACAGCCCGCGCTGGGCCACGCTCTCGCGGCGATTCGCGACAGCCGTGCGGCTGGAAATCGGGTTCTGGGACATGGGCTTGCAGGGATGACAGCGCCCGGCATCACGCTGGAGGGAGCCGTGGATATAGGCGGCGCGCCGCTGATTCCACAGATCCGGCTGGAGGTGGCGCAGGGCAAATGGACCTGTCTTCTTGGCCCGTCCGGTGTCGGCAAATCCACGCTTCTGCGGCTGATTGCGGGTATCGCGGACGAGGCGCACCTGACCGGTACTCTCGCCGCCAGCGACAGCGGACCATTGGCCGGGCGCGTGGCGCTGATGGCGCAATCCGATCTGCTTCTGCCATGGCTGAGCGTGGCGCAAAACGTCGCTTTGGGCGCACGGCTGCGCGGCACGCCGCCCGACACTGCGCGCACCGCCAGTTTGCTGAGCGATGTGGGGCTGAGCGCCCATGCAGGCAAACGGCCCGCCACCCTCTCTGGCGGGCAGCGGCAGCGCGCGGCACTGGCGCGCACGCTGATGGAGGACCGTCCCATCGTTTTGCTGGACGAGCCTTTTTCAGCGCTGGATGCGCGCACCCGCGCGCAGGTGCAGGATCTTACCGCGCGGCTCCTGGCGGGCCGCACTGTTCTGATGGTCACGCATGACCCCGCCGAAGCGGCGCGGCTGAGTGATGCGATCCTGATCCTTGATGCGAGCGGATTGCGCACCCGCCCCAGCCCGCCCGGTGCGCCACCCCGCGCGGTGGATGATGCGCAGGCCCTGCATACCCAAGGCGCTCTGCTGGCCGAACTGCGGGCGGGGCAATGAGGCGAGCAGGTAATATCATCGGCTCTGCGCTGGTTGCATTGGCGGCATGGCAGGCGCTGGTGATGCTGACGGGCGTGCCGCGTTTCATCCTGCCGGGTCCCGCGCTGGTGGCCGAAACGCTGTGGAACAGTCGCGCGCTGATCGCGCATCACACGATGATCACCGGGATCGAGGTGCTGGCCGGCCTCGGGCTGGGCGCTGCCTTGGGTGGATTGACGGCCATCGCGCTGGCGGCATCGCCCGTCGCGCGCAGGCTGGTGCGACCGATGCTGATCTTCAGCCAGGCGGTGCCTGTCTTTGCCCTTGCGCCGATCCTGACGCTCTGGTTCGGCTATGGCATCGGATCGAAAATCGTGATGACTCTCTTGGTGATCTATTTCCCCGTCACATCGGCCTTTTTCGATGCGCTGATGCGTACGCCGCAGGCGTGGATCGACATGGCGCGCCTCATGGGGGCAAGCCCCGCGCGCATCATGCGCAATATCCGCATCCCCGCCGCCCTGCCCGGCTTTGCGTCGGGGCTGAGGTTGGCTGCGGTCTATGCGCCCATCGGGGCGATCATTGGTGAATGGGTCGGCGCGTCCAAGGGTCTGGGCTATCTGATGCTGCTGGCCAATGGCCGCGCCAAGACGGACCTGATGTTTGCCGCCCTGATAGTCTTGGCCGTCTGCACGGTCCTGCTTCACGCCGCCGTCGATCGGGCCTGCCGCGCGACTCTCGACAGAAATGCCTGAGGGCCGCCGCGCTCAGGCGCGCGACAGCACCGCGCGGGGCCGCGCACGATACAGCGCGGATGTGACCAGCCCCGCCAGCACCGCCTTGATCGCATCGCCCGGAATGAAGGCCGTGACCAGTAGCGCCGCTTCAGGCAGCGTCTTGCCCAGCACCTGCGCCATGCCGATGATACCAAACGCATAAAGCACAGCGCCCCCCACCGCGGCGCCCACGCCTGCCGCGAGGGCCAGCGGCGCGCGGCGCCAGCCTTGTGTGATCAGCCCCGCGACAAGTGCGGCAACCGGAAAGCCCACCACGAATCCACCGGTCGGCCCGAAGACGACGCCAAGACCCCCCTTGCCCCCCGACAAAAGCGGCAGCCCGAGGAAAACCAGCAACAGAAACAAAAGCACCGCCAGCGCGCCGCGCCGCGCGCCCAGCACCGTGCCGCACAGCATCACGCCCAGGGATTGCGCCGTAATCGGCACGCCAAAAGGCAGCATGACCGCCGGAATGATGCCAAGCGCGGCAATCAGCGCGGCAAAAAGCGCGACAAGGGCGATATTACGTTCCATGGGCAAGTTCCTTTTGGCAACCGGAGGACAGTTGCACTGCAAATGGCGGGCATGGCAATAGCGAAACGTGCGGCGCAGGTCAGATGCCGCCGCGCGCCTTCAGCGCCTCGGCCACATGCTCGGCGTCATCGATCGCGATCAGGGTGAAGGGCAGCACGATCCGCCATCCGGGCCGGCGCGGCGAGCGCGCGCGCCATGCCCGCGTCAACGCGCCTCCCTTCTGCGCCAGCATTGGCGCGAAGCGGATGACGAGCGCGATCCCCATCTCCAGCGTGCGCGTCTGCAAGCCGAACCGGCGCAAGGGTCCGGCAAGCCACCGCACGACCGCCACCATATCGGACAGCCGCGTCGTCATCGTGACCAGATTCGCGAGCCCCACCGCCGTGACCAGCCGCAATCCGATCACCGCACCCTGCGCCGGTGTCGCGGTGACCAGATGCCATACCAGAATGACCGCCAGAAATGGCCAGAGCATCCGCAGCCGCGCCATGCCGCTGCGGAAGAACAACCAACCGGGCGCGGCATAAAACACCAGCATCCCGGCAAACGCCGCCGCCTGCCCCGGCAGATTGTCCAAACCAAAGAGCAGCATGGTCGCCACGCAGAGCGCCGCCAGCTTTACCCCCGCCGGCCAGCGATGGGCGCGCGTTTCAACCGGCGAGGTCAGAGATATCATCCATCCCTCCCAACCGCTCCATATCTTCGGTAAAGGCTGCCAGAACAGCCGGAGCCGCGCCATCACTGGCGATGCGCCCATCCGCGATCCAGAGCGCACGTTCATAGCCCGCCAGTGTCGCCGGATCGTGGGTGATATGGATCAGATGCGCATCGACCCTCTCCAGATAGCGCATCAGTTGCATCTGCGTTGGAATATCCAACCCCGACAGAGGTTCGTCCAGAACGATCAGGCGGGGGCGCATCGCCAGAATCGCCATCAGGCACAGCAGTTGTTTCTGACCCTGGCTGAGCGGGTGGACCGCAGCGCCCGCCCAGTGGCTTTTGCCGAATTGCTCCAGTATGGCGCAAACGCCTGCCGCAGCTTCGGCTTTGGAGTGCCCGAGCTGCGTCAGGCCGAATGCGATTTCCTCGTCCACGGTGGGAAAAATGATCTGATGGTCGGGGTTCTGGAACAGGATGCCCACAGTGCGGATCGCGGCCCGGCGGTCGCGCGCCACATACACGCCAAAGAGGCGCACCTCTCCGCTATCGGGTGCCTGAAGCCCCGCGATGACGCGCGCCAATGTGCTTTTGCCCGAGCCGTTGCGCCCCACGATGCCAATGCGCCGCTGGTCTGCCTCCAGCGTGATGCCATGCAGGATCGCCCGCCCCTCAAGGGCGAGCGATACGTTTCTGAGTGTCAGTGGCTGCGCCAAGTCCCGTCCGCCCGTTATGACCGTCCGGCCCGTTTAGCGTTGTGCGCGGACATTCCACAAGGCTCAGATATCGAACTTCACCCCTTGGGCCAGTGGCAGCGCGTCGGAATAGTTGATCGTGTTGGTCTGGCGCCGCATGTAACCCTTCCACGCATCCGAGCCCGATTCGCGCCCGCCACCCGTTTCCTTCTCGCCTCCAAACGCGCCACCGATCTCGGCACCCGAAGGCCCGATATTGACGTTGGCGATGCCGCAATCGCTCCCAGTATCGGAGACGAACTGCTCTGCCTCGCGCATGTTCAGGGTAAAGATACAGCTGGACAGGCCCTGTGGCACGTCGTTCTGCATCTCTATTGCTTCCTCCAGCGTCTCATATTCCATGACATACAGGATCGGGGCAAAAGTCTCGCGCTTCACGATCTCGCTCTGGCCGGGCATCACGGCAATGGCGGGTTTGACATAGACGCCGCCCTCGGCGCCCTCCGCCGCGCCGCCGCCGATGATGGTGCCGCCTTGGGCGCGGGCGGCCTCCAGAGCGCGCTCCATCCCCTCACCCGCCGCCGTGTCGATCAGCGGGCCGATCAGCGTATCCGCCTCCAGCGGGTTGCCGATGGGCAGGCCGGAATAGGCTTTCTCAAGGCGCGACACCAGATCATCCTTGATGGATCTGTGCACGATCAGGCGGCGCAGCGATGTGCAGCGTTGCCCCGCCGTGCCCACGGCCGAAAACGTAATCGCGCGCACCGCCATGTCCAGATCAGCGGATGGCGCGACGATCATCGCGTTGTTGCCGCCCAGTTCCAGAATGCAGCGCCCGAAACGTTCGGCCACTTTGGGACCTACCGCACGGCCCATCCGGGTAGAGCCGGTGGCCGAGATGACCGGCACATCGCGGGATGCGGCCAGCGCCTCGCCCAGATCCGCGCCCCCCACGACGACCTGAAGCAGATGCTCGGGCGCGTCATCGCCAAAGCGCGCCACCGCCCGCGCCATGATATTGGCCGAGGCAAGCGCGGTCAGCGGTGTCTTTTCGGACGGCTTCCAGATTACCGGAGCGCCGCAGACAAAGGCCAGCGCCGAATTCCACGCCCAGGGCGCCACCGGAAAGTTGAAGGCGGTGATTACGCCGGCAGGTCCCATCGGGTGCCATGTCTCCATCATGCGGTGGCCCGGCCGTTCGGACGCAATGGTCAGGCCATAAAGCTGGCGCGACAGGCCCACGGCGAAATCGCAGATGTCGATCATTTCCTGCACTTCTCCGAGACCTTCGGAAACGATCTTGCCTGCCTCCCAGCTTACCAGAGCCCCCAGATCATCCTTGGCACTCCGCAGCTCCTCGCCCAGAAGGCGAACCAGTTCGCCCCGGCGCGGCGCGGGAACCTGCCGCCACGCCTTGTACGCGGTTTGCGCATTCGCAATCACAGCTTCCATATCGGCGCCGCCGGTTTCTGCCAGGTCCGCCATCAGGCTGCCATCGACCGGGGAATGGACGGCCAGCGTGCCACCGGTCAGATCGCCCTCCTTCAGGCCCAGACCCGCCAGAACGGATTTCAGCGATGTGTCGTGCGAGGTGCTCATGGCATGCTCCTATTCAGTAACGTTGCCCGGTGCGTAAAGCGCGCCGAACCCGGTGGCAAGGAAGTCGGACAACTGTACCTGCTCCTGCCCGACAAATCCGGCGGACGGCAGCTTGCCCGTGCGCATCAGATCGACCGCGGCCAGAATTCCGGCAGCCGTGGTAATCTGGATTGCGCTCCAGTGCCTGCCATCGATCTGCCGCGCGACGGTCTTGTTGATGAGACTGCGCTCGCGCAGTACGCCGTCCTTATGCCCGGTGGCCGTGCAATAGACCAGCACGACGTCCTGATCGGTGCGTGGCAGGGCGGTCTCGAAAATATCCTTCAGCAGATCGCGCCGCCGCTCCAGCCCCAGATCATGCAGCAACAGCTTCAGGATCGCGCAATGGCCCGGATAGCGGATGGTGCGGTATGTGACGCGCCGGGCACGCCCTTTCAGCGTTTCAGCCAGCGTGCCCAGCCCGCCTGAAGTGTTGAAACATTCATATTCCAGCCCATCATGGGTCAGCTCCTCCAGATCCTCCAGCGGAGCAAGATAACGCATCTCTCCATCCACCAATGCGGTGCAGGGGTTGCAATATTCGTTGATCAGCCCGTCCGTCGACCATGTCAGGTTGTATTTCAGTGCATTTGTCGGATAAAGCGGCAGCGCACCAACCCGCAGCGACAGCGTATCAAGCGCGTCGAACTGCGCGGCCAGACTGGCGCCCGCGATGCCGACGAAACCCGGCGCAAGTCCGCATTGCGGCATGAAGGCCGTCCGTGCGCCCGCCGCCAGATCCTGCACGGCGCGCGTGGCGGCCACATCCTCGGTCAGGTCAAAATAATGCGCGCCCGCGGCCTTCGCAGCGCCCGCGATCTGCGGCGTCAGGAAAAACGGCGCGGCGCTGATGACTGCATGGTGCCCTGTCACTGCTTCGGTCAGCGCGGCGGTATTGCCTACATCTGCCTCGGCAACCGCAATCCCTGCATCCGCCACCCGCTTCAGCCCGGCCGCGTCGCGGTCCACCACCGTCACACGATAATCCGGCGCGCCTTGCAGCAATGTGGCGATCATCTGCCCGATATTGCCCGCGCCGATGACGGCAATGTTCCAGCTCTGCATATGCGCTCCCTTATAGCGTCGAACGGATCATCACGTGCCCCGCCTTGGCGTGTCAAGCGCAGCGTCATTGCCCGCTTGCACCCCGGCCGGGCGGCGGGCAATGTGCCCTGCAAACCGCTCAAAGACCGGAGCCACCGATGGACCGCGCAGAAATCGTGCATGAAAACTTCCTTGCCCGCGTGGCCTCGGGCGATCTGCCCCAGGGCGCGGCGCCGGACGGCACGCTCAGCGCCACGGAGGCGGTGATGCTCTACCGTGCACAATGCCTCAGCCGTGCGCTGGACCGCACCAGCCGCGCGATGCAAAAGGCGGGGCAAGGGTTCTATACCATCGGATCTTCCGGGCACGAGGGGATGGCGGCGGTTGCCCATTCCCTGCGCCCGGACGATATCGCCTTCCTGCATTACCGGGATGCGGCGTTCCAGATCGCCCGCGCGGGCCAGGTGCCGGGGCAGTCGATCACATGGGACATGCTGCTCAGCTTCGCCTGCTCGTCCGAGGATCCGATTTCAGGCGGTCGTCACAAAGTGCTGGGCTCGCGCGCGCTGATGATCCCGCCGCAAACTTCGACCATCGCGAGCCATCTGCCCAAGGCGGTCGGCGCGGCCTACGGGCTGGGCCTTGCGCGGCGGCGCCCGCCCGAACACCGGATGTTGCCGCAGGATGGTATCGCCATGGCGTCCTTTGGCGACGCGTCGATCAACCATTCCACCGCGCAGGGGGCGATCAACACGGCCGGTTGGGCCGCCGTGCAATCCGTGCCCCTGCCCCTGCTGCTGGTCTGCGAGGATAACGGAATCGGCATCTCGACCCAGACCCCCAAAGGCTGGATCGCGGCCAGCATGCAGCACCGTCCCGGGATCCGCTATTTCCACGCCAACGCGCTGGACGTTTACGAAACCGCGCGTGTCACCGCCGAGGCCGCGCATTTCGTGCGCAGCCAGCGCAAACCGGCGTTTCTGCATCTCACCATGGTGCGGCTTTACGGGCATGCGGGCGCGGACTTGCCCACCACCTACCTGCCCAAAGCACAGGTCGAGGCGGAGGAAGCGAACGATCCGCTGCTGCACACCGTGCGCCTGCTGGAGAAGACAGGCGCACTGGAGCGTGGCGATGCGCTGAGCATCTACCACGAGACGAACGTCCGGGTGGCCTGCGTGGCCGAGGAGGCCGCCAGCCGGCCTCGTCTGAGAACCGCCGCCGATGTCATGGCCACCATCATCCCTCCCAAACGCGTCTGCGCGCCCACCAACGGCCCCGACGCTGAGGCGCGCGAGGCCGCCTTTGGCAGCGACATCAAACAGATGGACCAGCCCCAGCCGATGAGCCGCCTGATCAACTGGGCGCTGACCGACCTGATGCTGGCCCATGGCGAGATCGTCGTGATGGGCGAGGATGTGGGCCGCAAGGGCGGGGTCTATGGCGTGACCCAGCGGCTGCACCAGCGGTTCGGCACGGACCGGGTGATCGATACGCTGCTGGACGAGCAGAGCATCCTTGGCCTTGCCATCGGCATGGCGCATAACGGGTTCATCCCGATGCCGGAAATCCAGTTTCTGGCCTATCTGCACAATGCCGAGGATCAGCTGCGCGGCGAGGCGGCGACCCTGCCCTTCTTCAGCCGGGGGCAGTTCACCAACCCGATGGTGCTGCGTATTGCCGGGCTTGGCTACCAGAAGGGGTTCGGCGGGCATTTCCACAATGACAACAGCCTTGCCGTGCTGCGCGACATTCCGGGGCTGATCGTCGCCTGCCCCTCCAACGGGCCGGACGCCGCGATGATGCTGCGCGAATCCGTGCGCCTTGCGCGCGAGGAGCAGCGCGTGGTGGTGTTTGTCGAGCCCATCGCGCTCTACCCCATGCGCGATCTGCACGCACCCGGCGATAACGGCTGGTTGGGCACCTATCCGGCTCCTGATGAGCGGATCCCGCTGGACAGTGTCGGCGTTTTTGGGCAGGGCAAGGATCTGGCGATCGTTACCTATGGCAACGGCTATCACCTGTCACGGCAGGCACAAGAGGTGCTGAAGCAGGAAGATATTGACGCCCGGGTGATCGATATGCGTTGGATCGACCCGGTGCCGGAACGGGCGCTGCTGGACGCCACAAGAGGATGCAGATCCGTGCTGATCGTCGATGAATGTCGCCGCACCGGCGGGCAGGCCGAAGGGCTTATGGCACTTTTTGTCGAACGTGCGGAACTTCCGGTGAGCCGCCTGACCGCCGAGGACAGCTTTATCGCCACCGGGCCCGCTTATGCGGCAACGATGCCGTCACGCGATGGCATTGTGGCGGCGGCAAGGGAGGCGTGCGAATGACTTGCCGCGCCGTTTTGATCTGCCCCGGACGGGGCACCTATAACAAGCCTGAACTGGGTTACTTGCGCCGCCATCACGCAGGCCACCCCCTGCTGGATACATTTGACGATCTGCGTCGCGCGGGCGGCCAGACGCCGGTGACGGAGCTTGACGGCGCCGAGCGATTTTCAAATGCCGTGCACGGCGTCGGCGACGCGGCCTCGCCCTTGATCTATGCCGCCTCCTACCTCGACATGCTGGCGCTGGCGGAGGACATCGAGCTGGTGGCCGTCACCGGCAATTCGATGGGCTGGTATATTGCGCTGGCCGCCGCAGGTGCGCTGGATGCGGCGGGCGGGTTCAAGGTGGTGAACACCATGGGCCGCCTCATGCAGGAGGCCTCCATCGGCGGGCAGATCATCTATCCCTGCACCGGCCCCGACTGGCGCGCAGACCCGGCGCGGCGTGCCGCCTTGCTGGACACGGTCGCACAAATCGACGCAGGGGCCGCCGTGCTGCGCCTTTCGATCGACCTTGGCGGCATGCTGGTTCTGGCGGGGGACGCGGCTGGGCTGGCCGCATTCGAAGCCTCTGTCCCCCGGCTGGATGGCCGGTTTCCCCTGCGCCTGCCGCATCATGCCGCGTTTCATACATATCTGCAGGAGCCGGTTGCCGAGCAAGGCAGGGCTGCCCTGCCAACGGATCTGTTCAACCCACCTGTGCTGCCGCTGATCGACGGGCGCGGCGCGATCTGGTGGCCCGGCGCCACCGATCCCGGCGCCTTGCGCGCCTATACGCTGGGCCATCAGGTGACGCAGACCTATGATTTCACCCGCGCCATCCGGAATGCCGCGCGGGAATTTGCACCCGACATGTTCATCGTGACCGGGCCGGGCAACACGCTGGGCGGCGCCGTGGCGCAATCGCTGATCGCCTGCGGCTGGCAGGGGATGCACAGCAAGGCGGCATTTTCCCGCCGCCAGTCCGAAGCGCCGTTACTGGTTTCCATGGGGCTGGAGGATCAGCGCGGAATCGTCACCGGCTAGCGGGTCAGCGGCCCTTCCACACCGGATCGCGCTTCTCGGCAAAGGCGCGGGCACCCTCCTTCTGATCCTCCGAAGTATAGAGCCGCGCAACCGTGTCATACTGGCTGCGGGTGATCTTGTTCATGACGGTCTGGAAATCGCGGCCTTCGGCATCGCGCACGATCTCTTTCAGCGCCGCATAGACCAAGGGCGGCCCCCCCGCCAATTCATCTGCCAGCGCGCGCGCCTCGGTCATCAGGTCGGCGCCCGGCACGATACGGTTGATGAGCCCCCAGCGCGCGGCCTCTTCGGCATCCAGCCAGCGGCCGGTCAGGAGCATCTCCATCGCGATATGGTAGGGAATCCGCTTGGGCAGCTTGATGCTGGCCGCGTCCGCCACCGTACCCGACCGGATCTCAGGCAAGGCAAAGCTGGCATGATCGGCCGCCAGAATGAGGTCCGCACTCAGCGCCAGTTCGAGCCCGCCGCCGCAGCAGATACCATTGATCGCGGCAATGACCGGCTTGTTCAGACCGCGCAATTCCTGCAACCCGCCAAAACCACCGACGCCGTAATCGCCGTCCACCGCGTCACCATCCGCCGCGGCTTTCAGATCCCAGCCGGGGCAAAAGAATTTCTCGCCTGCGCCAGTGACAAGGGCGACGCGCAGAGCGTCATTATCGCGAAAATCGGCAAAGATATCGCCCATGATCCGGCTGGTTTTCAGATCGATGGCATTGGCCTTGGGGCGGTCCAGCGTCACCTCCAGCACATGGCCACGAATTTCGGTGCGAATGGGGCTGTCTGTCATGGGATGTCTCCTGTGGTGATGAGGGCGTCCGCCGCGACGGCGCGCGTTTGGGTGCAGATGAGGGGATTGATCTCGACCTCCTGCAGATGGGCAGCGTTTGCGATGACGTAATCCTGCACCGCCATGACGGCCCGGATGATCGCCGCACGGTCCGCGCCCGGCTGGCCGCGATAGCCCGCCAGGATGGGTGCAATACGCAGCCGGTTCAGCCCGCCGTCCACGTCCGCATCGGTCACGGGAAGGATCAGCGATGCGCTGTCTTTCTGGATTTCGGTCATGATGCCGCCCGCTGCGATGGTCAGCACGAAGCCATGCGCGGGATCGCGCACAATTCCCACCAGCAGTTCGGCCACCGCGCCGGTGATCATCTCCTCCAGCAGATAGGCCGGGGCGTTCATCTGTGCGGCGGCCTCCATCACTGCGGCGGGCGTGCCAAGATTCAGCGCCACGGCGCCTGCTTCGGTCTTGTGCGCGAATCCTTCGCCTTTCAGCACCAGTGGCAGGGGCATCGTCTCGGCGGCGCTGCGCAGATCCGCCGCCTCGACCCGGCGCGATTGCGGCACGATCACGCCATGCGAGGCCAGCGCGGCCTTGCTCGCGGCCTCTGCCCACACCCGAGCGGCCGTATCGGCGCCCGGTAGCAGCACCGGCGCGGCGGCGGGGCGGGAACCGCCCAATTCAGCTGCCGCCTCGATCGCGCTCATCGCTTCCTCGATCCCGGCCAAGGGGATCAGCTTGGCATTAATGATGCGCTTTGCCGTATTCTCGCTCAGGTTTTCCGGCAGGGTCGCCACAAAGGCGAGCGGTTTGCCACTGGCCCGTGCCGCCGCCGCGCCAGCCGCGATGGTGCAGTCCCATGCCGCGTCACTGCACCGGTCGCTGCGGGGGAAATCGACGACGAGACAGCCCAGCGCCACATCACCCGACAGGGCAGCGGTGAAAGCCTGCGTCATCGCGGGCACATCATTCCAGATGAACGTGTGATAATCGAGCGGGTTGGCCAGCGCCACCATCGGCCCCAAGGCAGCGCGGAGCGCGCCCTGCTGCGCCTCCTCCAGCTTGGGGAATGTCACGCCCCGCCCGACGGCGGCATCGGCCATGAGGCTCGCCTCGCCGCCCGAGCAGGACATCGAGATGACGCGGTCCGACGGCAACGGCCCCGCCAGATGCAGCAGCTTCAGCGTCTCGAGCAGCTTGGGCAGGCTGTCCACCTGCGCAATATTCAGACGCGCCAAGAGCGCCCGTGCGCCGGCATCGCTGCCCGCCAAGGACGCGGTATGCGACACGGCCGCCGCGCGCGCCTGCGCCGATTTGCCGACTTTCAGCGCAACAACGGGTTTGCCCAGTGCCTGTGCGCGCGCCGCCAGCGCCTCGAAACTGCGCAGATCGCCGATCCCTTCGATATGCAGGCCAAGTGCGGTGACGCGGGAATCCTCCAGCAGCGCCTGCCCGATTTCCGCCAGTCCGGTCTGCGCCTGATTGCCCGCCGTCGCCACATAGGCCAGCGGCAGGCCGCGGGTCTGCATGGTCAGGTTGATCGCGATGTTCGAGCTTTGCGTGACCAGCGCCACCCCGCTCCTGCAGCGCGTGCCGCCATGCTGATCGGGCCAGAGCAGCGCCCCGTCCAGGTAGTTGATGAAGCCATAGCAGTTCGGTCCGATGATCGGCATATCCCCGACCGCATCCAGCAGGCTGTCCTGCAATCCCTCGCCGTCACCCATTTCGGCCTGCGCCTCGCGAAAGCCACTGGCAAAACACACCGCCCCGCCCGCGCCCCGATCGCGGAGCGCGCGCACCACGTCAATCGTGGCGTTGCGGTTCACACCGATGAAGCTGGCATCCGGCGGTTCGGGCAGATCGGCGACCGAGGCAAAACTTCGCTCACCCGCCACTTGAATACGGGTGGGATGAACCGGCCATACGTCGCCGTCATAGCCCATGCGGCGGCACTGCTCGATCACCGCCGCGCACCAGACACCGCCGCCGATGACGGCGATGGATCCGGGGCGCAGCAGGCGGGAAAGGTCACGCGTCATGGCAAGCTTACCTCACGCGCCCAGCGGCCGCAGCAATTCGCGGCTGATGATGTGACGCTGGATCTCCGAGGTGCCGTCCCAGATCCGCTCGACCCGCGCATCGCGCCAGAACCGCTCGATCGGGAAATCATCCATCAGACCCATGCCGCCATAGATCTGAAGCGTCGCATCGGTAACGCGGGCCAGCATTTCGCTGGCATAAAGCTTGGCCGAGGCGATCTCGCGATTGGCGGGCAGACCCTGATCCAGCCGCCAGGCCGAGGCGAGGGTCAGCCAGTCGGCGGCGTCGATTTCGGTGATCATGTCGGCGATCTGGAAACTGATGCCCTGATTCTTGCCGATGGGTTGGCCAAACTGCCGCCGCTCGGCCGCATAGCTGAGCGCCAGATCGAAGCAGCGCCGCGCCCGGCCGACCGACATGGTGGCGACGGTGATCCGCGTGGCATAAAGCCATTCGTTCATCACGTCGAACCCGCCATCGACCTCACCAAGAACCTGCGCATCCGGCAGGCGGCAATTGTCGAAATCGAGGATCATGTTCTTGTAGCCGCGATGGCTGACCGATTTATATCCGTCGCGGATGGTGAAGCCGGGCGTCCCGCGATCCACGAGAAAGGTCGTGATGCGTTTCTTGGGCCCCTTGGGGGTCTGGTCCTCGCCGGTGGCGACAAAGACGATCACGAAATCAGCATGATCGGCGCCCGAGATGAAATGCTTGGTCCCGTTCAACACCCAGTCGCCGCCATCGCGTTTCGCTGAACATTTCATGCCGCGCACGTCCGATCCGGCGCCGGGTTCCGTCATCGCCAGCGCATCCATCCGCTCGCCCCGCACGGCCGGAAGCAGGTAACGCTCGCGCTGCTCTCCCTCGCAGGCCATCAGGATATTCTGCGGCCGGCCGAAGAAATGTGTCAGAGCCATCGAGCCGCGCCCCAGCTCACGCTCCACCAGTGCAAATTCCAGATGCGACAGCCCCGCGCCGCCCACCTCCTCGGGGAAGTTGCAGGCGTAGAACCCCAGATCAAGCGTCTTTTGCTTGATCTTGTCGGCCAGCTCAGAGGGAACCTCGCCCGTCCGCTCGACCTCGGCCTCGTGCGGATAAATCTCGTTCTCGACAAAGCTGCGCACGGTCGAGACGATCATTTCCTGTTCATCGGTCAATCCGAAATTCATCTGTCTGCTCCTTCATGGGCGGCGGCCAGCGCGGCGACGCGGGCGGCGACGTCGGGGCCGGGATCGCAGGTGCGGCGGGTTTCAAGGCTGACATGCAGCATCAACTGGTCGCAGGTGGCAAGGATCTCGCCATCCGATGCGCGGCGCATCTCGTGCAGGCAGCGCAGCTTCCTGCCCTTCCCTTCGGTCACGCGGCTGTGGATTTCCACCGCCTCCCCGGCATGGGTTTCGGCAAGGTATTTCGTCACCGTCTCGACCGTGAAATAGCTGAGGCCACCGGCCACATAAGCGTCATCCGCGCCGACAAACGCCATCACCTCCTCGGCCGCGTCGGAAAAGATCTGGCCATAGCGCCCTTCGTTCATATGGCCGTTCACATCGGTCCAGTCGGTGGGGATCACGCGGCGGAGGGATACTAGCGGGTTGTCGGGCTCCAACACGGGACGCAGCCTCTTCTCATGCTCGTTCAACAGGCGGCCCGACGCGTTGCCCTGCTGTTTCAACGCGCGCATCATGGCTATCAGGTTGCCGTCGCGCTTGCGCTCCAGCTGACGGATCGTCAGATGTCCCGATTGCGCGTCGGACTGGTCAGCAATCATCTGGGCCAGCTCATCAGTCAGTTCAGGCACATCCGTAAGCTTGGTCCAGGGCCATTGCAGACAGGGGCCGAACTGGTCGATGAAATGCTTCATCCCCGCCTCGCCGCCCGCAACGCGATACGTCTCGAACAGGCCCATCTGCGCCCAGCGTATGCCAAAGCCGTAGCGGATGGAGTTGTCGATCTCCTCGGTGGTGGCGATGCCATCCTTGACGAGCCACAGCGCCTCGCGCCAGACGGCCTCCAGAAAACGGTCCGCAATATGCGCATCGATCTCCTTGCGCACGCGCAGGGGATAAAGGCCGACAGAGGTGAGGATATCCGCGGCGCGGTCGACGATCGCCGGATCAGAGGCATCGGTGGCCACCACCTCGATCAGGGGCAGAAGATAGACGGGGTTGAACGGGTGGCACACCATGATCTGGCCGGGGCGTGCGGCACCTTGCTGTAGCTCGCTGGGCTTGTAGCCGCTGGTGGAGGAGCCGATGACGGCATCCTCGCGGCAGACTGCCTGAATTTCGGCATAGACCCTGTGCTTCATCTCCAGCCGTTCCGGCACGCTTTCCTGAATCCAGTCGGCGTCTTCCACAGTCTGCTCCAGCGTATCGTGAAAGCTCAGCACCCCCTCGAACGGCATCGCGTAATCGTAAAGCATGGGCAGCGCGTGACGGGCGTTGTCCAGCACCTCGCCGACCTTGCGCTGCGCCTGCGGGTCCGGGTCGAATATGCGTACGTTCCAGCCATTCAGAAGGAATCGCGCGGCCCATCCGCCGCCGATCACGCCGCCGCCGATGATGGCCGCTGTCATTTCTTTGCTCATGCCTTGATCCGATCCCATGGTTCAGCGCGGTGCGCGCTTGGTCAGGCGCAGCTTGTCGCGCACATCGGCGGGCGACATCACGCGCGCGCCCATCCGCTCGATGATTTCGCGGGCGCGGGTGACCAGTTGATGGTTTTCCGCCAGAACGCCCTTGTCCAGCATCAGGTTATCTTCCAGCCCGACGCGCACGTTGCCGCCAGCCAGAACGCTTGCGGCGACATAGGGCATCTGGTCGCGCCCCAGTGAGAATGCCGACCAGGTCCAGTCATCCGGCACATTGTTCACCATCGCCATGAAGGTGTTCATGTCATTCGGAGCGCCCCACGGCACACCCATGCACAGCTGCACCAGCGCGTCCTTCTCCAATACGCCATCCTTGACCAGTTGCCTGGCATACCAAAGATGGCCGGTATCAAAGGCCTCGATCTCGGGCTTCGCGCCCGCCTCGGTCATCATGCGGCCCATGGCCTGCAACATGCCGGGAGTGTTGGTCATCACGTAATCGGCCTCGGCAAAGTTCATCGTGCCGCAGTCGAGCGTGCAGATCTCGGGCTGGCATTCCAGCACATGCGCAACGCGCTCCGTGGCGCCGGCCATGTCGGAGCCGTCCTCGTTCAGGGGGAGGGGATTTTCGGGATCGCCGAAAACCATGTCACCGCCCATGCCGGCGGTCAGGTTCAGCACAACGTCGGTGCCCGAGGCGCGGATGCGATCCGTCACTTCGCGGTAAAGGCGCAGATCGCGGCTGGCCTTGCCCGTCTGCGGATCGCGCACATGGCAATGCACGATGGCCGCGCCTGCCTCGGCGGCGGCAATGGCGCTGGTGGCGATCTGCTCGGGGCTGCGGGGCACATGCGGGCTGCGGTCCTGTGTCGCTCCGCCGCCGGTGACGGCGCAGGTGATGAAAACGTCGCGGTTCATGGTCAGGGGCATGGGTGGTCCTTTGGCGTAAGTTCAATCCGTGTTTGAATCCATCGTAACGCTGGCAGGAGCATTGATCGTGCTGTAACAGACAGGAATGATGCAGAAATGGACAAAACCCCAAGGCACGCCGACGCGGATTGCCTTTTTGCTCTTCGACCGGTTTTCGAACCTCTGCCTTGCCAACTGCCTCGAGCCTTTGCGTGCCGCGAATACCGTCACCCGCGCGCGGCTGTTCGACTGGCAGATCCTGACTTTGACGGGCGGGGCAGCGCGCAGCTCAAGCGGGATGCAGGTGCTGCCCCACGGGGCGCTGGCGGGGCTGGCGGCTTGCGATTACCTGTTCGTGCTGTCCAGCTATGACCATGAGCTTCACGACACTGCCCCCGCCCGGCGCGCGCTGCGCGCCGCATCTGCCAAGGCGCGGACTCTGGTTGGCATGGATACCGGTCCCTGGCTGATGGCTGCGGCCGGATTGCTGGAGGGGCGGCGCGCGACGCTGCACTGGGACGTGCAGGATGCCTTTGCCGAACGGTTTCTGGACACTGAGGTGCTGCGCAGCCGCGTGATCCGGCACGGACCGGTGATCACCTGCGCCGGGGCGATGAGCGCCCTCGATCTGATGATGGATCTGATCGCAGATCATGCAGGAATGGCCGCGCGGCTCGATGTGGAGGACCAGTTCATGCATGGCCGCGACACCGCACCGGGCGCGGCCCAGCCCGATACGCTGGTGCGCGCCGCGCTGGCGCAGATGCGCGCCCATGTCGAACGGCCCCTGCCGCTGGCCGCCATCGCCCGGCGCGCGGGCTGCCAGCTCCGCACATTGGACAGACACTTCCGCCTCGCCTTGGGCGCGCCGCCCGGCACCGTCTATCGCCACATGCGCCTGTCCGAGGCGCGCAAGCTGCTGGACAGCACGGATCTGGGCATCGCCGAAATCGCGGTGCGCTGCGGCTACGAATCGCCCGCCGCGCTGGCCAGGGCGATGCGGCTGCGCTATGGTGCGGCACCGACCGCGCTGCGTGCAGCAAACCGTTAGGTTACCGCGCGGGGAACCGGCGGGGCGCCCCTGCGTTGACGATACCAAGCATTCCTCGCAAATAAAGGACATATCATGGATCGCCTTGCCCTTTACACGACGTGGATCGGTGGCAGCTCCATTGCCGGCGCGCTGGTGATCGTCTGCTTTACCTTGGGCTACTATTCCTTTTGGGCGATCGCTGGCTGCGTGATTGCAGGCGCAATCATCGCCTATCCCAGCGGCAAATTGATCTCACGGATGATAAAACGCTGGGATCCGGCATGGGATAGCCGCAGGAACGCCCCCAAACCTGATCTCAAGCGTCGGCGCGATTGATTTTCGATACCTGGTTCGCTGCCAATCAGTGCATACGTCCGCCGACCGGCACATCGCTGTCCGGTGCCAGCAGAACGATTTCGCCATTCGCATCCGCCACGCCCAGCACCAATACTTCTGACATGAAGGGACCGATCTGACGGGGAGGGAAGTTCACCACCCCCATGACAATACGTCCTGTCAAGGAGTCCGGGGTATAATGCGCCGTCACCTGCGCCGAGGTCTTGCGCTCGCCAATCTCGGGGCCAAAATCGATCCACATCTTGATCGCAGGCTTGCGCGCCTCAGGAAAGGGTTCGGCCCGCGTGACGCGGCCAGCGCGGATGTCGACCGCCATGAAATCATCGAAGTCAATTTCAGCCATCGCGCAGCTCGCGCGAGCGGGCCGCAGCAGCGCCCACGGTGCGACGGATGAGGTCCGGCAGGCCCGCATCCTCATCCATCAGGATTTCGAGGCCGGCCTGCGTGGTGCCATGGGGGCTGGTCACGTTCACGCGCAGCTCGCCCGGCGTCTCGTCCGATGCCTCGGCCAAAGCGCCGGCCCCCGCAACGGTGGCTTTCGCCAGTTGCATCGCCAGATCGGGGCTCAGCCCTTCGGCCTCGCCCGCGCGGGCCATGCATTCGATCATGTGAAACACATAGCCAGGCCCCGAGCCCGAAAGACCGGTGACCGCATCCATCTGATCCTCCCCCTCCAGGCGGACCACCTGTCCAATGGCGCGCAGCAGCATTTCGGCAAGCGTCATCTGCGCGTCATCCGCATGCGCATTTCCAACGATCGCGGTTATACCCTTGCCAATGGCGGCCGGGGTGTTCGGCATGGCGCGGATGATCGGGCTCTTGTCGCCCAGCGCGGCCTCAAATGCGGCAATCGTGGTTCCGGCAGCAACCGAGATGAACAGCGTCGTCCCGTTCCCCATGGCCTCCAGCGCGGGAAGCGCGACGCCCATCATCTGCGGCTTGACGGCTATAAGCACAATCCCGGGGGCTTCGGGAAGATCCGTCGAATTGAGGTGCACCCCGGCGTCTTTCACCCAGTCCGACGGCTGCGGATCGACCACCCATACCGACGTGGCAGGCAAGCCGCCCGCCAGCCAGCCTTGCAACATTGCGCTGCCCATCTTGCCGCAGCCCAACAGCACCAGACCGTTTTCGGCCACGAAATCCATATCCATGTCGCCCCTCCCTCTGCTCGCCGCGGCAGGTTACGCGCGGCCATAGGCCTGTGCAATGGCGACCTGCATCGCGTCGCGGGGAGCGCGGTTCGCCCAGAGGACCATCTGAAACGCTGGATAATACCGCTCGGCCGCGAGGACCCCATTACTGATCATCGCGTCGATCTGTTCGGGACCTGCGCCCTGTCCTCCGCACATCAGAAGGCAGTAGCGATAGATCATCATCTTCTCTTCGGCCCAATAGGTGAAGGCCCCGACCCAGCACTGATCATTCACCTGGTTCAGCATTTCATAAAGCTCGGGCAGCTTGTTCGGCGGCGGGTCCATTTCAAACGTGCAGCCCATGCGCAGCGTCTCGTCGCGATGGGACCAGACCAGGGTGATGGAATAGGTGCGCCATTGCCCCTCGACCTCCAGCGTAATGTGATCGTCGCCTGAGCGGTCAAATTGCCAGTCATTATGCGCCGCCACATTCTCGACGATGTCGATGGGATGCAGGTCATCCGTCAGATAATGCTCGGACAATGCCATATCGTGCCTTTTTATCTGGTGAACCAGCAAGAACGCGGGCGCCATATCATGGGCAGCGTGCGGCAGCACTATCGCACTGTAAAGCTATTTATTGTGGATAACGGCGATAAGTTGTGGATGATATAAGCATTCACCACAATAATTAGTCATTTTGCCAACCCATCTGAATGCGGCGCAGATGGGCTCACTTGCAAAGCACAGACAGCGAACCGCCCGCCGGGATCCTGCAAGGGGGCGGCGGCGTGGATCCCGGCCGGGCGCGGCATCACCCCTGCTTTGACGGGCCCGCCTCCAGCGCGTCCAGGCGGGCTTTCAACGCGTCATTTTCCTCACGTGCCTTTTGCGCCATCGCACGCACGGCGTCGAATTCTTCGCGGGTGACAAAATTGCGGTCGGCAAGCCACCGGTCGATCATCGACGACATTGCCGTTTCGGCCTCCTGCCGCGCGCCCTGGGCTACGCCCATCGCATTTGTCATCAACTGCGAAATGTCGTCCATCACCTTGTTACGGGTCTGCATGTCTTGCCTCCGGAGGGCGTTGCCCAAGTTTCAACCTCCTCGCAATATGGGTGCACCGCGCGCCGATCACAAGCCGTGCGCGGTTGACTTCTGCGCCGCCGCGCGGCCATGTCTGCACGATGCAGGCCATGATCCCATATCCCGACATTTCGCCCGAGATTTTCTCGATCTCGATCCTGGGCATGGAGTTTGCGCTGCGCTGGTATGCGCTGGCCTATATTGCTGGCATTCTGATCGGCTGGCGCATCATTCTCGGTGCGGTGCGCAGACCTCAGCTGTGGCAAAAGCAACAGCCTGCCATGACGGCCAAACAGGTCGAGGATCTGCTGTTCTGGGCGATTCTGGGGATCATCCTGGGCGGGCGGCTGGGCTTTGTGCTGTTTTATCAGCCGGGATATTATCTTTCGCGGCCTTTGGAGATTCTGAAGGTGTGGCAAGGCGGCATGTCGTTTCATGGCGGGCTGCTGGGCGTGGTGATCGCCTGCGCCGCGTTTTCCCTGCGGCACCGGCTGCGCACCCTGTCCGTGGGCGATCTGGTTTGCATGGCGGCGCCGGTCGGGCTTTTTCTGGGACGTATTGCCAACTTCATCAATGCCGAGTTGTGGGGCAGGCCCACGGACATGCCTTGGGGCGTGGCCTTTCCGGGGGCTGCCGCGCAGGATTGCCCTGATGTGATCGGCATCTGCGCGCGCCACCCCTCGCAGCTCTATGAGGCAATGCTGGAGGGGGTAATCCTCGGCGCTGTCCTTCTGTGGCTGGGCTACCGCCGCGGCGCGCTGAAGCGTCCGGGCTGGATCACCGGCTGCTTTTTCGTGGGTTACGGCGTGGCACGGTTCCTGGTCGAACTCTTTCGCGAGGCAGATGCGCAGTTCATGTCGGATGGCAATCCGCTGGGCCACGCGGTGCAGATCGGGGCGGGCTATGGGCTGTCCATGGGGCAAGTGCTTTCGCTTCCGATGATCGCGCTGGGGGTGATCCTGCTGGCCACGCGCCCCAAGGTGCCATGACGCCGCTGGCCCAGATCCTGATCGCCCAGATTACCGAAGCCGGGCCGATGACGCTGGCCGAATATATGGCGCAATGCCTGATGCACCCCCAGCATGGCTATTACGCGACGCGCGATCCCCTTGGCACTGCGGGCGATTTCATCACCGCACCGGAGATCAGCCAGATGTTCGGGGAATTGCTCGGGCTGGCATTGGCGCAGGCCTGGCTGGATCAGGGCGCGCCGGCCCCTTTCGCGCTGGCCGAGCTGGGGCCGGGGCGCGGAACGCTGATGGCGGATGTGCTGCGGGCGACGCGGGGCGTGCCGGGGTTTCACGCCGCAGCCAAGGTTCATCTGGTCGAGGCATCGCCCACACTGCGCGCTGCGCAAGCCGAAAGAGTGGAGAGCGCAGCATGGCACGACACGGTGCAAACATTGCCGGACCTGCCGCTGTTTCTGGTCGCCAATGAATTTTTCGACGCCTTGCCCATAAGGCAGGCACAGCGCGATGGCGCGCATTGGCGCGAGCGGATGGTGGGCCGCAAGGGCGATCGCCTGATCCCCGGCCTCAGCGGGCCCACGGCCATGCCGCCGCTTGCGCATAGGGTGGCCGATACGCAGGAAGGCGATATTGTCGAGTTCTCGCCTGCTGCCGCGCAGATTGCCAATCATATCGGCGGGCAGATCGCAGAGCGTGGCGGTGCCGCCCTGATCGTGGATTACGGCGACTGGCGCGCGCAGGGAGACACGTTTCAGGCGCTGCGCGCGCACGCACCCGCCGATCCCTTTGACGCGCCCGGCATGGCTGATCTGACCGCGCATGTGGATTTCGAGGCGCTGGCGCTGGCCGCCGCCCCCGCCCGTCACACACGCATCACCGCTCAGGGCGTATTTCTGGAGCGGCTGGGCATCACGCCGCGCGCCCGGAAACTGGCAGGCACACTGGCCGGCGCAGCGCTTGAGGCGCATGTGGCCGCACATCGCCGCTTGACCCACCCTTCGGAAATGGGAACTCTGTTCAAAGTGATGGGCCTTTACCCTGAGGGCGCCGCGCCGCCGCCGGGATTATCCGAATGACGCTGGAAATTCTGACTGCCGACAGCCTTGCTCCCCTGCGCCATGGGTTCTTTACCCGGCGGGGCGGCGCGTCTTCGGGCATCTTTACCGGGTTGAATTGCGGGTTGGGGTCCTCGGATCAGCAGGAAATCGTCAGTATCAACCGCGCCCGCGTCGCGGAGGCGATGCAGGTGCCGCCGGATCATCTTCTGACGGTATATCAAACTCACTCGGCCACGGCCCTGACTGCCGATGCGGCCATCAGCGCGCCCATCGCCGAGCGCCCCCGCGCCGACGCGCTGGTGACGGCGACGCCGGGGCTGGCTCTGGCCGTGCTGACCGCAGATTGCCAGCCGGTGCTGTTTGCCGATATGCAGGCGGGCGTGGTGGGCGCGGCCCATGCGGGATGGCGCGGCGCGCTGGACGGTGTGCTGGAGGCAACGCTGGACGCGATGGAGGAACTGGGCGCCACTCGCGCCAACACTGCCGCAGTCATCGGTCCCGCGATCAGTCAGGTGGCCTATGAGGTGGATGCCGGATTCACGGATGCCTTTCTGGCGGCCGACCCGGCAAACGCGCGTTTCTTCGAGCAGGGTGCGCCGGGCAAGATGCAGTTCGATCTGCCCGGCTATGGGCTTGCGCGGCTGCGCGCGGCGGGCATCGGACAGGCCGAATGGACCGGCCATTGCACCTATGCGGAGGAGGACCGGTTTTACTCCTACCGCCGCGCCACCCATCGGGGCGAGGCCGATTACGGCCGCCAGATCGCAGCGATCCGGTTATAGATCAGGCGTCGCGCGCCAGCCTTGCCTCCAGTATATCAAAAGGCACCCCGGGTTCGTCTTTGGCGCCGCGAATGACCAGCGCCGTCTTGACGCTGGCCACGTTGCTGGCGGCTGTCAGTTCCTCGGTCAGAAAGCGCTGAAATGTGCTGAGGTCGGGCGCTACGCATTTCAGGATGAAATCAACCTCACCATTCAGCATGTGACACTCGCGCACCAGCGGCCAGTCGCGGCAGCGTGTCTCAAACGCAGTCAGATCCGCCTCGGCCTGGCTCTGCAAGCCGACATTGGCAAAAACCTGCACCTCAAACCCAAGCTCCCGCGGGTCCACATCGGCGTGATAACCGCGGATCAACCCCGCTTCCTCCAATGTGCGCACGCGGCGCAGGCAGGGCGGGGCAGAGATTCCGACCCGCTTGGCAAGCTCCACATTGGTCATGCGGCCATCGGCCTGAAGCTCCGCCAGGATCTTGCGGTCGATAGGGTCCAGACGGGTTGTGGCCATTATAGCTTTATCCTCAAACGAATTCGCGATTGTTATATCAACCACGCATGATTGCGCAACATTCTTTCGGCGCTGCGCAAGATACTTGCGCGATCTATGCCTGCCCCTCACTAAATGCAAGTCCGCATTGCGGGGGGTTTTGCCTCCGCGCCCCCCGGTCTATATCAAGGCCATCGCATACAGACCATCAAAGGGGCGGGCACATGGCCAAGACGAAAAAGACCAAGGTTCTGATCATCGGTTCCGGCCCTGCGGGATATACCGCCGCCATTTATGCCAGCCGCGCCATGCTGAACCCGATCCTGGTGCAGGGGATCGAACCCGGCGGCCAGCTGACCACCACGACCGAGGTGGAGAACTGGCCCGGGGATACCGAGGTGCAGGGCCCCGATCTGATGATCCGGATGGAGGCGCACGCAAAAGCGATGGGCGCCGAGATCATTGGTGATATCATCAGCCGCATCGATTTCAGCAAGCGGCCTTATGTCTGCCAGTCCGACAGCGGCACGGAATATGTGGCGGAGGCCATCATCCTCTGCACCGGTGCGCGCGCCAAATGGCTGGGCCTGCCCAGCGAGGAAAAATTCAAGGGATTTGGCGTCAGCGCCTGCGCCACTTGCGACGGATTCTTCTATCGCGGGCAGGAAATCGTTGTGGTCGGCGGTGGCAATACGGCGGTCGAGGAGGCGCTCTTCCTGACCAATTTCGCCTCCAAGGTCACGCTGATCCACCGGCGCGATGAATTGCGCGCCGAGCGCATCCTGATCGACCGGCTGGAGAAGAACCCCAAGATTCACCCTTTGTGGTTCCACGAGCTGGACGAGGTCTATGGCACCGACGCGCCGCTGGGCGTCGAGGGTGTCAGGGCCCGGCACACGCAGACTGGCGCCATCACTGACATCCCGGTCAAGGGCGTTTTCATCGCCATCGGCCACGCGCCGTCCAATGAACTGGTCAAGGATGTGCTGGAGACGCATATGGGTGGCTATGTCGTCACCAAACCGGGCAGCACCGAAACCTCCCTGCCCGGCGTTTTTGCCGCCGGCGATCTGACCGATCACATATATCGCCAGGCGGTCACCAGTGCCGGCATGGGCTGCATGGCGGCACTGGATGCAGAACGCTGGCTGGCGGAACATGGCATGGCCGAGAACGAGGATGTGGTCGAGGCGGCGCCCGAGGCCGTCCGCGCGTGACACATGATTATACCGCCCAGCGCGCGGAAACCTACGCAGTGTTTCAGGATATCCAGTCTGAGGCGGAGCTGCCTGACACGGGCGATATCGATTATGCCTTTACTGCGCAAAACAATGCCGATTGGGACGCGGCCGAGGCGGCGCTGGCGGAGGCCGGATTTGACTGCGCGCGCATTCCGGACGAGCAAGGCACCCCTTACCTTGCCGCCTGCCTGCCCGATCAGCCGCTGACCGCAATGGCCATCTGGCTGGGCGAGGAGGCGGCAACGCAGCTTGCTCTTGCCCATGGCTTTGTGCCTGATGGGTGGGGCTTTTCTGCATAGGGCCGTCAGCCCTCAAGCACGGCCCGCGCCGCGCGTCCATAAAGATCGCCATAATGGGCCGCGACAGGCTGTATCGCTTTCAGCGCAGGCAGCCTTGCGGCATATTCCGCCCCCGAGGCTGAAAGGATCGCGGCGCGCAGATCAGCCTCGCTCTCACAAATGATCATGGCGGAAGTGTCTATGAAATCGCCAATATTGGGGCAGCCCCAATAGATCGGCACAGTCCCGCAGAGGATGGCATCGATCAACTTTTCGGTGAAATAATTGCGCTCGCGCACGTTTTCGATCACCACAGAAAAGCGGTAGGGTGCAAGCCCCTCGGATTTGGGTCCGAAGGGTTTGTAGCCTCCCCCCATCACATCCAGCTTCGCGGCGCCCATCGAACTGGCCCAGTCCGCCAGCCGGTGCCGCAGCTTATGCCCCGTTTGGCTCTTTTTTGCCGAGGCGATAAGGGAGGTCATGCGTGATTTGGAGACATCCAGCTCACGCCACTCGGGCACCCAAGTGCTCCCGAAAGGCAGGAAAACGCCATTGGGAATGGCGTCGAGCAGCGTCTCATCCTGGCTCAGCACCCTGTAAAACCGCCGGTGAAACCAGCGCAGCGCACGCAGATGCGCCCCATGAATGACCGAAGGCTCCACCACCGCGATCGACACCCGCGCGGGCGTGCCGAACCCTGTGCGCCAGAAATGCGACTTGCGCGAGAAGACCAGCAGATGGTCCTGCGGCCTCAGATCGCGCAGCCTGCGCCCTTCGATCCCGTCCGGTGCTCCGAGCGGCCATATCAGCGCCTTGAGCGAGACGTTGCCCGGACGCGGCCCCAGCTTCATGTGAAAGGGCAGGATTGCGACAGTCGGCGCGGATCTGGGCATGGATCATCCTTTTGCAGACACGCGCCTCTTAGGCATAAAAAAGCGCACCGGCAACATACCGATGCGCGTCTGGTTGGTTATGCCGCGTCGTTCATGACCCTGGCTGCCCGGGTCGCGAGCGCGCCGCCTGGCGGGTCAATGAACGGTAACAGGATCCAGATCGTGCTGGCGCGCCAGAACAAACGCCATCTTGCGATCACTGACCAGCGCCAGACGCTCGCCCTCTTCGCTATGGACCGCATAGAGCGTCTTCAACTCGCCCACCTGGCTCTGCACTTCCTTGGGCAGATCCTTGACGGCAACCGAGCGGACATAGGCGATGCGGTGGCCCGGCTCGTGCGGAAATTCGAATTCGGTATTCATGATCGTATTCTCCTCAGGTTATTGGCCGCGTTTTGTAATCTTGATCGTCTGCACGACCGTTTCCGGAACCGCCCGGGTCAGGTCAATATGGAGCAAACCATTTTCCATGATCGCTGCCCCGGCTTCGACGCCGTCTGCCAGAATGAAGCTGCGCTGAAACTGGCGCGCGGCAATGCCGCGGTGCAAAAATACCCGCTCGCAGATGTCAACGGACTGACGGCCACGGATCACCAGCTGCCGGTCCTCGACCGTGACAGAAAGATCATCCTCGCCAAATCCTGCGACCGCCAGCGTGATGCGGTAGGAGTTTTCCGATGTCTGTTCGATGTTGAAGGGCGGATACCCTTCGTTTCCGGATTTCGCACTGCGTTCAAGCAGGCGCTCCAGCTGGTCGAACCCCAGCATGTAGGGGTGTGCCCCCAAGGTCATCTTCGTCATGTGCCACGTCCTTATTCAAGCGACTGGTCTGGTTCCGCGCCATCCCGGTTCGGCAATGGTGCTATGCATCGAATATGGGTCGCCAACCATTTGGGTGCAAGGGCTATGCGGAACGGCATTTTGCGCATATGATGAAAAGGCCCGCAGCCGTGTCTTGACGGCGGTGCCCGGATGCCACCTCAAGGAATGATACGGACATGAACGCCTATAGTGAGCTTTCGATGAAGTCGGACGAAGTCCTGCGCATCGAGTTGGAGCAGTTCCGCCGCGAGCATCGCGATCTGGACGAGGCAATTCACGCGCTGGAGCAGCGGGCCGAGCGGGATCCGCTGACCGTCAAAAGGCTCAAGCAGCAAAAGCTGCGTTTGAAGGATCGCATTTCCTATATAGAAGACCGCCTGCTGCCCGATATCATCGCCTGATCCGGCTGCGTGGGCAGTAGACGCGCCCTGCCTGCCCGCCTATGCTGCGCGCCTGAATCAACGGGGAATGCAGAATGCCGCAGGTCGAGGTCGGGATCATCATGGGCAGTCAGTCGGACTGGCCCACCATGAAGGAGGCGGCCGATATCCTCGATGCGCTGGATGTGCCTTACGAGCTGCGTATCGTATCGGCTCACCGCACCCCGGACCGTTTATGGGCCTATGGGGCGGGTGCCGCCGGGCGGGGATTGAAAGCGATTATCGCAGGGGCGGGCGGCGCGGCGCATCTGCCCGGTATGATGGCATCGAAAACGCGCGTTCCGGTCATTGGCGTGCCGGTACAGACGCGCGCTCTTTCTGGCGTTGACAGCCTCTATTCCATCGTCCAGATGCCCAAGGGATTTCCGGTTGCCACGATGGCCATAGGGGCTGCGGGCGCGGCCAACGCCGGCCTGATGGCGGCCGCGATACTCGCCAATGGCGATACGGCACTGGCGCAGCGGCTGGATGACTGGCGCGCGGCGCTCTCTGCCTCCATCCCCGAGGAGCCTTGCAATGACTGATGCTTTGAAAACCGGCGCCACCATCGGCATCCTTGGCGGCGGGCAACTGGGCCGTATGCTGTCGGTCGCAGCCTCGCGTCTGGGCTTTCGTACCTGCATATTCGAGCCGGGCGCGGATTGCCCTGCATCGCATGTCGCAAACCGGCACATTGCCGCGCCTTTCGAGGATGAGCGCGCTTTGCGCGATTTCGCGGCTGCCTGCGATGTCATCACTTTTGAATTCGAGAACATCCCCACCTCTGCCTTGGATATTCTGGAGCAGCTGCGCCCGGTCCACCCCAATCGCATGGCTTTGCGGATCAGTCAGGACCGGCTGGTGGAGAAAGCCTTCCTGAACGATCTGGGCTTGCAGACCGCTCCTTATGCGGCCGTGGATGACGAAGTGGACATCGCGGAGGCGATGGGTGAAATCGGCCTGCCCGCCATTTTGAAAACCCGCCGCTTTGGCTATGACGGCAAGGGGCAGATGCGGCTGCACACATCCGGGGATGCCGAAGGCGCGCTGGCGGGGCTGAACGGCGTCCCCGGCATATATGAGGGGTTTGTCGCGTTCAGCCACGAGGTGTCAGTCATTGCCGCGCGCAATGCCGCGGGCGATGTATCGGCCTTTGATCCGGGGCAGAACGTACATGAGCATGGTATCCTGCGCCGCACCACCATCCCCGCGCGCCTGACCCCCGCGCAACGCAGCGATGCCGTGCTGCTGGCGGCGAAGATCCTGAACAAGCTGAATTATGTCGGTGTCATAGGGGTGGAGCTGTTCGTCATCCCTGCCGGACTGATCGTGAACGAGATTGCCCCGCGCGTGCATAATTCCGGCCACTGGACGCAGAATGGCTGCACTGTCGATCAGTTCGAGCAGCATATCCGCGCCGTGGCCGGATGGCCGCTGGGCGATGGCAAACGGCACTCCAACGTGGTGATGGAAAACCTGATCGGCGATGACATGGACCGCGTCGCGGATCTGGCCCGCGATGGCGCCTGCGCGCTGCATCTATACGGCAAGGCCGAGGTCAAACCGGGCCGCAAGATGGGCCATGTCAACCGGGTGACCGGCCCGGCCTAGCTGCGGCGCGTCCGCTCGACCTTTTTCCTGACCTTGGCGGCCTTCTTTTTGGCCGCGCCCAGCCTGCGCTGGGGCGGCTTGCCCCTGCCACGGCCGCGCGGCTGCGGCATTGCCTTGCCATCGACACTGATCAGCTCCAGAGCGATGCCGCCTGTCACCGGTACCGCCTCGGCCAGTTTGACCGTTACGGGCTGACCAAGCGTGATGATGCGGCCCGAATCCGACCCCGTCAGCGAAGCCGAATCCGCATCGAACACGAAATATTCATGGCCCAGATTGCGCATCGGGATCAGCCCGTCCGCGCCCGTCTCATCCAGCCGCACAAACGCGCCAAAGCTGGTGACGCCGCTGATGCGTCCGGAAAATTCCTCGCCCACACGCTCGGACAGGAACGCCGCCAGATAGCGGTCATTGGTGTCCCGCTCGGCCATCATGCTGCGCCGCTCGGTCTCCGATATATGCTGCGCGGTCGCCTCCAGTTGCTCTACCTCGGCTGCGCTCAGCCCGTCATCCCCCCAGCCATGCGCCGAGATGAGCGCCCGGTGCACGACCAGATCCGAGTAACGCCGGATGGGCGAGGTGAAATGCGCATAAGCCAGCAAGGCGAGGCCGAAATGGCTGAAGTTGGAGGGCGAATAATAGGCCTGCGTCATCGCGCGCAGGGTGGACATGTTGATCTGTTCGGCATGGTCGGTGCCTGCCGCGCCGTGCAGCAGCGCGTTGATATGCGATGTTTTCAACACCTGCCCCTTGGCCAGAACCAGCCCCGCCGCTTCGGCCACCTCGCGCAGCGCGTCCAGCTTTTCGACCGAGGGCTCCTCGTGAACGCGGTAGAGCAAGGGGGATTTGCGGGCAGCCAGCGTTTCGGCGGCGGCGACATTGGCCAGCACCATGAATTCCTCGATCAGCTTGTGCGCGTCGAGCCGTTCGGTGAAATTGACGCTTTGAACCTTGCCATCTTCGCTCAGGATCACCTTGCGCTCGGGCAGGTCCAGATCCAGCGGCTGGCGGTTCGCACGCGCGATCTTCAGCGCCTCATAGGCGGCGTAAAGCGGCGCGATCACATCCTCCATCAGCGGCGCGCAGACCTCGTTCGGCGCGCCGTCCATGGCAGCCTGCACCTCGCGATAGTTCAGCGACGCCGCCGAGCGCATCATCGCACGGTGAAAGCTCTGCCCGATCTTTTCGCCAAATTCATCGATGCGCATCCGCACCGCAATACAGGCGCGCGGCACGCCCTCGTGCAGGGAACACAGATCGCCCGACAGCCTGTCGGGCAGCATCGGTACGACGCGGTCGGGAAAATAACTGGAATTGCCGCGATTGCGCGCCTCAGCATCCAGGGCCGAGCCGGGCGTCACGTAATGCGCGACATCCGCTATGGCCACCCAGATCACATGACCGCCCGGATTGTGCGGATCGTCATCGGCATGGGCATAGCAGGCATCGTCATGGTCGCGCGCGTCCGACGGATCGATCGTAACCAGTGGCAGATCGCGCAGATCCTCGCGGCCCTTCAGACCGGCAGGCACCATCGCGTCTGCCTCGGCAATTACCGCATCGGGGAAATCATCAGGAATGCCATGCTGGTGAATCGCGATCAGAGACACGGCGCGCGGTGCCGAAGGATCGCCAAGGCGGCTGAGGATGCGCGCGCGTGGGAGGCCCATGCGATCGCGTCGGCCGATCTGCTCGGCCTCGACCAGCTCGCCCTCGCGCGCGTCGCCCGTATGCGCCGCGTCCACCATCCATTCCAGCCCCTGCCCCTTGTCGATGGGAACGATGCGCCCGCCTTCCGCCCCCTTGCGGAAGATCCCCAGCACCTTCAGCGGGTTGCTGCCGATGCGGCGGATCAGCCGCCCCTCGTATTGATGCGGCTCGCCGCGCACCTCCTGCAATTTGGCCAGGATGCGGTCGCCCGCGCCCAGCGCCGGATCGGCGGCGCGCAGCACCAGCATGACGACCGGCTCCGCCCCTTCGCCCTGCCATTCCAGCGGACGGGCCAGCAGATCGCCGTCGGGCGTGGACCCGGCAACCTCCAGCACAGCGACAGGCGGCAGGCGGTCGGGGTTGCGGAATGTCTTCTTGCGCTTTTCCAGATGACCTTCGGCCTCCAGCTCCCGCAGGATTCGCTTGAGGTCGATCCGGGCGGCCCCCTTGATGCCGAACGCCTTGGCGATGTCGCGCTTGGAGGCGAGGGTGGGGTTATCTGTGACCCATTGAAGGATCTCGTCTTTGCTGGGCATCTGATTCATGCAGATGTGCCTAGCACGGGCGCGGCGCGCCGGGAACAGCTATTGGCGGTTCAGATCATCAATGGTGTCGACATCGCGCAGCGTATCCACCAGCGCGATGCGCGCACCGGGCAGGGTGGCGATGCTGTCACTCAGGGCATACGGGCCGGACCAGCGGACGTTGCACAGAAACCCGGCGGGGACGGCCGCGCCCCGCCGCAGCCCGATCAGCCAGTAGCCCCCGTCGGATGCGGGGCCGAACACGGCATCGTGATTTCCCAGCGCCCGGAACGCCGCAGCTATATGGCACGGCCGGATGCCCGGAATATCGCCGCCGATGATACAGGTTGGCCCCTGCGGGCCACGCAGGATGCGCGCCATCCGCGCGCCCAGATCGCCCCGCCCTTGGGCAATACGCGGCAAGTGGGAGGACCAGATCCGGCTGCTCATGCCTTCGCGATCCGGCGACACGGCCAGCACCAGCCGCCAGCGCGGATCCTGCATCCGTCGCAAGAGCCGCGCCGTCTGGTGGCGGAACCACCATGCAGCGGGCACCATGCCAATCCCCTGCCCCAGCCGGGTCTTGACGCGCCCGGGACGCGGTTCTTTCAGCATCACAACCAGCGTGGGGCGCATTCAGGTGAAATAATCGCGCAGGATGCGGGCATAAATCGCCTTCAGCTGATGAATCTGCTCAATGCAGACACGCTCGTCTACCTCGTGCATCGTGCGCCCTACCAGCCCGCATTCGACCACAGGGCAGTGATCCTTGACAAACCGTGCGTCCGACGTACCGCCCGAAGTGCTGAGGACAGGCGTGCGCCCCGTTTCCGCCTCAACGGCGCGCACGACCATATCTGAAAATGCGCCAGGGGGCGTGACGAAACTTTCGCCCGAATTCTTTACCTTCAACGTGCCGGCCACGCCCTCCTGCGCGCAGATCGCATCCAGTTGCAATTGCAGCCACTGTTCCAGCGCAGCCCCGGTATGCGCATCGTTATAGCGGATGTTCACCGTCGCACGCACAGTGGCAGGGATCACGTTGGTCGCGGTATTGCCGGTGTCGATGGTCACAACAGCCAGCGTCGAGGGGTCGAAATGATCGGTGCCCTTGTCCAGTTCATGCTGACTGAGCCGGTCCACCAGCCGCGCCATGGCCGGGAGCGGATTCACCGCGCGGTGCGGATAGGCGGCGTGGCCTTGCACGCCGGTCAGCGTCAGCCAAGCGTTCAGCGAGCCGCGCCGCCCGATCTTGATCATCTCGCCCATCTGATCGGGGCAGGTCGGCTCGCCCACGATGCAGACACCCATCGCCTCGCCGCTCTCCTTCATCCAGTCCAGCAGCGCGACAGTGCCATGCTCGGCATCCCCTTCCTCGTCGCCGGTAATGGCAAGGATCACTGCGCCATCGGGGGGCATTTGCTGCACGAAATCAATGGCAGCGGCGGCAAAGGCGGCAACGCCCGATTTCATGTCGGTCGCCCCCCGGCCCCAGATCATGCCATCGCGGATCTCGGCGCCGAAAGGATCCACCGTCCACGCTGCCGCATCTCCCACCGGCACCACATCGGTATGCCCGTTGAAGCCAAAGCTGCGGGCGGCGCCTTTCGCGCCCCAGCGGGCATACAGATTGGCAATGCCCCCCCGATCGACGCGGGCGCAGCCAAAACCCGCGCCGCTGAGCATCTCCTCCAGCAGCACCAGCGCCCCGCCCTCCTCGGGCGTCACGGAAGGGCAGCGGATCAGCGCGGCGGTCAAACCGGCGGGATCGACAGGTGCATGTGTCATGATGCTTAGGAGTCCCCCTCCTCATCGCCGAAAAACGGCGTCATCTGCGCGATGATCACGGCGTTTTCATCCAGCGCGCGCTGCATCAGGGCGCGGTCCTCCGCGCCGATCTCGTGCCCTTCCGCCTCGCGTTCGGCCAGGGTGCCATAGCCGGACACATCCAGCGGTGCCGTATCGGCCTGTTTGAGAATCGCAACCGTCTCGCGCACGGCCTCGCCCTCGTCCACGCCGCTGGCATAGATGACGAGGGCGGCGCCCGTCGCACCCTTGGGCAGGCCATCACCGACCTTGCGGCCGATTTCGACCAGAAGGGTGTAGACCTCCTGCCGCTTTGGAGCCTTGGGTCTGGACCCGTTTTCCATCAGGCGCGCAGCAGCTCGTTGATCGAGGTCTTCGACCGGGTGCGCTCGTCCACGCGTTTGACGATGACGGCGCAATAGAGGTTCACGCCGTTTTTCGATGGCAGCGATCCCGCCACCACCACCGATCCGGCCGGCACCTCCCCATAGGTGACCTCGCCGGTTTCACGATCGACGATCTTGGTGGACTGGCCGATGAATACGCCCATACCGAGCACGCTGCCTTCACGGATGATGCACCCCTCGACCACTTCGGAGCGGGCACCGATGAAGCAGTTATCCTCGATGATGGTCGGGCCGGCCTGCATCGGCTCCAGCACGCCGCCAATGCCGACGCCGCCCGACAGGTGCACATTCTTGCCGATCTGCGCGCAGCTGCCGACGCTGGCCCATGTATCCACCATGGTGCCGCTGTCCACATAGGCACCCAGGTTCACGAAGGACGGCATCAGCACCACATCCGGCGCAATATAGGCCGAACGGCGCACGATGCAGTTGGGCACGGCGCGAAATCCGGCCGTCTTCCAGTCCGCATCGTCCCAGTCCTTGAACTTGCTGTCCACCTTGTCCCACCAGGCGCCGCCCTGGGTGCCGCCGCTCTGGCGCTCCATGTCCTTCAGACGGAAGCCCAGAAGAACCGCCTTCTTGGCCCATTGGCGCACATGCCATGTGCCATCGTCGCCACGTTCGGCCACGCGCAGCGCGCCCTTGTCCAGCGCGTCCAGCGTCGCCTCGATCGCGTCGCGGGTCTCGCCGGTGGTGGCAGGGGTAATCTGATCACGCGCATCCCAGGCGGATTCGATCGCGGTTTCAAGCTGGGCGTTGGACATGGCGGTGGACCTTTCCGGAAAAGAGAATTCTTAATCTGTATCGGGTATAGGCATGCATCAGACGGCACGCAATGCGGCACGCGCGGTGCTCAATACGGCGAAACGGAGCGCCTTGGCGACACTGGTCATCGCGCGGCCAACCCGATAGTGCTGATCGTGTTTCAAAATGAGGAATGAGTGCGCATGGATGACAACCGCCGAAGCCAGTTTCGCGACGCAGGAACCGATCGCAGCGCCGCCGCGCAGGTGCCGGATACGCCGCAAACACGCGCGCCCGCCTACCGGCTTGCCTTTACCGATACCGATTTCATGCTGCGCAAGGATCTGCGCCCGGTGCGCCTGCAACTGGAACTGCTGAAGCCGGGGCTGATCCTGGATGAACGCGGCATCAACAGCACGGTGGTCCTCTTTGGCGGCGCGCGTATTCCGGAGCCCTCGCAGAAAAAGACCGCGCGCACCAAGACCCTCGCGGAACTGTCGAAATACTATGATGAGGCCCGGGAATTTGCCCGGCTGATGACGCTGAAATCCATGTCGACCTACGGGCGCGATCATGTCATCGCCACGGGCGGCGGCCCCGGCGTGATGGAGGCCGGCAATCGCGGCGCGGCGGATGCGGGCGGCGCATCCATCGGGCTGAACATCGTGTTGCCGCACGAACAGGCGCCGAACGAATATGTCACGCCGGGCCTTTGCTTCAACTTCCACTATTTCGCGATCCGCAAGATGCACTTCCTGATGCGCGCGCGCGCCATCTGCGTCTTTCCCGGCGGTTTCGGCACATTGGACGAGACGTTCGAGGCGCTGACGCTGATCCAGACCGACCGGATGAAGCGCGTGCCCTTCCTGCTGTTCGGCGAGGAGTTCTGGCGCCGCATCATCAACTGGGAGGCGCTGGCAGATGCCGGCACCATCGGAGCGGAAGATCTGGATCTGTTCCGGTTTGTCGAGACCGCAGCCGAGGCGGTGGAGATCATCGACAACTGGCCCGGCTGAGGGCCCTCAGGCCAGCCCCGCCTCAGCATCGATCTGACGCCGTGACTTGCGCGCGCGCTCGGTGGCCGATTTCAACTGACCGCAGGCGGCCATGATATCCTCGCCGCGCGGGGTGCGGATGGGGCTGGCATAGCCCGCCTTGTAGATGATGTCGGCAAACGCGCGGATGCGGTTATTCGAGCTTCGCCTGTAGGGGGCGCCGGGCCATTCGTTGAACGGGATCAGGTTGATCTTGGCCGGAATGCCCTCGATCAGCTTTACAAGGCGGCGGGCATCCTCGTCACTGTCATTTACGCCGTCCAGCATCACGTATTCAAAAGTGATACGTTCGGAATTGCTGACCTTGGGATAGGCTCTCAGAGCTTCCAGCAGCGCAGCGATGTTCCATTTCTTGTTGATCGGCACGAGCCCGTCGCGCACCGCATCGGTGGTAGCATGGAAACTGACGGCCAGCATGCAACCGATTTCGGCCGCCGTGCGGTGAATTTCCGGCACCACGCCCGAGGTGGACAAGGTGATGCGACGACGGCTGAGCTGGATGCCTTCGGGGTCCATCGCGATCTTCATCGCGTCGCGCACATTCTCGAAATTATAGAGCGGCTCGCCCATGCCCATCAGCACGATATTGCTGAGCAGGCGCGTCTCATCCTTGGGCGCGCCCTGCCGGGGCCATTCATCCAGATCATCGCGAGCCACCATGATCTGCCCGACAATCTCTCCCGCCGTCAGATTGCGCACCAGCTTTTGCGTGCCGGTATGGCAGAACGAGCATGTCAGCGTGCAGCCCACCTGCGACGAGATGCACAAGGTGCCGCGCCCCTCCTCGGGGATATAGACCACCTCGACCTCGTGCCCGCCGGTGATGCGCACAAGATATTTGCGCGTGCCGTCGCTGCTGACCTGGCGGCTGACGACCTCGGGCGTGTCCAGCGTGAAATGCTCGGCCAGATCGGCGCGATAGGCCTTGGCAAGGTTGGTCATCTGCGCAAAATCGCGGATGCCCCATTGGTAAACCCATTGCCAGATCTGCCCCGCCCGCATCCTTGCCTGTTTTTCCGGTGTGCCATGGTCGATCAGGACCTGCCGCAGCGCCTCGCGTGTCAGGCCGATCAGGTTCGGCTTGCCTTCCTGCGCCTTGCGCGGGATGGTCATCACGTCCTGAGTGACGGGTGCGATCTGGGTCATGTGCGGGCCTTTCAGCGTCGGATATGCTTCCATATATGATTTGCGCGGCAATGCCAAAGGGGCACGAGCGCGCAGCCCTGAGAAACATCGCCGCGTGGTCGGGGTTGACGACATGCATTACTCTCCACGAACTTCATCGGGTTCACCTTCGGTATGATGCGTCTCGAAAAGATGTCCGCGCTCCGCAACCAGCACCAGAGCCAGGGAGCAAAGAGACAACACCAGGAACCCCGCGAACAGCGGGATGATTGTCCCGTTATAGGAGTATCCGATGATGGCGCCGATCAGCCCGCCGCCCAATGTCTGCCCAAAACCCAGGATCGACGAGGCGGTGCCCGCGACATGCCCCAGAGGATCCATCGCAAGTGCGTTGAAGTTCGTGCCGATAAATCCAAAAAGACAGAAAGTCGGAACAACCAGCGCAAAAAAGAGCCAGAACGATGTCGCCCCGCCCATAGACCACGCCAGCAGCAAATGAACGCCGCTGAGCAGGCAGAACCCGATCAAAGCCGCATGGGACAGGCGGCGCATGCCGAACCGCTCCACAAGCCTCGAATTGAGGAAGCTCGCCATCGCCATGAATATGGCAACAGCCGAAAAATAGAGCGTGAAGGCAGGTCCGATATTGAAAACCTCGGTATAGATCTGCTCGGCCTGATTGATGAACCCGAACAGAACGCCAAAAATCGTTGCCGATGCAACGGTATAGCCAAAAGCCACACGGTTGGAGAGCACGATCCTGAACGCATTTGCCGTGCGCTCCACCGTCAACGAACGCCGGTCCTCGGGGTGCAGCGTTTCGGGCAGGCGCAATGCCGACCAAATCAGCACACCCAGACTGAAAATGGCCACGGCCAGCGATATTTCCCGCCAGGAGCCGAACAGCATGATCAACTGTCCGATATTCGGCGCGATCACCGGAATGACCATGAAGATCATCATCACCAGTGACATGACGCTGGCCATCCGACGGCCGCCAAAGCTGTCGCGGACAACCGTAATCGCAATAACCCGCGTTGCAGCGGCACCAACTCCCTGAATGGCGCGAAGCGCGAGAAGTACTCCAAAGGTCGGCGCAACGACCGCGGCAAGCGACGCCAAGAAGTAAAGTCCAAGGCCGAAAAACAGAATGGGCCGGCGTCCAAAACGATCTGAAAGAGGGCCATAGACCAACTGCGCCGCACCGAACCCGGCAAGATAGCTTGTGATGACAAACTGCCGCTGGTTTTCGCTCTCAACCCCCAATGCCGACCCGATATCCTGAAGAGCCGGGATGAAGATATCGATTGCAGCCGCATTCAGAGCCATGACGCTGGCAATCAGAACAATCAACTCCCAATGGGGAATGCTGATTCGCTTGTCAGAGCGGGTATGACCCGGCATGATCTTCCTTTCCGAATAACGTCCTGGTCCATGGGGCATATGGCGCAAACCGCCTGACCGGCGCTTTCCCATGCGCGCCCACCCTATAGCCTCCGTGGCGCGGATTCCCAGAGCCGTTCTGGGGTTTTGCATGCAGAGCGGCACCTCGCGGCACCACAGCAGATTTCTGCTATGCGAATTACGTTCAAAGCCTGCTGCAAGAAACGGTATCAAAAACCAGTGACAAACCTCGTAATTGGAGGCGCGTGAAGCGCCATCGGTCAGAAATTCCATCCGTCGGCCATCAGATACCGAGTTGTAAGGGGACGCCAGAAGGAACTGAAAGCCGCACATTGCGGCATTGGGGGTCAGGTATCCCACAGGTCTTCGGGAACTCTGTGAGGCCGGGGCACGATCAGCAGGTGAATGGCCCCTCCCAGCAAGGTGTCGTGCGCGCCCGTTGCCAGCGCTTCGGCCACGTCCGGGTGGCGCAGGAACAGTGTATCCACTTCAAAGTAGAACACTTTGTTGCCCGCATGGCGCCGCGCCGGCTTGTGCTTGCGGTCCACATTCACATGGTTCCTGTAACCGTGATGGCTCCT
>JAUNVT010000113.1 GCA_030540655.1 Rhodobacterales bacterium
AACGCGACACGCTCTCAAAGCGCGCGATTGACCGGGGATGGGTAGGTGATACCCTTCCACAAAAGCTTATGCACCATCCCAATGCCAAGTGACCCAGTCATTCCTGCCTTGCGTCGAACCTTATTGCGCTGGCGATCCCGCCGTCTCGACACGAAAAGATGAAATCAGTTCACGCTCCATCAAGCGGACGCAATCTTTGTAACGGGCTCCATGGCAGTTACATTCTACGCTTCAGCTGTCGCCCCTGATATCTCTCATCGGGAAATGTAGCCGTTGATGCGGCACCAACAGAAAGGGCGGGATCAGTTGCCGAACTGGCCTTCGTAGACAGGCTCCAGTGTGGGAGTTTCAAAAAGCGATGATACGCTGGTTCCGTTCCAGATGTTCAGTATTGCCTGAGCAAAGACGGGAGCGGTAGGGATGATGCGGATGTTTGGCGTGGCGCGGACAGCCCCGGTGGGGGCGATTGTGTCGGTAATCACCATGGATTTCAGGACCGATCCTGTCACCCGTTCGACTGCGGGGCCCGACATGACGCCGTGGGTGGTGTAGGCATGCACTTCTGACGCGCCGTTTTCCATAAGCACGTCGGCCGCCTTGCACAGCGTGCCGGCTGTATCACACATGTCATCGACGATAATGCATTTCTTGCCAACCACGTCGCCGATGATGGTCATTTCAGCCACCTCGCCCGCCTTTTCACGGCGCTTGTCGACAATGGCCAGCGGGGCTGTGATGCGCTTCGCCAATTCGCGGGCACGCGCGACGCCGCCAACATCGGGTGACACGATCATGACATCGTCCAGATCGTTCTTGAACTGCTTCATTATGTCGAGTGCAAAGACAGGTGATGCATAGAGGTTATCGACCGGAATGTCGAAAAAACCCTGAATTTGCGCGGCGTGCAGGTCCATGGTCAGCACCCGCTCGATCCCGGCTTCGACCAGCATGTTCGCTACCAGCTTGGCCGAAATGGGTGTGCGCGCCTTGGATCGGCGATCTTGCCTTGCGTAGCCGAAATAGGGGATGACGGCGGTGATGCGCGCGGCGGAAGACCGGCGCAGCGCGTCCGCCATGATCAGAAGCTCCATCAGATTGTCATTGGCCGGGTTGGAGGTGGGCTGGATGATGAACATATCCTCGCCACGTACGTTCTCGAATACCTCGACGAAGATCTCGCCATCGTTGAATCGCTCGACCCGCGCTTCGACCAGACCCACAGTAACGCCGCGATGCATGGACATGCGCCGCGCGATGGCGGTGGCCAGTGGCATGTTCGCGTTGCCCGAGATGAGTTTCGGCTCTGATGTGGATGACATGGCTTTGGTTCCCCGGGGTGGCTGCATGGCGGATTCGCTGCGTTGACACCGCTTAGCACGCGCGTAGGGTCGGGCAAAGCTGCGGCGGGCGTGGAGCGGTCCGAAATTAATGCGGAGGGGTAAAATAGTCCATATGTCACCAAATGGTACAACCTGCCAAGACGATGGAATGTCCTGCGGCATAAGGGGGGGATTCCCGACGCACTGGACGGTCTTCGGTCACGGCCCGCGTCACGCTCTGATGATTCACTGCAGCCTTGCGGAGACCGGGATCTGGCGCGCCATGGGTCAATGCTTGTCCGGCGAATTGACGGTGACGGCGTTTGATCTTCCGGGCCACGGACGTAGTGCGCAATGGGACGCGCGGGGTGAGATGGGCGCAGTGTGCTCCGATATTGCCGCCGATTTCGCCCAGGAACATGGCCCGCTCGATGTAATCGGGCACAGTTTCGGAGGCGTGGTGGCTCTGCGGCTGGCCTCTCGCCGGCCCGATCTGGTCCGGTCGCTGGTGATGATCGAGCCGGTTTTTTTCGCCGCCGGTCTGCGGACGCGGCCAGACGCCTGCAGGGAGCATCTCGCTGAATTTGCAGCTTTCAATGCGGCGATGGCAGCGAATGATCTGACCGCCGCCGCGCGCGGGTTCATCGGCGACTGGGGCGGCGGGCGCCCATGGGATAGTTTCAGCGACACGGCGCAGGCGCGGATCACCGCGCAAATGCCGTTGATCGCGGCAGCGAGCCCGACGCTCTACGACGATGCAGGCGGGCTGCTGGAACCGGGTGTGCTGGAGGCAATCGACATTCCCACCCTGCTGTTGGAGGGGAGCGAAACGCGCCGGATCATTCCAGCGATCAATGCCGCGCTCGCCGACCGGCTGCCGCGCGCGCGTCGCAGCGTGATAAAAGACGCGGGTCATATGTCGGTTGCCACCCATGCCTGCGAGGTGAGCGCCGAGGTGCTGCGGTTTCTGAACGAGACGTGATGTCAGCCGCGCGCCAGCGCGAGGAAGTCGTCGATCAGCCCATGCGTGATCGACCAGTCGCAGACAAGGCGCATCGTCACCCGTTCGTCCGCAGCCCCCTCACGATCTCCGAGGAGCCGGTATACGGCGCCTCCCACATGAAGGTGATCATGTCGGTGGCGGGGCAGGGACGCAAATATCATGTTTGCCTCGGGCACTTCCACGAATTCCAGATCGGGCACGTCGCGCAGCCCGGCCGCCAGTCTTGCGGCATTGGAATTTGCGGCGCTGGCCGCCTCGAGCCAGGTGCCGCCCTCCAGATAGCCCCGCATCTGGGCCGAAAGGTAACGGTGCTTGGAGAAAAGATGCGCGCCGCGCTTGCGCCGCAATTCGAATTCCCACGCATGGGCGGGATCGAAGAAAATCACCGCCTCCACCCCCGCGCAGCCGTTTTTCGTGCCGCCAAGGCTCAGGGCGTCAATGCCCGCCTTCCATGTCATGTCGGCAGGGGTACAATCCAGAGTCACCAGCGCATTGGCGAAACGCGCCCCGTCCAGATATGTCGGCAGGCCATATTCACGCGCAACACTGGTTAGGGCGTGAAGCTCCTCCAGCGTGTAAATCCGACCCATTTCGGTTACCTGCGTGATCTGCACCGGCCCCCGCTGCGAGGTATGCACATCGCCGCGGGTCCAGTCCTCGATCCGGGCGCGCAACTCGGCGGCGCTCATCTTGTCTGCGGTGCCGACAAGGCTCAGCTTGGCGCCGCCGGTGTAGAATTCTGGGGCGTGACACTCATCGACATTGATATGGGAGAGCGGGGTGCAGAATACCGTCTGCCACGGCTGGGTCAGGGTTCCCAACGCCAATGCATTTGCGGCCGTGCCGGTAGCCACAAGATAGACCGCCGCCTCGGGCGCCTCGAAAATCCCGCGGATCTGCGCGCGCACATCGTCCATGATGGGATCGATGCCATAGCTGGGCTGGAATCCCGCATCGGCGGCCATCATCGCCTGCGCGACTGCAGGATGCATCGGACCGGAATTGTCAGAGGCAAAATACATCAGACAGGTTCCTCGATGACGTGATCTTCCCACTCGTCCTCATCCACCTCGAATTCCGGGATGGTCCGGCTTTGCATGGATACGCCCGCGTCATGGACAGATTGCGGATCGCCCGAAATCAGCGGATGCCAGTCATATAGCTTCTTGCCCTGCCATAACAGCTTGTAAGCGCAGGTTTCCGGCATCCAATACAGGTTCGCATCCATGGTGGTGGGCTTCAGCACGATACATTCGGGCACGAACTGGTGGCGGATAGGGTATTGTGCGCAGCGGCAACTGGTATCGTCGAACAGACGGCAGGCGATGCGGGTCATCACTACCTCGCCCGTATCCTCATCCTCCAGCTTGTTCATGCAGCATTTGCCGCATCCATCGCAGAGCGCCTCCCATTCGGGACGAGTCATGCGGGTGAGGGGGGTATCCTCCCAATAGCGGGGGCGCAGGGCAGTCATAGCGCGTCCAATATGCGGCGCGCCTCGGCGCAGTCGGCATCCATCTGGGCGATGAATGCGTCAAGCGAGTCGAATGTCGCTTCGGGGCGCAAAAATTCCACCAGCCCGACCGACAGATCGGCGCCGTAAAGATCCCCCGAGAAATCGAAGATGAAGGTTTCCAGATTGGCAACCTCGCCGTCGAACATGGGGCGCGTTCCCAGCGATGCTGCGCCATGATATTGCCCGGCATGGGGGCCGGTCAGCACATCCACGAGAACCGCATACACGCCGAACCGCGGCGGATGCAGGCCAGTAATGGCCATGTTCGCGGTCGGGTAGCCCAGATTGCGCCCACGCTTGTGCCCGCTGATGATGGTCCCCTCGATCCGGTGCCAATGGCCCAGCATCCGTGCCGCATCGCGCGGGCGCCCCTCACCCAACGCTTGCCGGATCAAGGTGGAGCTGATGCGATCACCATTTTCACCGACCGGAGCGGCAATGGTGACGTCAAATCCCATTTCCGCTCCGAAACCTCGCAACATCTCCGACGTGCCTTCCCGCCCCTTGCCAAACCGGAAATCGGTGCCGACGACCAGATGGCTCAGACCCAGCCCCTCGGCGATCACCTGCCGGGCAAAGTCGCGGGGGGTGAGTGCGGCCATCTCGGCATCGAATGGCAGTTCAAAAAGAATATCCACGCCGATCTTGGCCAGCCGGTTGGCGCGGGCGCCGGGACTCATCAGGCGAAACGGGGGGGCATCGGGAGCAAAGAATTCGCGCGGGTGCGGCGCAAAGGTGACAATGCCCAAGGGTGCGCCCATGGCCGCGCCACGCGCAAGATCGATTACCGCACGGTGACCCAGATGGACGCCGTCAAAATTGCCGATGGCGGCGCTGGCGCCTTTGGCATCGGCCGGGACGGCCCGGTAATCGTGGAAAATACGCATGACGCGTGCGTAGCGCGGAGGATGCGCCGGCGCAAGCACGGATGCGCTTGCGCCGCGCGTCCTGCCTAGTCGAATTTGCGCGAGGGAGCCATTACCATCGCCTCGCCGATCAGCACCTTCTTGCCATTCACCAGGCAGCGGCAATCCAGACCCACGCGGCGCTTGGCGTGATCGATGGAAATTACCTCGACCTCGGCATGGACCAGATCGCCGGGGCGCACGGGAGCCAGAAACTTGAGTGACTGGCCCATATAGACCGTTCCATGGCCCGGCAGTTGTTCACCGATGACGGCGGAAATCAGTCCCGCGGTCAGCATACCGTGAGCAATGCGTCCCTCGAATATGGTGTCACGGGCGTATTCATCATCCATGTGAACCGGGTTGCGATCGGTCGAGACTTCGGCAAACAGTTCGATATCGCGTTCGGTGATGACTTTGCACAGATGGCGCGTCATGCCCATTTCGATGTCTTCGATGCAGATCGTGCCGCGTGGCATGTTGTCCAACATAAGGCCCTCCGGGTGGTCCTGTGGGTAATAATCAGGCGTCGCTTCGCTCCGTCTGGCAACTTTATTACTTCGCAGGCGCAGAAAATCAAGCCCAAAAAGGGCATCATCGTCATTCGATCATATCACGGGTCTCGGCCTGCGCGTCAGCGCAAATGCCCTATTGTATAGGTCGGAGAGGCCATTTGTTGCGCCAGATAGGTCTCCAACCGGGCAGGATCAGGTGTATCGCCCGCATGCGCCTCGGCGGCGGCCAGCCCGCCGGTGATGAAAAGCGAATCAATATTTTCCCCCATCGCGCCGGCAATATCGGTTCCGATTCCGTCCCCGATCGCCAGAATATCGGCCTCGCCGATATCCTTGCCCAGCGCGGCCAGACGGCGGCGGGCCAGATCGTAGATGGGCGGGTGCGGCTTGCCGAAATAAAGGCTTTCGCCTCCCATTTCAGTATAAAGCTCTGCCAGCGCGCCCGCGCACCATTCGCGCACGTCGCCGCGATCGACGACAATATCGGGGTTGGCACAAAGCAGCTTCATCCCCTGCTGCTTGGCATAAAGGAAATCGGCCCGGTTCACCGCCGGATCGGCCAGCGGATCAAAAGGCCCGCAGCAGACGATGCCGGTCGCCTGATTCAGCGGCACGCGAGTTACGGGGACAGGATCATGAATCACTTCCATCGGTTCGAAAAAACCTGCGTCGCGCGCCGGATCGCCCATGAACCAGATCTTGTCCCCCACCACCCCACGGAACATCGCGGCGCGCGCCGAATCGCCTGATGTGGCAATGGCGTCATAGACGTCATGCGGAACGCCGAATTCATGCAGCTGCGCCGCCACACCCTTGCGCGGTTTGGGTGAGTTGGTCACCAGAACGACGGTGCCGCCGCCCGCCCGGTAGGTCTGCATCGCGGCGACAGCCTCGGGGTAGGCGGTGACGCCATTGTGCATGCAGCCCCAAAGATCGACGAAAAGCGCGTCGTAACGGTCTGAAATCTCGGCAAGCGATTGGATGATCTGGGTCATGGGGCCTCCCTTTGGCAATGGCTTCAGATATGGCAGGCAGTGAACCCCAAGACCAGAGCGTTGTCCGGTTGCGGCCGGCGGGGGCTGCGCTAGATGGCGTGCGAAGGAGAGCCCTCATGCACGATCATTCACATATTCCCCGGAACGAGAAGAAGATCGCCATCGCTGCCGCGCTGACCGGTGTATTCATGGTTGCCGAAGTGGCTGGCGGAATCATCTCAGGCTCTCTCGCGCTGATCGCGGATGCGGGGCACATGCTGACTGATTTTGCTTCGCTGATGCTCGCGTGGCTGGGTTTCCGGCTGGCGCGTCGCCCGGCCGACTGGAAACGCACCTATGGGTTCGACAGGTTTTCAGTGCTCGCGGCCTTCGTCAACGGGCTCGCGCTTTTCGTCATTGCGGGCTGGATCCTGTGGGAGGCGATACACCGCCTGACCGCGCCTCAGGCGGTGCTGGGCGGGGTCATGTTATGGGTCGCGATGGGGGGCTTGGTGGTCAATATCCTTGCCTTCTGGGTACTGACGCGCGGCGGCGATGGGGAAAACCTGAACGTGCGCGCGGCGGCCCTGCATGTTATGGGCGATCTGCTGGGGTCGGTCGCCGCGCTGGTCGCGGCGCTGGTGATCATTTGGACGGGCTGGACCCCCATAGATCCGATCCTGTCAGTGGTGGTTGTGCTGATCATCCTGCGCTCGGCCTGGAAAGTCATCGCGCAAAGCGGACATATTCTGCTGGAAGGCGCGCCCGAAGGGTTTGACCGGCGCCAGATGGAGGAGGATCTGCGGGGTGCCATCCCCGGCCTGCGCGATGTGAGCCATGTCCACGCGTGGTCGGTCACGCAGGAGCGCCCCATGCTGACCATGATGATCGAACTGCAACCGGACAGCGAGCCGTCAGTGGTAAAGGCCGCCATTCGCGCGCGGCTGGAGCAAAGGCACGGCATCGCGCATGTGACTATCGAAGTGGAGGATCCTGCTCCTCAGGGCTGACCGACAAGCATGGCACCTCCCAGAACAAGCGCGCAGGTCCAGATGATGCCGATCAGGTTCAGACAGGTGGCAAAGGGCCGTTTGCGCGTCTTGTGGCGCAGCACCCTTTGCGCCAGCTTGGCGGCGGGCCAGCCGCCCATGGCCGCAAGGGTCAGAAGACGCTTTTCCGGCATGCGCCACTCGTCGGCCAAAGACTGTCTTTTGTCATGCCAAAAGGCGAAACAGGTCGCGATATTCACGACCAGAAGATACCCACCCAGCGCCGCCGGGTGGGTAATGTCATGCAACACGCGTCAGATTTTCAGGCTGGGTATGATCTGTTTCTTGCGGCTCATCACGCCGGGCAGAACCACCGTGTCGCCGTCCGGAGCCATGCCAAAGGATTTTTCCGCCAGCGTCTTTACCATGTCGTTGGGGATCAGCAGTGTCGCTTCTTCGTTCAGGATGTCGACAACGAAGAGCAGCACCTGATCGACGCCATCCTCGGCGGCGACGGTCTGCATCGCCTGCATCAGGCTGTCCTTGCGGTCCAGCACGACCTGCGGCGCCGTCGTCTCCAGCACGGACACGCGAAGTTTGGCGCCGGGCAGGTCGAACTCCTTGCTGTCCATGCGCAAGAGCTCGGCGTCGGAAAAGGCCGAGACGTCGGATTTGGCGGCGAACATCTGGGCGGCATAATCTCCAATGTCAATTCCCAGATCCCTGGCCAGATCATGCGCGAGCGTGCGGTCCTCATCTGTTGTCGTGGGGCTGCGGAATTCCAGCGTATCGCTGAGAATGCAGGACAGCATCGCGCCCTTGATCCCCTCGGGCATCCGGGCCATGTCCTTGCCGATCATCTTCCACATGATGGTGGCCGTGCAGGCCACAGGCTCGATCCGGATCTCCAGCGGACCACGCGTTTCGAGGCCGCCGACCAGACGATGGTGGTCGATAATGCTGTGGATATTCGCCTTGTTGATATTGGCGGGCAGTTCGGCCGGGTTGTTCGTGTCCACGATCACCACGCGCTGGCCCTCATCCACGTCCGTAATGATTTGAGGCTTCTCCAGCGACCAGCGCTCCAGCATGAAGGCGGCCTCGGTATTGGGCTGGCCCAGCAGGGCGGGGCGGGCATCGATGCCCTTCACCTCGCTCAGATACCAGGCCCAGATGATGGGCGATCCGGTGCTGTCGGTGTCGGGCGATGTGTGGCCGAAAACAAGCGTGGTCATGGGCTGCGATCCTTCGATGCGTTTTTGCGCAGCTTATAGGCGCAGGGGGCGGGCTTGTCACGGGGGCGCGGCGCGGGCATTTTGCGCCGGATGTGCAAACCTGTCGAAACCGATCTTTATGCCCCGGTCAAGGCGTGGCTGGAGGGGCAGGGCCACGCCGTCAAAGGCGAGGTCGGTGCCGCCGATGTGGTGGCCCGCCGCGGCGAGATGTTGCTGATCGTCGAGCTGAAGCTGGGATTCTCGCTGGTGCTGCTTCAGCAGGCGGTGGCGCGGCAGGCCCTGTGTGATCAGGTCTATGTCGCGGTTCCGCGCTGGCGCGGCAAGGCAGGCTGGCGCGCGTTCAAGGGTAATATCGGACTGTGCCGGCGGCTGAATATCGGCGTGTTGTCTGTGGATCTGACGGATGGGGCAGTGCAGCATCACGCGGCTCCCGGCCCGTATCAGCCGCGACGATCGCACATCAAGCGCACGCGGCTGGAGCGGGAATTCGAGGCGCGCAGCGGCGATCCTACCCAAGGCGGCACCAACGGGCAGATCATGACGGCGTATCGTCAGGATGCCATAACCTGCGCGGCGCAACTGGCGGGGGCGGGCCCCTCCAGAGGCGCCGATGTGGCCCGCGCCACCGGGGTTGCGCGGGCCACGCAGATCATGGCCAGCAACCATTACGGCTGGTTCCTGCGCGTCAGCCGGGGCGTCTATGCGCTCAGCGATGCAGGCACTGCAATCGCCGCCCCGCACCAGTGCTCACGAAACGGTTGACACCGGCAGGTGTCCTGCCTAACTACCCATTGTTAGCACTCAGCAGGTCCGAGTGATAACAGCCCGCATCCGGGCAATATAAACGTAACTTTGAGCTAAGGAGCCTCAGAGATGGCATTTACACCGCTTCATGACCGCGTCCTCGTTCGCCGCGTTGAAGGCGAAGAGAAAACCAAGGGCGGTCTGATCATCCCCGACAGCGCCAAGGAAAAGCCCAGCGAAGGCGAAATCGTCTCGGTTGGTGAAGGCGCACGCAAGGATAACGGCGAGCTGATCGAAATGGCCGTCAAGGCCGGTGACCGCATCTTGTTCGGCAAATGGTCCGGCACCGAGATCACGATCGACGGCGAAGAGCTGCTGATCATGAAGGAAAGCGATATCCTGGGCAAGCTGGCCTGAGAGCGCGTGATGCGGCGCCCGCTCGGCCCTACTGGCCCCGCACGTGGCGCGCATTGACCTGAAACACCTATTCGAAGGAAATTGAACATGGCTGCTAAAGACGTCAAATTCAGCACCGACGCCCGCAACAAGATGCTCAAGGGCGTGAACATCCTCGCCGACGCGGTCAAGGTCACGCTAGGCCCCAAGGGCCGCAACGTGGTTCTGGACAAATCGTTCGGCGCCCCGCGCATCACCAAGGACGGCGTGTCTGTTGCCAAGGAAATCGAACTGGAAGACAAGTTCGAGAACATGGGCGCGCAGATGGTGAAGGAAGTTGCCCAGCGCACCAATGACGAGGCCGGCGACGGCACCACCACCGCGACGGTTCTGGCTCAGGCCATCGTCAAGGAAGGCATGAAGTCGGTTGCCGCAGGCATGAACCCGATGGATCTGAAGCGCGGTATCGATCTGGCGACATCCAAGGTCGTCGAGCAGATCCGCCAGGCTTCGCGTGATGTATCCGACAGCGCCGAAGTCGCGCAGGTCGGCACCATTTCCGCCAACGGCGAACGGGAAATCGGCCAGCAGATCGCGGATGCGATGCAGAAGGTCGGCAACGAGGGTGTCATCA
>JAUNVT010000114.1 GCA_030540655.1 Rhodobacterales bacterium
TTTCCGAGCCGTGAATCACGCAGCAAACTGAAAATCAATGCATCCTGACCCTAGTCACCTATCCCGCACAACTTAAACCGTAATATTTATTCAACTTCCGGTTGAAATGAATAAAGGGGTTTGAGTCGCATACAGTCCGGAACAATTTCAACTAATGGATGAACGCGCCTTCTGCCTGGCGCGTACAGGTAACGGATCACCTGCATCCTCCGTAGAGCCGACTAAGTCACTACGCCTAAACGATTTTAGAATTGGCGCTTGTCCTGCCGGTCATAATGATTTGACTTTCAAGAGTCCGCGTGTGGTGAAAAAGCTGCCTGCTGTTGCGGAAATGCGACTATTGGCGCGCGGTATTAACCAACCGTTTAAAATCGGGATTTCCAACTGAATTTCATCTGGCGTCCGAGTATATATCTGGTATTGTTAACAAGACGTGAATAGCGTAAGCCTGTATCGTCATGAGTGGTATGATTCACAAGGAGACTAAACTATGAATATGAAATTTTTTGGAACGACTGCTGCTGCAGCACTCTTGCTGACTGCGCCGGCATTCGCCGCTACGTATACTTTCGATGATTTCAACACTGCCCAACGCGCAGCCGATATTCCAGTTGTTGCTGGTGACAACACATCCACAGTTTTCGGTGGTCCGGGTTCCGGCTTCGTGGGGGATTCGCGCACGTTCACTGCACAAAATACGCAGGGTGCCGTTGGCGGGACTGAAGAGGCCACGGTGCTTGAAGCGAAGAATGGCTTCCTTGAGTTCAACAACAGTGTCGGCGCTCGTGGAACCGGAACGGTCACCTACGCTAACGTCGGTGATATGAAGGCGGACAAAAACACGGGTTCGTTTTTCTTCAACATCACCAACTTTGATAACATTGCAGAGTTTTCGCTGTCCGGATTGGACGGCAGCGGTAATACGCTGACCTACAATGAGACAATCACCTCGCAGGTTAACCCGGAGTTGAAGTTCTCGGCCATCACCGGATCTGACATCTTCGACTTTTCAAACGTCACGTCTCTGTCCTTCTCGATCACTTCGACTGGTACAGCGGACAGCGTCGATGGTGCCTTGGCTGGAATCGAAGTCTCGGTTGTGCCGATCCCGGCATCCGGCTTGCTTCTGTTCGGCGCACTTGGTGGTGCCGCAGCTCTTCGTCGCCGCAAAGCACGCAAAGCTGCCTGATATAAACATGTGACCCCGACATCGTCGGGGTAGCGCTTGCAAAGAAACGGCCCGGAAGCTTCATGCTTCCGGGCCGTTTTCTTTGGAGGAAGGGGAGGAGGGTGCAGGCCCAGCATCTGGACCTGCTCTTTTTATTAACTGCGTTGGGCTGCCATCGGAACATCGCGGCTCGCTTGACGGTTATCCGCAACATGCTGTGCGAAGCTGGTGATCTCGGCGTCACTGACGTGCCGTCCGTACCACTGTGTCGGAGACGGCGCGAAGCCGTGAACCTCAGCCAGGTGAGACAGCCGGTCCGCATCAGCCAGCGAGAGACGAGAGCCAATGCTATAGTCGTGCTTCTCTCCCGCGAGAGCGAGCAGCATTGTCTCGCCAAGGCATCCCCAGCAAAGATTCTTTGGCAATGTCTGGAAAGCTCCGAGATCAACCTCGAAGGGCGGTTGGATCAAGCCACCATCAAATACCAGAACCGATTGTCCGGGAACCAGAGCATCCGCCACGTTTGGAGGACGCGCCACATCGCAGACAAGAGTGCCAGGCCGAAGTGCACGCGGATCAAGCAGCGCCATTTCTGCGCTTGTCGCCACGAGGACAATATCGGCATCCGCCAACGCACCATCCAGCTGCGTTGTGAAATCAACCGGCGAAACCTGACCCAAAGCCTGGAATGCGGCACCAAAGCGTCCGGCGATTCCCTTATGGTCATCCCCGAGATTGACCCTGTCAGCCATACGCCGAAGGCGCGCCGCAGCCTGCCCGCTTTTACGATTCGGATCCAAGGGCTGATACAGCAGCACATCGCAAATCTCGTCGGCGACATTCGACAGCAGCTTGGGAGTAAAGGGGTTCGACGCATTTCCGACAAGGGTAATCCGTCCCGCGAGACGCGCGAGCATCAATGAGGACAGACGGCCAATTGCGCCGGCTGCACCAATAACGACGACATGGGCATCCTCTAACGGAAGTTCCGCACGAGCGGCCACATTCTGGATACCTTTCACGGCAGAGATCGTCGAAAGGGTGTTTCCGCTGGTCACAGATGTGCCGCGCCCTGTTGCGGCCAGTCCGCCGCGCGTTACGATCGACGTGAACGCGCCCAGTCCGACGCGGGATGCACCGTCAGACACTGCGATATCGACGGCGTCCTTGATCATGTCCAATGCCACGTTCCGGCCCGGCCCGCGCATGTCCGATGGCAACATCGGAACCGACATGATCCAGCCTTCGGCGGTAGCTCCGGTTTTGGATTTGACCTGCGGTACGCGGCGCGCAAAGCCGGGGCCAAACTGCTTGACCCACGCGCACCAGTTGTCCAGTTCCTCATCCGAGAATTGACGGAACGAGGGATCGGAGCGGAAAATGTCTTCTTTTTCCGTGTAGTGGATCAGGAAGGCGAAGCGGCCGGGTTCAGCCGCATCATTGTGGGCAATGACAGGTGCGGTGCCATCCTTCTGTGTGGACGACTCAAGCGCCGGTATGGGTTTTGCAACCAGGTGGCGCACCAACGCATAATAATCCCGCGCAGAAATGATTGCGCACACAGCATCAAGCGCAGCCACAGCGCGGTCGATTTCAGTACGTCCGGCAATCAGCGTGGGCTGGAGCCGCATCACGTGGGTTTCATTGAAGAGCGGCGCGGTCAGCAGACCCTGAACGTTGAACAGATAGGAACTGATCAGCGGCGTCACGCCGCCGTTGATGCTGGAAAACGCCATGGTCGCGGAATCCATCCGCTCGTCAAAGCGCTGAAATTCCAGTCCTACCATATAACCGCGACCCCGGACTTCCTTGATCACGTCAGGATACCGCGTCCAAAGCGCGTCGAGCTGTGACCGCAAGTAGGTGCCATTGGACGCAACGTCCCGCACCATGGCCTGATCATCCTTCAGCAAAAGATCCAAGGTCGCATTGGCCACGCGGCAGGTGAGATTGTTATTCGCAAAAGTTGAACTGTGGCGCTGGCCGAACCGGTCATCCCACGCGGACGGCCTGACGATACAAGCGCCGATTGGCATCATGCCACCGCCCAGAGCTTTGGACAAAAGCAACATGTCCGGCACCTCATTGCCGGCGGAGCAGGCAAAGAGGTCGCCTGTGCGCCCCAGACCTGTCTGGATTTCATCAAGAATCAGCAGCACGTCGTGGCTGCGGCAAAGGGCGATCGCGGCATCGATATAGCCATCCGGAGGGCATATGACGCCACCTTCGCCCTGAATCGGTTCAACAATGAATGCAGCGATCCCGTCGGCAGCTGCTTCCAGCCGTTCGCGCAGAGCCTCCAGATTACCATAAGGCACATAGCTGAAACCGGGCGCAGGGGCGGCGAAACCGTCTTGATACATCGGCTTGCCTGTCGCCGACAAAGCGCCCAATGTTTTGCCGTGGAACCCGTTGTGGGTCGACAATATCCCGGTGCGGCCAGTCTTCAGCCGGGCAAGTTTGATCGCAGCCTCAACCGTCTCGGCACCGCTGTTGGTAAGGGTGGTAATCGCAAGATCGCCGGGGGTGATTTCGGCAAGCCGATCGGCAAGACGCTCGGCTTCGACGGCGCGCAGCGGTTGCACAAGAGAGGGGAGTTGTTCCGACTGGGCCGCGACCAGCGCGGTCCACAATTCAGGCGGATTGTGACCAAAAGGCAGTGCGCCATATTGGGCGAGAAAATCCAGATATTCACGGCCATCTTCGTCGGTTACGTGAAAACCTGTTCCTTTTACAATAGGTGTGTCCAATGCAAACATTCTTAGCAGTGCGGCACGTGCTGGGTTCAAGCCTGTCATATCGGATTCCATTTGCTTTTTTGATCCCCTGTATTAACGAACGTCGATCCGCACGTTGCGCCGTGCGCTATCAAATACGCGGATGCGTCCTGAGCAAGTTGTATGGTCTCGGTTTCTGGTCGTGGGTTGCGCGAGTTAAAGTGAACCCCGCAACAGTATGTAATCACCTAATAAAAAGCAGGTTGTCGACATTGGAACTGCCTCTTGCCAGATCATTAACTCCAGAGATGGTTAAACATTACCTAACGGGTATGGATAATCATGCAATGAAGCTGTTTCTGTGATATGGAAAACGAGCTAATTCCCGCTAACATCACGCCAGCGCGGCGAGATTTTGCCGACAGCGACTTAACGCGATATCATCCTCTAATACTCTGCTTTTGCGTGATTCATTTATTAATATGGCAGGCGCGGATAGATCGCGGCATTCCAGCAGGTGGTCAAGATTGCGGTTTCAAACGATCCAGCGATGATGGAAACTTTACTTATTGGCGAGCACATGGCAGGCGGTAGGATTATCGCGTGGAGGACTTATTCACTGCCACGCGGCTGTCGTAGCCGCGGGAGCAAGCGAATCATTCGGCTTGAAATCGACGGAGCACGCGCCGAGCCGTGGGGAAATTGAAACCGGAATCGGCGTGTGATCAGACATCGTTCGGCTATCAGCAAGTTCCGGAGCATCGCTGATATCGACAACAAGAGAGAAGGCTCATAGGCCGACCAGCTTAAGTGTGTGAGCATACATGGTAGCGACACGTGTGGGCGAGCCAGAGAGAACGCGAATGTCAAACTTGAAACTTGATTTTGACCCGTCAGATGCTTGGAAGCGCCCGCTACGACTGGCCGGGCTTTTGGCGCTCATTGCCTGGATATCCTCTGGTGCCGTATCGGCTCAAGAGGCCAACATAAAAAAAAATTTCGACCGCGAATGGGCGCCGCAGGCGCAGATGGAATCGGGAGGCGATGTAAATTATCCCGGTTCGTCCACTCGTGATGCAGCGGTTCAACCCTTGAACCCTGCAGCCGCCGCATCACCGCTTTCGCCTGCTGCATTGGTATCAGCACCAGGTGTGATAAGCCCGGCGCTCACGTTCCTTGAGCGGGGCGGGCCGGCCATATGGGCAATTACACTTTTATCCATCGTTGCTCTGGCGTTGATCCTGTGGAAGATCTGGCGCCTTGCTTGGGCGGGCGCCTGGACCGGGGGGCGCCGCTGCCAACATGCCGTCGTGATGTGGTCGCAAGGCCGTGAGCGAGAGGCACTTGACCATTTGCAGCAACGGCACACCTGCCGCGCTTTGCTGGCGCGCACGGCAATGGCGGCGCGGCTTGATGTTACGCTCGACGATGCCGGCGCGCGGGCCGAAACGGAACGTGTCGCGCGCATGTTGCTTGCGCAGGCGCGTGGTGGGCTGCGCCCGCTTGAGCTTATTTCGACAATTGCGCCGCTACTGGGCCTTCTGGGCACAGTCATGGGCATGATCGCGGCGTTTCAGGCATTGCAGGAGGCGGGCAGCCGTGCGGATCCTGCCATATTGGCCGGCGGCATCTGGGAGGCCCTGCTGACAACGGCGGCAGGCATGGCGGTAGCGATACCCGCCTCGATGGCGCTGACCTGGTTCGAAAGTGTGATCGACAGATTGCGGCAGGAGATGGAGGACGCGGCGACGCGGATTTTTCTGCGGCCGCCGATGCAGGAGCCTGCGGAGGGTCGCGTCCCCGCACATTCGCGCGCGGCCGAATAGGATGTTTGCCTTCGACGTCCCCCGGCCCCCACGCCGCCCCAGCCTGACGCCGATGATCGACGTTGTGTTTCTGCTTCTGGTGTTCTTCATGCTCGCCTCACGGTTTGAGATGGAGACATCACTGCCTCTTCACCTGGCAGGGCAGGGCGCGGGGGAACCCTATTCCGGCCCTCCCCGGCTGATCGATATTCTACCGGGGGAATTGCGCCTGAACGGCGTGCCGGTGGCTGCGGACATGCTTGTTGAGGACATCACGGCGTTGACGGAAACCCGCGCCGACACAATCGTTCTGAGGGCTCGGGATGGCGCCCGCCTACAGGGTGTGGTCGATGTGATGCAGCGTTTGGAGCAGGCAGGTTTTACCGCGTTGGTGCTGGTGGAGTAAGGCGGTGCGTTTTCCCGACCCACCACGGCGCAGGGCCGAAGGCAGCATCGTTCCGATGATAAATGTCGTGTTCCTGCTGCTCATCTTCTTTTTGATGACTGCAGAGATCGCTCCGCCCGCCCCATTTGAAGTCGCTCCTCCGACAGCCGAGGCTGAGGGCGATCCGGCACAGACAGAGCTTGCACTGTATCTGGCAGAAGGCGGTATATTGGCGTTTCAGGATGCGCGCGGCTCGGATGCGTTGAACGCGCTGCAGGCCGTGCTGGCGGATCAGTGTGCGCCGGATGCTTGCGCAGAGAGATCACCGCCGCTGACCTTGCGTGCCGATGGCGCAGTCGATGGCATCGCCGTAGCGCGGCTGATGCAGCACCTCGCGCGGATAGGATTGTCGGAAATTCAGCTTGTGACGGTCGGGCAGTGAGACGCGCAGCGGAATTTGCCGCGTTTCTTGCCTTGGCCGCCGGTTTGCATGTGTCGGTGGCGGCAATCGGGTCAGCGCCCGAGGGAGCGCAATCGGCCGGAGAGGGCGGTTCTTCGGCCGTGTCGCTCAAGGCGGCATCAGAGCAGTTGAGCGATCTGGTCGCGCGTTGGGACGCTCCGCCTGAGGTGGCCGATCAGGCGCCGCCAGAATTTGCCCCCCTGCCGTCCTCTCCACCGCCTGATGCAAGTCCCGCGCCGGACGTAACGCCTTTGGCAGCGCCAGTTGAGACACCAAAGGCGCCGGGACTGCAATTGCCGCAGACCGACCGTGCCCCCGACTATACTGACCGGGCATCAGCGCCGGAGCCTGCACGGATGAGTCCGGACACAGCGAAGCTTTCCAAGATACGCCCCCAAACGCGGCCCCGGCAAGTCTCACCCGAACCCAAGCCTGCGCCTGCTGAACCTGCCCCCGCCTCTGACGGCAGCGCCGCACAGCGTGCGGCGGGGTCGGGCGGCGGCACCAATGCGGGATCCGCCAGCGATAGCGGCGCGGCGACCCTCAGCGCGGCCGCCCGCCAGAGTCTGATGGCCCAATGGGGCGCGCAGGTGCGGCGTAAAATCGAGCGCGGCAAGCGGTATCCGTCGGCGGCGCGCGGGGTATCAGGAACGGTGCGGATCAGCATAACGGTGGGCCGCGAGGGAGCGCTGCACGCGGTATCCGTGGCCGGATCTTCGGGTCACGCGGCGCTGGACGAGGCGGCGTTGCGCGCGGTCAGATCCGCAGGCAGGTTTGCGGCCGCGCCGCCCCAGATGACCGAATCCAGCTATACATTCACCTTGGCGATGAAGTTCAACCGGTGATCGGCAGACGCCCGGATCACGGCAGGCTCAGCTGAATGAGCGCCTCATGCAGCTCGCGCCCCTCGAGCGTCAGGACGGCAGAGATGAACAGCTTTCCTGCCCGGCAGGCGCGGGTATCGTTGATGATCGTCAGATTGGCAAAGCTGTCCATGATCTGCGCGGCATCAGGCTCGGCCACAATGTTGCGGGTCAGTGCCGCAAAGATCGACGCCTCGGCCTTGGCGGCCCGCCTGGGGGTGGTGATGAACGCGCCGCGCTGGGCACCCAGCTGTGCCGCGCGTAACTGGATGCGATAGTAGTTGCGCAGCCCGTCAGTATTCAGCCGAGCGGCGGCGCGTGCGGTGGCATCCGCCATCGGACGAGGCGGCAGCGTGCCGCGGACGGCCTGACCGCAGATATGTATGGGCATGGCCCCCAGCACCGCCTGTTCGACCAGATAGTAATAGCGCAGATCGCGCAGCGGCAGATAGGCCAGTCCCTGATCGATCACACCCCACAAAAGACCCTGCGCCCGGTCGATTGGAACGGCGGCCCCCGATTGCACGGCCAGCACGCGGTCGGCGACATAGCCCGCTATGACCGGATCGCGCAGCATGTTTGCCGCATGCTCGGTCGCAAGATCCAGATTTTCACCCTTGAAGCCAAGTTGCGCCAGATCGGCTCGCACCTTGTCTTCCTCGTGCAGGCGCCCGAGCAGACGGATCAGATCGGCGCGGCTGACCTTGCCGGCCGCCTGCTCATTGGAGGTCTCAAGGCCACCGGCATACGCGGGAGCGGCAGCAGTCAATGGTGCAACCATGAGGAACGCGCAGGCCATGGCGCGCAGACCCGCAGGCAACACACGAGAAATCGCGGAAAGGATCGATGGCAACTGCGGCAAGGCCGGGCCCCTTTGATTGTCGTAAGTTCAACCTTCGGTCGTGAACTTGGTATAAAACGCCCGCCTCATACCCGTATCGCACAGTTTATGCGATTTACGCGCGCTTGCACAGCGATACGTCCTCCCTAGAGGTTTGCGCGCGTGGCGCAAGGCCCGCAATCGGCTTCGGCGCCGCATTGCCGGCAAAAGTCAACAGTGGAACTTGGTGCGAATTCTTGCTAGGCATTGTCGCAATTTACCAATTTCGAGGCCCGCCAGATGAGCGCCACCGCCCAGCAGTCAGCCCCGCGTCCTGCCGATATCCGCGCCATGAAGGGAGGGACGCCCATCGTCAGCCTGACCGCCTACACGACGCCGATGGCAAGGATGATGGATGCCCATTGCGATTTCGTGCTCGTCGGCGATAGCGTCGGCATGGTGCTGCACGGGATGCCTTCGACGCTGGGCGTGACGATGGAGATGATGATCATGCATGGTCAGGCCGTCGCGCGCGGGCTGAACCGGGCGATGCTGGTCATCGACATGCCCTTTGGCAGCTATGAGGAAGAGCCGAGGCAGGCCATGTGCAGCGCCGCCCGCATCATGCGCGAAACGGGCGCTGCTGCGGTCAAGCTGGAAGGCGGCGTGCATATGGCCGACACCATCCGCTTTCTGAGCGCGAGGGGGGTGCCAGTCATGGCGCATATCGGGCTGACACCGCAGGCGATCAACACGCTGGGCGGCTACAAGGTGCAGGGTCGGGGCGCGGGCGCAAAAAAGCTGATCGAAGATGCGCGGGCCGTGGCTGACGCCGGCGCCTTTGCCGTTGTTCTTGAAAAACTGCCCGCTGGTCTGGCCGACCAGATCACCGCCGATATCGCCATTCCCACCATCGGCATCGGTGCATCGCCGGGCTGTGACGGGCAGGTGCTGGTGGTCGATGACATGCTGGGGCTCTTTTCCGATTTCACGCCCAAATTCGTCAAACGCTATGCTCAGCTGGGCACCGATGGCAAAGCTGCAATCGCCGCCTATGCCGCCGAGGTGCGCGCCCGCAAATTCCCGGCAGCCGGGCATGTCTTTGCAGACGAGGCGCCAAACCCGGAGAAGGCGCGTAACGCATGACCGCGCCGATTTTGCGCAGCCTGGCGGAATTGCGCGCCGCCACCGCGCCCTGGCAGCGGGCAGGGCAGCGGATCGGGCTCGTGCCGACCATGGGCGCTTTGCATGATGGCCATTTGTCGCTGGTCGCCGCCGCGAAAGAGGTTTGCGAACGCGTGATCGTGACGATTTTCGTCAACCCGCTTCAGTTCAACAGCCCGCAGGACCTGGCAAATTACCCGCGGACGGAGCATTCCGACGCGGCCAGGCTGGCGCGCTTTGATGTAGATGTTCTTTATGTGCCGGATGCAGATCAGGTCTATCCCGGAGGCTTTGCCACCAGCGTCACTGTAGCGGGCCTCACCGAGGTAATGGACGGCGTTCACCGTCCCGGCCACTTTCAGGGCATGACCACAGTGGTTGCGAAAATTTTCGCGCAAACCTCCGCAACTGATGCGTTTTTCGGCGAAAAGGACTATCAGCAGCTTCAGGTTGTGCGCCGAATGGCGCGTGATCTTGATATTCCGATCAACGTCCACGGCTGCCCCACGATCCGTGAAATGGATGGGCTTGCCATGTCGTCGCGCAATCTGCTGCTGTCGGACCGGGCCCGTACCATCGCCCCGGTTTTGATCGAGCAGATGGAGGCTGTATCCGCTGCCCTGATCGCGGGACGCGATTTCGCATCCGCTCAGGAGGGCGCAGTGGCCGCTTTGCTGCGGGCGGGCTTTACCGGCGTCGATTATTTTGAATTGCGGGCGGAGGAGGATCTGTCGCTGCTGACCCATCCGGACCGGCCGGCCCGCCTTTTCGCAGCCGCATGGCT
>JAUNVT010000115.1 GCA_030540655.1 Rhodobacterales bacterium
CCAAAGACCCTCGGCGGCCTCACACCCTACGAATACATCTGCAAGATCTGGACATTCGAGCCAGACAGATTCATCCTAAATCCGATCCACCAGATGCCGGGACTGAACAGGTAGTTCTTGCTCAATATTTTCAATCCGAAATACATGATCCACTCCGATGTCACCGTTGTCATCGGTAAGCCAATCCAGTTGATTACGGTGCAGGGTTGAACTGCGGCAGGTGTCGCTGGCGTATTCATGATGCTCGATGAACTGCGCAAAGCTGAGCTTCTCCGACACGCTCACCCCTTCCTTGCGATAGTAAAGCGAGACGGCGCCCAAGGATTGCGCACGACAGAAAATTTAAAAGCCTTGTTGAAAAATTTCTGTGCGCCATGTTCCAGGTGGTGCGTTGACGCAACGATTGCGGCGAAGCTGATATTACTTCCCAGCGCCTGATATTGCGCGAAAAACAACAGGCCCTGCCTGATCTGAATCAGGTCAAGATGAGCTTCGCGGGACAGATAGTGCCGGTCCAGATGTGGTAGCGGCGAGACCTGATTGCGTATCGTTGTGCTGCCGGTCTTTGGAATGGCGATGTAGATCACACCCAGATCGGGATTTACGGCCTCGTTGAAATGCGTGATCGGTTCAGCCCGGTGGATGCGCTGCGCAATCTTGTAACGCAGGTTCTGGCGGCCATGGGTGCTTTGCAGCAATCGCAGGATCGTGCCGATTGGCAGCCTGCCCCCCGAGCCGGGTTTTTTCTTTGGGTGACGGCAAGCGGGGCTTTCATCCGCGTACCATCCCGGCCACGACATCGCGGAAATGTTTGGCGCGCGGGGCGGCGCGGTCGTGCTGGATCAGGCTGCGCAGGCTCCAGAACATCGCGCGCGACAGGTTGAAGCCGAACAGGATCGTCCAGGCCGAAGCGCCTGCCGCAGCGCCCCCATGCTTTCGGTGCAGGCGGACGGTGGCATCGGTCAGCATCAGATCCCGCTTGTGGTTCAGCTTGCGCGCCGAGGCCGAGCCGTAATGCACGATCTCGCCCACCGGGGCAAAGATCAGCCGCCAGCCCGCATCGCCCATCCGGCGGCACCAGTCCGTTTCCTCACCGAAAAAGAAGAAATCCTCGTCCAAGGGGCCGATCTGCTTTAACACTTCCATCCGCAGCATCAGGTAACACCCTGAAATCACCTCGACCTCGCGCAGCGTGTCACGCTTCCAGTCTGTCATCATGAACCGGCCCAGGAATTTCGGGCGCTTCAGCTTCCAAAGCCCCGAGGACATGATCATCAGGTCCAGAAGCCGCGGCCACATCGAACAGGTGCGCTGCATCGTGAGATCGGGGTTCAGAACGCGGCACCCCATTGCGCCCACATCCGGGTTGTCGTCCAGATACCGCACCGACGCCGCCAGCACATCGCCCAGCACATAGGTATCGGAATTCAGCATCAGGATGTGACGGCCCGTGCAGATTGCGAATGCCTGATTGTTGGCGGCGGCAAAGCCGCGGTTATCAGCGTTGCGGATCTGCGTGACCTGCGGAAATTCCGCCTCCACCATTTCGGGCGATCCGTCGCTTGAGGCGTTGTCGACCACGATCACCTGCAACGTCAGCCCGCCATCATTGGCATAGACCGACGCAAGGCAATCGCGCAGCATGTCCACCGTATTCCATTCGACGATGACGATGGAAAGGTCCGGGGATGATTTTATCGGAGGCATACAAACGGATCTTTCTAACGGTTTTCCAGAACTTCTTGATAATATCCGATAGTGCGATCGGCCATGGCGTCCCAGTCATCAAAACCGGCATATCGACGCCGCGCTCCCTGCCCCAATAATAGACGCAATTGCGGATCATCTGCCAGTTTGCGTATGGCATCGGCGATATCCCGGGCAAACCGAACCGGTTCGGTCACCGGGATACGGAAACCGCAACTCTCATCGACCACGGCATCCGGCCCGCCGCGCGCCGCGGTGATAATCGGCAGCCCATGCGCCAGAGCCTCCAGAAGAACACCGCCCAGAGGTTCGCGAAAGCTTGGAAAGCAGAACGCGTCGGCCTGCGCATATAATTCCTCGACCCGGTCCCGGGGCTGTTTGCCCAAGAAGGTTATTCGATCCATCAGATCAAGACGCTCGGCCTCCGCACGGCAGGCGGGCATGTCGGCCCCGTCGCCTGCCACCGTGAGGCTTACGCCGGGCATATCCCGCAGATGGCCCATTGCCCGCACCGTATCACGCAGCCCTTTGGTCCGGATCGTGCGTCCGACATGAAGCAGCTTCAATTGTGCTGGCTCATTCTGGCGAGGGTGTTCGGGCGGAATGGGGCCCCGCCCGATCTCATGCATCACATGAAACCGCCGGATATTGAGCGGCGCAAGAATATCCGCGATATAAGGCGCCACTCCCAGCATGAGATCTGCCTCGGCAAAGCTGGCCCTCAGCTGAGGGTCCCAGCGACGGCGCCAGACATCCAGAGCGCGCATCCGGGAAGCGATCGAGCTGTTATCGGCCACTTCCCCCTGAAAAGCGCGGGGGGTCTCAAGCCCGCCTCCCAACGGCCCGAGGACATAGGGAATACCAAGGCCGCGCAGGGGCGTGCTGTGCCGCATGGCCTGAGGCAGGATCTGGTGGGTGATGTCAAACACCTCTCCCCGGGCCAGGGCCGCGTGCATCCAGGCGCGGACCTGCCTTCGGAAAAGCGGGAAGCCGGGTTTTGCCTGGGCGTTGAATCTTTCCATTTTTTCATAAAGGAATGGAATTTCAGGCCATGTGACGACACGCGCAGCGGGCAGTTGATCGGCAAGCGGCTGCGCGCCCCTGCGGCTCGAGGACAGAACGGTGACGTCGGCTCTTTGGGCCATTGCCTCAATCCATTTGAAGCTGCCGTAAACTTCGCCAATGTCATTGCCATCCAGCGATGGGGCAATAACAGCGATACGCAATCGGGCTGGCATGTTGGACATGAAGGATAATCCTTTGTCTGCATGTCCCTCGCAGGCGACATCATTATACTTTAAGGCGAATGACCATTTTGTTACACAGCGCGTATTAATATCCGCTTGTCTTGATAACAAGGTGGCAGAGTGGTCGTGAGGGACTATCGGACGCCACGAACAAATCCCCACGGGGCCCGAAGCAAAGCTGCAGGTTGCCCGAACTCCCCGTATACTCAGGGGCAGCATTTGCAGAAACAGATTTTGACAAGGAATAGTATTTTGACAAAGACATTCACCCTGATTCACCGCACCTATGGTGGATTGCGCAAACCATTCGTTTTCTGGCTGCTCCTGATTGATGTCATTTTCATCCTGACGACCGGCATTCTGGGTATTCAGGCCCTGAGACAGCCGGGTTTTGAGACGCCGGTGCTGCTCGATATCTCAAGAGATGAGAGTATTGGAGAATTTTTCAATTTCCTGAAATGGGCGGTGGTCATTGGTGTGATGTTCATGGCGTATCAGGCCCGCGGGCATGCCATGTTCCTGTCGCTTTCAATCGTATTCCTGCTCATTCTGGCAGATGACAGCCTGCAACTTCATGAATATATCGGTGCGGTTCTGAGCCGGGCGTTTCCCGAGAACAGAGAACTCTACCAGACCCTCTTCGAACTGGTGGCCTTTGCAGGCCTCGGCATCATTTGCCTGATCCTGATCCTGATTCCTTGGCGCCGGACGCCTCGTGACGTGAAAACGCTTCTTGCGCCCATGGCGCTTTTGTTTGTGGGGCTCGTATTCTGCGGGGTGGGTCTGGATATGGTACATGGGTTCGCGCCGAGACAATCACTGATTTCAGGCATCCTGCTGATCGGCGAGGATGGCGGCGAACTTGTCTTCACCTCTCTCCTGGCGGCTTATGCGGCTGGAAATGTGTGGGACTCTTACAGCCCGCAAGAGATGGCGAATACCGGATATCGAACGTCCTGAGACGGGTAATTCTGGGCAGCGCTGCGGTGTCAGGTATTTTCCGGACCGCAGGCGAACACGAGGCGACCTTGCGAAGAACTATTGTCCATGCCCCCTGAAGCTCCCCGCAAGACCGACAGATCGCGCCCTGCGCGCCTTCTGCGGTTGATCCTGTCGACATTCGATCCGCGCATCTGGCTGCATGGGCTCAAGGTGCTCAACTATTACGGCTACACCCACGTGACCGAACTGCGAAAGGCCACAGTCGGGCGTGATGTGCGCATGAGCCCGACGGCCAGCTTTGCCAATGCACAAAATCTCTATATTCGGGACCGCGCGCGGATCGGGGCGAATGTCAGCCTCTGGGCCGGGCCGGGGAGGGGGCGTATCGTCATCGGCGAGGATACGATGATCGCGCCCAATGTCATGCTGACAGCTGCCAATTACCGGTTCAACGATGGCAGTCCGATCACGGCGCAGGCCATGGATGAGGGCGATATCATCCTTGGCCGTGATGTCTGGATCGGGCATGGGGTGACGATCCTGCCGGGGGCAACCATTGGCGATGGGGCCGTGATCGGTGCGGGGTCGGTCGTGCGCGGCGAGGTTCCGCCAAACGCAGTATTCGCGGGCAATCCTGCCAGGATCGTCAAGTACCGCTCCATTCCGCCCGCTGGCAACCCGCCGCCAGGCCCGGAGGAGCAGGCGGCACAAGCAGATAGCGCCGATCCTGCCGTGGATGACCAGGCTGCCATATTGCAGTCATAAATATGATCTACTACTAGGATAGACTGTACCGACAGGTTCAGACAAAGACATTGCATGAACCTGCCGCCCTTTCCGAAATCAACCTGGTAGCCATGGATGCCTGACGCCGCCATCATCATTCCCCATTACAACGATACCGAGCGTCTTCTGCGGTGTCTGGCTGTCCTCATGCCTTCTGTATCGGCATGCGAGGCAGATATCGAAGTGGTGGTGGTCGACAACGCCTCCACCCAGAGCCTGGAGCCTGTGCGCGCGGTCTATCCCGATCTGCGCATTCTGACAGAGCCCGAAAAGGGTGCTGCCGCCGCCCGCAACCGCGGCGCGCGGGAGACAACCGCACCCTATCTGTTCTTTCTGGACGCCGATTGCGTCCCATATCCGGACTGGGTGGAAACGGCGCTGCGGGTCAAATCGCGTGCCGATGTCGTGGGGGGGCAGGTCAGTGTTTTTGACGAAACGCCCGGCCCGCGCAGTGGCGCCGAAGCCTTCGAGACGGTTTTTGCCTTCGACAATCGCAGCTATATCGAAAAAAAGGGTTTTTCAGGCACAGGCAACCTGCTGACGCGGCGCGACGTGTTTGAAGCGGTGGGTGATTTCCGGCCCGGCATGTCCGAGGATATGGATTGGGGCGACCGCGTGAAGGCCAAGGGTTTTACCATGGTCTATGAGCATGCCCTGCATGTCGAACATCCGACACGCTCGACCTGGCAGGCGCTGCGCCACAAATGGCGCCGCATCAATGCCGAAAATTTCGGACTGATCGATGGCGGGCCAGCCTCGCGGCTGAAATGGAGCCTGCGCGGGGTTGCGATGCTGCCCAGCATTCTGGTGCATGGCTTGCGTATTCTCAGAACGCCCCGGTTGCGCGGGGCACGGGAAAAAGCTGTTGCCATCGGCACGCTTGCGCGCCTGCGCATCCTGCGTTGCGGCTGGATGTTGCGTCAGGCCATCACCGGACGCGTTTGACCGCCACACCCGAGCTTCTGGCCGGTCCGGACCTGCGGTTAGGCCGGTATAAATAAATCATGCTCGCCCCGTGCCAGCCTCTTCATCCAGAAAAGACAGAACTCCCTGACCTTCTTCTGGAATTCCAGAGGCATGTTTGCAGTTTATAAAGGCTTTCCGCTGTATCTGAAGTCTCAGCATAAGGCAGCCGGGTTTAGCCTTGGTTTCCAAAACAGCAACAAACGACCCTGAACCGCCGGTTTGATACCTCAAATGCCATACCATGCAGGCAGGGCCGGGTGGACATGATTGGCGCGGCGAAAGCCTTGTCATCAATTGGGATCGGCAGGAGAACAGGCAGAATGACCAGAACGAACCGGAAGGCAACTGGCGCCGCAAATGTCTATCAGGCCGCGCTCCATGCGCTGAAACCTGTGCTTCTGACACTGCTTGCTTTCAGCGCGGTTCTGAACGTTCTGATGCTGACCGGTTCGGTCTACATGCTTCAGGTTTATGACCGTGTTTTGTCTAGCGGATCGCTAGAGACGCTATTTGGTCTTTTTGCCATCGTTGTAGTTCTTTTCGTGTTTCTGGGGTTTTTCGATTTCCTGCGGGTGCGCCTGCTGGGGCGCGCTGCCTTGCGTCTGGATCTGCGCGCCAGCCCGGCCGCGCTGGCGATGTGGGTTCAGGCAGGCCTGCCGGGATCGACGCGGGGCAGCCCCGAGCCCCTGCGTGATCTGGGTGCGGTCCGAAGCTTTGTCGCGGGGCCGGCAGTGCCGGCAATCTTCGACACTCCCTTCGTGGTGCTTTATGTTGGCGTGCTGTTCCTGATCCACCCGTGGCTTGGGTGGCTGACCTTGGCGGGGGCGGGGCTGACGGCGATTATCGCGCTGGCGACACAGGCGCTGAGCGGGAAATCCCTGCGCCAGGCGGCCGGGCTGAACGCAGTGGAGCAGGATTTTTCCAACAGCAGCCACAGCAATGCCGAAGCCATTACCGCCATGGGCATGCAGTCCATGATCGCCAAACGCTGGCAACTGTTGCATGTCGAAACCCTCAGCAGCAGCCAGCGCGGCAGCGATCCCTCCGAGGTGCTTGCCGCCTCCAGCCGTGCCTTTCGCATGCTGCTACAATCCTCGATCCTCACAGTGGGGGCCATGCTGGTGCTGAGGGGAGACATGTCCGGAGGGATGATCATCGCCTCCTCGATTCTGTCGGGCCGCGCGCTGGCACCTATCGACCAGTTGATCGGCCAATGGCGCAATATCGGCAGCACCCTTGCGGCCCATCGCCGCCTGCAGGCGGATTTCAGGGCACAGCCCGCGGTTCCGGCGCAGGTGGCCCTGCCTGCCCCTACCGGCCGGGTCGAAATCGATAACCTAACCTATCTTGCTCCGGGCAAACCGGGCAGCGACCGCCAGCGCATTCTTGCCAGGATCAGCTTTGCCATAGCCTCCGGCGACGGGCTGGGGGTCATCGGAAACTCGGCCAGTGGCAAATCCAGTCTGGCGCGGTTGCTGGTTGGCGCGGCTCAGCCCACGGTTGGCGAAATCAGGCTGGACGGCGCAACGTTCGATCAATGGGATCCTGCCGTTCTGGGGCGTCATATCGGCTATCTGCCGCAGACCCTGACCCTGCTGCCGGGCACGATCCGCGACAATATCTCCCGGTTTGATCCCGGCGCCGAGGACGAGGATATCATTGCGGCCGCCCGGCTGACAGGCATTCACGAGATGATCCTGAAGCTGCCCGAAGGATATGCCACAAACGTCGGCAACACCGAAGGCGGCGCTGCGTTGTCGGGCGGGCAGATCCAGCGTGTCGGGCTGGCGCGCGCGGTCTTCCGCATGCCCGCGCTTGTTGTCCTGGACGAGCCCAACTCAAACCTTGATGTCGCCGGCGACATGGCCCTGACGCGCACGGTCCAGGCCTTGCGCGATGCCGGATCGGCCGTGGTCATCATGGCCCATCGTCCCAGCGCGATCGCGGCGGCCAACAGGCTGATGGTTCTGGAGAGTGGCCAGATCAAGATGCTGGATGAGAAGGACAAGGTTCTGGGCGCCATGGCCCGGACCGACACCGGCGATACCGGCAGAAAACCCACGCTCGTCTCTACCAGCCAGGCTAGGCCGAAAATGCCGCGAAGGGCACAGCCACGAACACAAGCACAGGGGCCATCCTCATGACTGCGGTCTCAAGCAATTCTCCCGCTGCAAATGCGCTGGATATCAGCCTGCGCAAACCTGTCCTGATCGGCCTGTTTGGTGGTATCCTGTTGATCGGCATATTTGGTCTGTGGATCGGCCTGACGATGATCGGCGGCGCGGTGATTGCTCAAGGCCAGATTGTAGTCAAAGGCAAACCACAGATCGTCCAGAGCCTGGATGGCGGCATTGTTGCTGAAATTCTGGTTCGCGACGGCGATATCGTCGCGGCCGGCGATGTCATGCTGCGTCTTGATCCAACCATCCTGTCGGCAAATCTCGATATCGCCCATAGCCGCCTTGCCGCCGCGCTTGCATTGCGGGCCCGGCTGGAGGTGGAGCGTCAAGGGCTTGATACGCTTGTGTTTGATTATCCTACCCTGCCCTTCGCGCGCCCTGATACGGCCAGCGAAGAGCGTGGCCAGAGGGAGATCTTTCTGGCCCGCCACGCCGTGCGCAAGGGCAACCGCGCCAAGCTTGCCGAATCCTGGGCGCAGTTCGACAATCAGATCACCGGCGCCAAGGGTCAGATCGAGGCGCTGGACCAGCAGTTGAGCTATGTGGATGCAGACATCCGGAGCCAGCGCAGCCTTGTGGATCGCGGGCTGTCCCGCCAGAGCCAGCTGAACGAGCTGAGTCGCGCCCGGGCCGAGCTGACCGGCCGCCGCGCCGCGCTGGACGCCGAGCTGGCGCGGCTCGTCAATGCGCGCGAGGATGCCGAGTTGAACACATTGCAGCAGGAGCGCAGCTTTCTCGAAAACGTGGTCACCGAATTGCGCGAAGCCAATACCACCATCGAAGAGTTGATCCTGGACATCGCCACCCGCAATATCCAGCTGGACCGGGTCGATATTCGCGCGCCATCCTCGGGGATCGTGCACGAAATGAAGATCGCCACCACAGGCGCAGTACTGGCCCCCGGCGGCACGGTGTCCCAAGTCGTGCCGCTGGACAAGGGGCTGGATTTCGATCTGCGTATTGATCCTTCCAACATCGACGAAATTCATATCGGCCAAGACGCCGATATCATGATCAGCGCCTTCGATCGGCAAACTGCGCCGAAACTGGCCGCTCAGGTCGCCGCAATTTCAGCCGATGCGATTACCGAAGCACAAACCGGCCGCAGTTATTATCGCGTAACGCTGGCGGTTCCCCCCGAAGAACTGGGCCGGGTAGACGAAGGCACAATAAAGCCGGGTATGCCGGTCGAAGCCTATCTCAAGACCGGAAATCGTACCGTATTGAGCTACTTGTTGCAGCCAGTTACCAGCCATCTCAGACGCGCGTTCAGGGAATAGACGGCTCTGAGGCGCCTTTTGCCGTCATTTTGCCAAAGCGAGCGGGCGACATCCGCCAAACAGATCCTCAGGCCTCTCGCCGTCGTTCAGAAATCAGTCTGAGCAATTCCAGAAAAGCATTCCTTTCAGGAGCCTGGCTACGCAAAAGAGCGCAATCCTTGCCGCAGGCGATTGTCGGTCAAATGGTATCTTTCCGCTTTAGGGCGGCTTTCAGCAGAGCGTGGCCCGCGGCTTTCAGCGATCCATCGGCATGGACATAATGATACAGGGTCGAAGGCCGCATCCCTCCCAATTCCTCGCAGATCTCGGGGATCGACCTTGTGCTGTCGGCCATCAGATGCTTGGCATAGCGCAGCTTGTCCTGGGTCATGATCCGGGGGCGGCCGCCCTTCCGACCCCGTGCACGGGCGGCCGCCAAGCCTTCGGTCACCCTCTGGCGGATGATGTTGCGCTCCATTTCCGCGAAGGCGGCCTGAATCTGCAGGAACGCCCGACCTGTCGGAGTTGTGGTATCCATCGGTGCGTTCAACGCGCGAAACGCGATGCCGCGCGCCTCCAGCCCGTCGATTAGGGCAATCAGTTCGCACCAATGCACTGAAATCCATCCTGAACAACCAGATCAAGAAGACGATGCTGGCATACACGCCGATCAACCGGCTGGGCGAACCGGGCGATATGGTGCGGGAACTGGACTGAGATATATCTGAAGAATTGCCGCAAGCAGGCATCAGGTTAAAAAAAAGGGGCCCGATCATGACAGGCAGATTCGACGCATTCATGGATTTTCAAAGGGAGGGTCACAATGTTCTTATTATCTGCAGCGTGCAGAATATCGGCGCGGGTATCGCGCAAACTTTTTGGCCATGTCTGAAAACCGTGTTGTTTCTTGTTCGTTCTGGGCGCTCGCTCTCGACAAGATGACCATCCGGCGGTGGCGCCGGAAGATCATCCGCGCCCTCGGTGGTTCGGGTGCCTCCAGCCTCGGCGGCGTGGT
>JAUNVT010000116.1 GCA_030540655.1 Rhodobacterales bacterium
CAGACCCACCCTGGCACAATGATGCCGTCGGGGGGCGGTCACATCATCAGAGTCCTGCTGAGCCGGTCATCGGGCGACGGGCAGTTTGACCTTTGATTTGGAAGATATGCCGGGCAAGACGATTAAAATGCAGATCACTCGACGCCTTTATGACATCGCCTTCACCCGATTTTGACACTTTTACAACCACAAATGCAGTCAGAAATCGGTGCTCCGCCGGTTGATCGGAAATGGGTTGAGGTATCAAATGACAGTAATTCTAGTTTCGTCCGTGGCAGAGCTTTATACTGCACTCTCTACCTCGGGGGATGGCGACATCATCGAATTGGCGCCGGGGGAATACGACCGGATTAGCATCTGGAAAGGGCGGGGCTTCGATGTCAACTTCGATGGTCCGGTGACCATCCGTTCCGCCGATCCGGACAACCCCGCCGTCATCCGGTCACTGGAGGTAAGCGGTGCCTCGAACCTTGTCTTCGACAGCCTCCATTTCGACTATGACGCGCCTCCGGGCACGAAAACCATGGACCGCCCTTACGAGATCCTGAAGTCCGACAATATCACCATCAAGAACTCCGTCTTTGACGGCGATCTGGCCGAAGGTGTCGGCGAGAAGTCGGATGGTTTCGCGACCGGCCTGGGGCTGGGGGTGCGCAGCAGCGCGAATGTGACGATCGAGAACAACGAGTTTTTCAATTTTTACAAGGCCCTGTCCTTTGGTCAGTCGACCGATGCGATCGTGCGCGGCAATGATATCCATTCCATCCGCTGCGACGGGCTTACGATGACCAAAGTCGTCGGCGCTCTGATCGAAGACAATTTCATCCATGATTTTGCCCGGAACGTTGAGGCGGGCGATCATTCGGACATGATCCAGTTCTGGACCGCTGGCACGCCATATCCCAGCGCTGACATCACGATCCGCAACAACCGCCTGGATATTGGCGATGGCCATCACACGCAAAGCATCTTCATGGGCAACGAGGCTGTCGGCAAACTGCCCGAAGATGAAAAAGCCAGCATGTATTACAAGAACATAACGATCGAGGACAACCTCATCATCAACGGGCATCTCCACGGCATCACTATCGGCGCGGTGGATGGGTTGAATATAAACAACAATACCCTGCTGCATTCCAATGGCGGATTTTCCCGGAATGGGGGCTTTCACGAGCAACCCATCATCAACGTGAACCAGAATTCGACCAATGTCACGCTGACCGACAACGTCGCGGCTCGGTATCCCGCCGACAATGCGGACTGGACTGTGAGCGGCAACAAGGTCGTGCAGGATTACAAACCCGGCGGTGCGGGATATTATCCAAGCGCCGAGGACTTCCTGAACGGAGATTTTTCGGGATCTTCGATAGAGCCGGGCGAGAACGGCACATTTACTCCTATCATTCCCGAACCCGGGTCCGATGCCTTCCCGGCCACTCCGCCCGCGCCCGGAAGTGACGCCAGCCACATATATTCAGCCGATTTCAACGCCCTTGCAATGGCAAACATGATGCGCAACGGCGCAACGTATGAGGCAGAAAGCGGAGGCTTCAGGTTTGATGGCAGCAAGGGCGCCGTCAGCCTTGGCAAGCTCCATGATTTCAGCGACACGGACCAGATCATGGTCAACATGAATTTCATGCTGAACGATGCCAGCGACGCGGGCCATCTGTTCAACAACCATATGCGCCTTTCGGCATCCGTATCGGGAAATGCGATTTCCCTGAAGGTGGCAACCGAAGACGAAGGCTTCAAGAGCTACAAGATTACGGGGCTCGACATGATCACCGACAAGGAGCACCAGTTGACGCTGATACTGGACCGTGAGGAGGATCATCTGCAGGTCGTCCTGAACGGTGAGGTCATTCTGGAAGACATGGAGACCGATTTCGCCAGCAGGGACGGGATGCATAACTGGGACTGGAGCCTTGGGAACTTCTGGCATGACAGCTTCGACGGCACGATGACAGCGTTCAGCCTTTCCAATCAGGCAGAGTTCCTGTCGGCAGATCCCATGCTGATCCTCTGAAAACCGATCCTCTGGCGTCAGCCCGCGCTGTAGGGTCATTTTTTGCGTGGCGGCAATCATCGCCGCCACAGTCTTTTCCTTTCGGAGTATAAGCCAGAAAAGGCCATTGCCAGGCGCGCGAGACCCTGCGGTGGCCGTTTGGTATGTCTTGCCGGCTTCCGGGCTGATAGGGACAGGCGGAACTATGGCTGCCGAGGGGCTGGGTAAACAATGAGCAGGTCTGATCTTTTCCGCTGGGCGGTCCTTGGCACGGGGGGCGTGTCACGCAAGTTCGTTCTGGGCCTCAGGGCTGTGCCCGGTCATCAGGCTGTTGTTGCGGCCTCGCGCAGCCCGGATAAGGCCACGCGTTTTGCACGGGATTTCGGGCTGGAGGCGGCCGATTACGCGGCGGCCGCGGCGTGGAATGCGGCCGATGCGGTCTATATTGCCACGCCGCCCTCCGAGCACGAGGCTCAGGCCACGCTGGCTATTGCCGCAGGCAAGCCGGTGCTGATTGAAAAGCCCTTTGCTCTGGATGCGGCGGCCGCCCGCCGTATTGAACAGGCGGCCCGCAATGCCGGGGTTTTCGTCATGGAGGCGATGTGGACCCGGTTCCTGCCGCTGATCACCGATATAAAAACTCGTATCACACGCGGAGATCTGGGCGATCTGCGCGCCTTCGAGGCGTGTTTTTATGGTAATGATCTGCCGGATCCGGGTGTATCGTTGTTCGATCCCGCGCGGGGTGGCGGCGCGTTGATGCATCGCGGGGTATACGGATTGTCTCTGGCGCGTCATCTGCTGGGACCTGTGGCCGATATGCAGGCCATGGGCCGGAGCGGCGCAACCGGCGTGGACGAGGATTGCGCCCTGACCCTGCGCCATGCGAATGGTGCGATTTCGACGGTCCGGGCCAGCCTGCGCGCGGCAGGGCTGAATTCAGCCCAGATATACGGCACCCGGGCGACGATCCGCATTGATCCTCCGATCTACCGTCCGGCGGCGGCACGGATCATCTCGGTAGCTCCCAGAACGGGCGGGTCCAGCGGGCCGGGTGGCGGTGGCAGGCTGGAGAAGATCAAGGAAGGCGCGCTGGCGCAGGGCGCAAACCAGCGCATGGCGCGGCTGAAGACCTTTCTACGCCCGCCGGGACAGGCACTGTCCGTCCCGTTTGTCGGTAATGGATACGGTCACGAGGCGGCGGCCGTGGCGGCAGCCGTTCGGGCGGGGCAGGGACAAAGCCCGGTCATGCCTTTGGACGAGAGTGTGGAAATCATGGACCTGATGGACCGGGCCCGCGCAATGATGAGGGAGAGTGCAGAGTGAAGTTTGGCATCATCGGCTGCGGCTATGTGTTCGATCATTACATGTCGACATTGGCGAAACATCCGGGGCTGGAGGTGGCTGGAGTTGCGGATCTGGACCCCGCGCGCCTGAAACAGGCAACGGGGTTTTACGGGCTTCACGCCTATGACAGCGTCGAAGCGATGCTGGCCGATCCCGAAGTGGCGGTGATCGCCAACTTTACCAGTATCGAATCCCATTACGAGGTCACGAAAGCCGCGTTGCAGGCGGGCAAACATGTCTATTCCGAGAAGCCCTTGGTCATGAATATGGATCAGGCGCGCGAATTGATGGCGTTGGCTGCCGAAAAGGGACTGCACCTGACCTGCGCACCGTCCAATGCGCTTGGCCCCACCAGCCAGACCATGTGGAAGGCCGTACAGGACGGGGCGGTGGGCGATGTGCGCGTGGTTTATGCGGAATTCGACGACAACCCGATCTATCTGATGAGCCCCGAAGGCTGGCGCTCACGCTCGGGCGCGCCTTGGCCTTACCTGCACGAATACGAAATGGGCTGCACCTGGGAGCATGTCGGCTATCACCTGACATGGATGTGTGCGATCTTTGGTCCGGTGCGTGCCGTCACCGCCTTTTCCAAGGTTACCGTTCCCGACAAGACTGACAAGCCGCTGAACCCTGCGGAAACGCCCGATTTTTCAGTCGCCTGTCTCGATTTTCACAGCGGTGTGGTGGGGCGGGTCACCTGTTCGATCGCGGCGCCGTATGATCACCGGATGCGGATCATCGGCAATGAGGGCATGATCCATGCCGATACCTACCGTCATTATCACTGTCCCGTGATGCTGGAGCCCTTTACCAAGTTGAACCTGAACGCCCGCAAGGCACGGTCGGTGCGCACCCGGTCTTGGCTGGGCTGGCCCTTTGGGGTGGGCGGGCGGCGGGTGCCTCTAGCCATCGCGCCGCCGCCCGGTGCCGCGCGCGTGATCGATACCGGCGGACCGAAATGGCACCCGAAGGCGCTGCTGCAACGCTGGAAGCGGTCCGAGCTGGGCCAGCAGGACAAGATGATCGGCATTGCCGAGCTGTGCGACGCCGTGGCCACCGGACGCGCGCCGTTTCCCAGCCCCGATTTCACGCTGCACCTGACCGAACTGACCTTGGCCATTCAAGGCGCGGGCGCCAATGGCGCAACGCATCAGATGACCACAAGCTTCGACCCGGTGAGCCTGCCTGCGGGCACGCGGGAACTGGCCCCCGATTACAAAGGCTATGCCAGACCCGGCTGGATGGCGCGCCGCGCCGAAGGCCTTCTGGACCGTATGCACAGACACTGAAATAGCCCCGCGCCGGGGATATCCCCGGCGCGGATGCAATGCGATCAGGCCTTGCCGGGTTCAAGGGTTCCGATGGTCAGATCAATGGTCTTTTCGCTGCCGCCCCGCAGAACCTTCAGCTTGGCATCGGCGTCGGGGGCGGTCTGGGCGACGGCGCGGGTCAGATCGCGCATTTCGGTGATCTTGGTGTCGTTGAACGCCAGGATGATATCGCCCTGCTGAAGCCCGGCAGCCTTGGCGGGGCTGTCATCGAACACGGTTTCCACCACGGCGCCGCGGGCCGTATCATACCCCAGAACCGAAGCGATCTCCTGCGACATCGGCTTGATCTGAACACCCAGCCAGCCGCGCGTGATCGACCCGTCATCGGCCAGATCATCGACGATGCGCTGAACCATGTCCGAGGGCACGGCAAACCCGATCCCGACCGATCCTCCATCCGGCGAGAAGATGGCGGTATTCACGCCGATCACCTTGCCATCCGCGTTGAAGAGCGGCCCGCCCGAATTGCCGCGGTTGATCGCGGCATCGGTCTGGATGAAATCGTCATAGGGGCCCGAATTGATGTTGCGCGAGGTGGCGGAGACGATGCCCGATGTCACCGTGCCGCCAAGGCCAAAGGGGTTGCCGACGGCGATCACCTCGTCTCCGGGGCGCATCTCGGACGAATCGCCAAAGGCGACAGCGGGCAGATCCTCACCTGTTTTTACCTGCAAAAGCGCAATATCGGTCATGGGGTCGCTGCCGATGACATCGGCGACAAAGCTGCGGCCGTCCGCCAGTTTCACCGTCACCTTGTCGGCGCCGTCGACCACGTGACTATTGGTGACGATCCGTCCATCCTTGGAGATGATGAAGCCCGAGCCCACGCCCTGGCGCATCTGCGGTTCCCCGGCATCGGGGCGCAAATCCTCGAAATGGCGGCGCAGCTCCTCCGGGATACCTTCGGGCAGGTCCATGCTGGCATCCTTGGGTGACGCGCTTGACGTTACTTCGATATAGACCACGCTGGGCGACAGCGTTCCGACCAGATCGGCATAGCCGCCCGCCGGAACGGCCAGAACGGCGGTGGGTGCCAGCGCCACGGCGCCGGTGGATGCGAGGGCCGCTGCAAGGACGGCAGGCGCGCAATATCCGGGGCGAAAGATGTTTTTCATGGGATGTCTCCATAGGAAATTCATGTATCCGATATCGTGCCTTCTCCTCACAGCGGCATGTTGGCCTCTATACAAATCTGTAAGGAAGGCCCTGCCGGATTGGCGCAGACGCGCGCCCCCGGTATGATCGGCGCAGCGGGCAGGCACCCTGCCCGCAGGGACCGCGAGAAGAAGATGAAGCTGCTTGTCGTTGAAGATGACGAAACCACCGGAGCCTACATCGCCCGCGGCCTGCGCGAAGAGGGGCACACGGTTGATCTGGTCGCCAATGGCAAGGACGGTCTGGTTCAGGCGATGGCCGGGCAATATGACGTGCTGATCGTGGATCGCATGTTGCCGCAGATCGATGGCATGGCTCTGGTGCGCACCTTGCGCGGGGCGGGCAACCAGACGCCGGCCCTCTTCCTGACGTCCTTGGGCAGCGTGGATGACCGCATCGCCGGGTTGAATGCGGGGGGTGATGATTATCTGGTCAAACCCTTCGCCTTTGGCGAATTGTCTGCGCGGGTGGCCGCCCTTGCGCGCCGCCCGCAGGCGATGGAGCGGGAAACGGTGCTGGAGGCGGGGGGGCTGCAAATGGATCTGGTGCGCCGCAAGGTCACCCGCGACGGCATCGAGATCGACCTGCTGCCGCGCGAATTTGCCCTTCTGGAACATCTGCTGCGCCGCAAGGGCCGGGTGCAGACCCGTACCATGCTGCTGGAGGCGGTCTGGGATATCAGTTTCGATCCGATGACCAATGTGGTGGAAACCCATGTCAGCCGCCTGCGCGCCAAGATCGACAAGCCGTTTTCAACCGAACTGATCAAGACGGTCCGGGGCGCCGGCTACCGGATCGACGCGTGAAGGATCGCCTCGACCAGATCCTGCGGTCCACTCCGCTTCGGCTGGCATTGGCGCTGATCGTGCTGTTTTCGGCCGTCAGCCTTTTCAGCCTGGCGGCGGCCTATGCGGTGACGCAGCGCTCCTTCGATCAGACAATGCGCGCGGATCTGTTTCAGGATATGGCAGGCTTTCGCGCCGCGCCCACCGCCGCCGCCCTTGCCGGGCTGGTCGATGCCGAGGCCCGCGAAACCGATCCTGAACGCCTGATCCTGAGCTATCGCGCGTTCAATGGGCGCCATTACGGCAATATCCTGATCGCGCGCGATGCGGATGGGTATCACATCATCTCGCCCTCGCCGGGCAATCCGCAGATCACCGGGCGCTACCTGTCGCTGACCGCGTCCTTGCATGGCGGGCAACTGACCATCGCGCGCAGCCTGAACGAGGTCGAGGCATTGGGCGATCTGTTCCGTAATATCCTGTTTCTGAGCCTGATCCCGACCGTCCTGATCGCCCTTTCGGGCGGGCTTGTGCTGGCCAGCCGCTCTGCCGCCCATGTCCGCAAGATCTCCGCCACGCTGGACCGGCTGACGGGGGGCAGCGCGGGGGCGCGGGTGCGGCCGGGGCCGGGATGGCCTGCCGATCTGCGCGCCATCGGCACCAAGATCGACGTGATGGCGGATGCGCAGGAAACCGCGACCGAGGCGATCCGGCAGGTGTCATCCGATATTGCCCATGATCTGAAATCCCCGATTCAGCGCGTTGCCGTCCACCTTGATGATCTGGAGCGCGAGGGCGATCTGGGCGATGCGGGCCACCACCTGCTGGACAAGGCAAAGGCCGAACTGACCGGGATCATTTCGGTGTTCCAGTCCCTGCTTCAGATCGCCCAGATCGAAACCGGCTCGCCCAGGGCCGGTTTCGCCCCGGTCGATCTGGGCGATCTGTGCCAGACTTTCTTTGAGCTTTACGAGCCACCCGCGCAGGACAAGGAGCATATCCTTGAATTCACGCGCCCGCCGGGGGTTTTCAGCGTCAACGGCGACCGGGCGCTTTTGGGCCAGATGCTGGCCAACCTGATCGAGAATGCGTTATGGCACACGCCCCCCGGCACGCGGATCACCCTCAGCCTTGCCGCAGGCGCGGGCCGGATCCTTCTGGGCGTAGCCGATACCGGCCCCGGCATCCCGGCCTCCGAACGCGATCTGGTCCTGCGGCGGCTCTACCGGATGGACCGCAGCCGCTCGACCCCCGGCAGCGGGCTGGGGCTCAGCCTTGTGTCCAGCATCGCGCTCTTGCACGAGGCGGAACTACACCTGCAGGACAATGAGCCGGGGCTGAGCGTCACCCTGTCCTTCACCCCAACTTGACAAAAGGCGTGCAAAATCACCCTTTGGCTGTAATCGGAGAGCCTGCGATGAATTTGACGAACAGCGATATTGTCGAGTTGACGGCCTTTCGTCATGAACTTCACCGCCATCCTGAAACTTCCCGCGAGGAGGCCGGGACGGCAAGGCGTGTCGCGGCCCGTCTGGACCGGATCGGCGCCGACGAAATCGTGACCGGCCTTGGCGGCCATGGTGTCGCTGCAATCTATAATGGCGTCGATACCGGCCCGACCGTTCTGTTGCGGGCGGAACTGGACGGCCTGCCGATCGAGGAGACGGGTGAGGTTCCGCATCGGTCAACCGTGCCCGGCAAATCGCATATGTGCGGCCATGATGGCCACACGACATCGCTGCTGGCCTGCGCGCTTGCCTTCTCGCGGCAAAGACCGCAGCGGGGCCGCGTCATCCTGCTGTTCCAGCCCGCCGAGGAAGACGGTTCCGGCGCGGCGGCGGTGATTGCCGATCCTGAATTCGCACGGTTGCAGCCCGACTATGCCTTTTCCTGGCACAATATGCCGGGCGTGCCGCTGGGGGCGGCGGTGCTGCGGGACGGACCGATGATGTGTGCCTCGGTTGGGTTTCGCGCTGAATTCACCGGCCGCACGGCCCATGCATCGCAGCCCGAAACCGGCGTATCGCCGGCCTTGCCCATTGCCGGGCTGATGCAGGAACTGGCCGCGCTGGGGCCGGGGGGGGCGATGGACGATGATTTTGCGCTGGTCACGCTGACCCATGCGCGGGTGGGTGAGCCGACCTATGGCGTGGCACCCGCCAAGGGTGCTGTGCAGGCGACGCTGCGGGCGCTGATGCCCGGCCGCATCGACAGGCTGAAGGCAGAGGCCGAAGCCGCTGCGCGCGCCGGGGCAGAGGCGGCCGCGCTGGCAGTCGATATCCAGTGGCATGACGATTTTGCCGCCACGCTGAACGATCCCGATGCCACCGCGATCATGCGGCAAAGTTTTGAGGCATGCGGCATACCCTTTGAGGAACTGGATGTTCCCTATCGCGCATCCGAGGATTTTGGCCGGTTCGGCAGCACGGCCAGAATGGCGATGGCTTTTCTGGGCGCCGGTGCAGACTCTCCCGCGCTGCATAATTCCGATTACGATTTTCCCGATGATCTGATCGCGACCGGCGCGCGAATGCTTGTCCATGCAGCGCGGCAGATCGTCGGCTGATCGGCCAAGTCCCGGTGTTGTAGGGGCGGCAGATAAAAACAACCCCGGGACTGGAAAAGGATGACGCCATGGGCAACATTCTCAGACGGAAAAATGTTCGGCGATACCATCATCGTCGGCTTTGCGATGTTCACCGTGTATTTTGGCATGGGCAACCTGATTTCCGCCCGATGCGGAGCCCGATGCGGATTCGACACTGGCGCGGTATAGGGCGCAGGGCTGATGGGCAGCTTCAAGCTCTGATCCGTCCCCATCGCCCCCTGGTTCGGCGCGCTCGGGATGTTTGTCGACAATCCCGCGCACGGCCGCCGTGGCATACGAGACGGGATTGCAGACGCTGATGCCGAAAGCCGGGAACGGGATCTTCCTTCTGATCTGTGTCCCGTCTCTTTCTGTTTTGTAATCAACAAGGTCGGCAAATACCTGATGCCGGCGCTTAATCCCGATCGTGACCGGACCTTTGCCAACCCGCTCGGGGCTCCCTCCGGTCGAAACAGCGGTAGAAAAACTCGTTCCATCTGGGCTTCATCACTGGCTATCAGACGGATGATGTGTTGACCGGGCTGCTTTTCGTGGCTGCTTTTCATGGGCGCGGTGAAGGAAAAAGTACATTCGAACGATCAGATGTTCCTGCCAATCATCCTCGGGGCGGCTGACGGCCATCGCGGGCGGATGCTTCAGCCGCTCTTATGTCGCCCGTCCCGCTCGGCATCGACGTAGCCTTCGGTCATCATCTTGAAGGTCAGCAATCATCACCTTGGCGCGGACCGAAAAAATGGCCATGTCTGAAAACCGTGCGGGTCATGGGGCCCTACCTTTGTCTTGCGTTTC
>JAUNVT010000117.1 GCA_030540655.1 Rhodobacterales bacterium
AGGCCGTTGGACACGTTTGCGACCTGTTCAGCGAAGAGGAATGCTACAACTTCTTTCAAGGCCGCCAGATACAGAACCGATTAAACGCGACACGCTCTAGGGCACGCGCTTGCATGCAGCAGGGCGCGTTGGTATCTGCCAGCCTGAACAGTTCCCGATACATATGATCGGATAACCAAAAAGGCACCGCATGCCCGCGCAAGTTCCCAGACTGGAGATTCAGAACCTCAGCCGCCGTTATGACGGGCGGCTTGTGGTTGATGACATATCGCTGGCGGTCATGCCGGGGCAGGTGACATGCCTGCTCGGTCCGTCGGGCTGCGGAAAATCCACGACCTTGCGGATGATCGCGGGAGTCGAAATGCAGGATTCCGGTCAGGTGCTGGTCGATGGAAAAGTGATCTGCGACGGCGCAAGTTACCTGCCCCCCGAGCAGCGGCACATCGGGCTGATGTTTCAGGATTTCGCGCTTTTTCCGCATCTTACCGTCTTTGGCAACGTCGCTTTCGGATTGGCGGGGTCAAAACGTGAAACAGCGCCGCGTGTGGCCGAGCTGCTGGAACGGGTCGGCCTCGGCCATTTTGCCCGCTCATATCCGCACGAGCTTTCGGGTGGCGAACAGCAGCGCGTGGCATTGGCGCGCGCTTTGGCACCGCGCCCCCGCATCATGCTGATGGATGAGCCGTTTTCCGGTCTCGACAACCGGTTACGCGACGGCATTCGCGACGACACGCTCGAAATCCTGCGCGAAGAAGATGCGGCGGTTCTTCTGGTGACGCACGAGCCGGACGAGGCAATGCGCATGGCCGATGATATAGCGCTCATGCGGGGCGGGCGGATCGTGCAACAGGGCGCGCCCTACAACGTCTATAATGCGCCCGTGGACAGGGACGCAGTTTCCTTCTTCAGTGATATAAACGTGATACGCGGCACAGTTCGCGGTGCGCTGACCGAAACGCCCTTCGGCCAGTTTCTTGCCCCCGGTGTGCCGGATGGCAGCGCGGTGGATATTGTCATCCGGCCCCAGCATATAAAGATCGACTTTGATCGCGGCGGTCGCGGACCCAATCCGACGGCTCAGGATGGCTCGCCCGCGCGGGGCGTCGTGCAGCGCGCCCGGTTCATGGGGTCGGAAAGCCTGGTCGAGTTTGCCATGGATCACGACGGATCCATCCTCAAGGCGACGGTGCCCAATGTCTTTCTGCCCAGCCCTGGCAACGCCTTGTGGCTGATGTTGCGCCGTGATCGCTGTTTCGTGTTTCCGGCCCGGGTATAATGCCCCGCAAAGCAGGTGCAGACCGGTTTTTGTGCGAATCCCGCGCTCATTCTTCGATTGGTCTTTTATCCATAGGCTGCAGGGTTTAGATACAGCCTTGTATCCGCGGGGCCAGATCAGGCGTGCCCCGATTTTTGGGAGAACTGACATGCTTAACAATATCGGCCTTCCCGGGCTTCTGCTGATTGCCGTCGTCGTGCTGGTGCTGTTTGGACGCGGCAAGATTTCGTCACTTATGGGCGAGGTTGGCAAGGGGATCACGTCCTTCAAGAAGGGTATCGACGAGGGTAACAAGGAAATTGAAAACGCGAGCAAGGATGCCGATGTTGACTATCGGACCGGCACTCGCGACGTGACGGCGCATGACGTCGATACGGTCAAAACCAAAGACAAGGTCTGATTCTGCAATGTTCGACCTCGGCTGGACGGAGTTGCTGCTGATCGGCGTCGTCGCGCTGATCGTGGTGGGCCCCAAGGATCTGCCCGGCATGTTCCGCACCGTCGGTCAATTTGTCGGCAAGGCAAAGGGAATGGCGCGCGAGTTTTCGAAGGCGATGAATGACGCCGCCGATGAGGCAGGCGTATCACAGGCCAGTGAAACCTTGCGCAAGGCAACCAATCCCATAGGGTCCGCCATGGACGAGGTGCGCAAGAGCGCCCAAAGCTTTACCAAAGCCACCCGCGACGCAGGCAAGCCCAAATCCGGAGCTGACAAGGTAAGCCTCAAAAGGCAAGAAACGTCGGAGGAGGTCGCTGCGGCCTCGTCCGAGGTCACGCAAGGGCGTCGGGAAGACGAGGCCGCCAGAGTTGAAGTGCCGTCAACCGAAATTGTGCAGTCGGCGCCCGTGCCGGTTGCAGAGACGGAAACACCGGGACCGCAGAAATCCGCGGTTGAAAAAGCGCCCGCCAAGAAGGCTGCGGCGAAAATTGGTCCCGAGACAAGCACAGCCGCCGCAAAGCCCCCCAAACCTGCTGCCAAGTCACTCAAGGTACCCAGCAAGACAACTCCAGATACCGAACCCTCCGAGGGCGATGCATGAGCCGGGAAGACGATATCGAGGATAGCAGCGCGCCGCTGATCGAACATCTGACCGAGCTACGCACGCGGCTGATTTATTCTGTCATCTATTTCTTCGTGGGAATGGTGATCTGCTTTATGGTCGCGCAGCCGATCTTCAACTTCCTGACTGCGCCGCTCTGCTCCGCTCTTGCCGACCGTGGGCAGGATTGCGACCTGATCTTCATATCGCCGCAAGAAGGATTCTTTGTGGCGATCAAGGTGTCGCTTCTGGGCGGCTTCATGCTGGCCTTTCCGTTCATTGCAAACCAGATGTGGCGCTTTGTGGCTCCGGGACTTTACCGCTCGGAAAAGGGAGCGTTCCTGCCATTCCTTGTCGCTTCGCCTTTCATGTTCATTCTTGGCGCCGGTTTCGCCTTTTTTGTCGTGACCCCGCTCGCATACGAATTCTTTCTCGGGTTCCAGCAATTTGGCCGATCGGGAGAGGTCATCGACGGTGTTCAGGGAGCTGCGCCGCTGAGCGTGGTGTTTCAGGGGTCTGCGCAGGAATATCTGAACCTCACGGTGAAGTTCATCGTTGCTTTTGGTCTTTGTTTCCAGCTTCCGGTATTGCTTACCCTGATGGGCAAGGCGGGGCTGGTGGGTGCCACGGGCCTGCGCGCTGTTCGTAAATACGCTGTGGTGGGTATTCTGGTGCTGGCGGCGCTGGTCACACCCCCTGATGTGATTACTCAAGTCATTCTTTTCATTGTAGTCTATGGCCTTTACGAGATTTCGATCCAGCTCGTCGCGCGCGTCGAACGCAAACGCGAGGCGCAGCTGCGGGCCGATGGGCTGTGGTTCGATGATGAGGACGACATGACCGGGGATGATACCCATCCCGAAGATGAGCCAAAGGAGCCGCGCTTATGACCGATCCGCTGCTGCGGATCGCCGAGGCGCTGGAGCGGGTCAGCCCGCCGCCGCGCCCGGCGCCCGATTTGCAAACCTGTGACGCGTTTGTCTGGCATGTCGCGCCCGATCACCTGCAACCCGTACCTCACGTGGCGCGTGTCGACATGTCCTTGCTGGTGGGCATCGACCGCGCCCGCAACACCCTCCTGCAAAATACCCGGCAGTTTGCAAGAGGTTTGCCCGCGAACAATGCCTTGCTTTGGGGCGCGCGGGGCATGGGAAAATCAAGTCTTGTCAAGGCAGTGCATGGCGCAGTTGTGGCTGAGGGACTGCCGCTCAAGATCGTTGAGCTTCAGCGCGAGGACCTGACAAGCGTCACAAGATTGCTTGCCATGCTGCGTGCCAGTGATGCGCGGTTCATCCTTTACTGCGATGATCTCAGCTTCAGTCATGATGATCAGCATTATAAGTCTCTGAAGGCGGTGCTGGATGGCGGCATCGAAGGGCGGCCCGACAACGTGATCTTTTACGCAACTTCCAACCGTCGCCATCTGATGCCCCGCGACATGATCGAGAACGAGCGGGGGTCTGCGATCAATCCCAGTGAAGCGGTTGAGGAGAAAGTTTCACTCAGCGATCGCTTCGGGCTGTGGCTCGGCTTTCATGCTTGTGATCAGGATGGGTTTCTATCCATGGTCCGCGGTTATTGCAATGCTTTCGGAATTGACATCACCGACGAAGATCTGCGTGCCGAGGCCATCGAGTGGCAAGCCACGCGTGGTGGCCGCTCGGGCCGCGTCGCATGGCAGTTCGTGACCGATCTGGCTGGGCGGCATGGGGTCAATCTGTCGGCGTAGTGATTACGGATTTTCGCTGGTCCGACGTTCCGAGAATACCAGTCTCAAATATTCTTCAACGAAAAGGTGCGGTGCCGGGGTTTGCGTCGGTGGTCTGATGACAGAAATCGTTGGCCTGATGGGGCGGAGTTTTATGGCCCGCCCCAGGATGTGACATGCCCGGCTAGCCCGCCAAGGCCTTGTTCAGGTTCTCATCAACCTTTTCCAGAAAGCCGATGGTGGTCAGCCATTTTTGATCGGGTCCCACCAGAAGGGCCAGATCTTTGGTCATGTGACCGGACTCCACCGTGTCAACGACCACTTTCTCCAACGTCTCGGCAAAGTTGGTCAGCGCCTCGTTGTCATCCAGCTTGCCACGATGCTTCAGCCCGCCGGTCCACGCGTAAATGGATGCGATGGAATTGGTCGATGTCTCCTCGCCCTTCTGGTGCTGGCGGTAATGGCGGGTGACGGTACCGTGGGCTGCCTCGGCCTCGACGATTTGCCCATCGGGGGTCATCAGTTGCGATGTCATCAGGCCCAGCGAACCGAATCCCTGCGCGACCGTGTCTGACTGTACATCGCCGTCGTAATTCTTGCACGCCCAGACATAGCCGCCGGACCATTTCATCGCAGAGGCGACCATGTCATCGATCAGGCGATGCTCGTAGGTGATCCCCGCTTTTTCAAACTGGTCCTTGAACTCTTCGTCGAACACCTTCTGGAAGATGATCATGAACTGGCCATCGTAGTTTTTCAGGATGGTGTTCTTGGTTGACAGATAAACAGGATAGCCGCGCTGCAGGCCATAGTTGAAGGACGCGCGGGCAAAATCGTGGATGCTGTCGTCAAGGTTGTACATCCCCATATATACGCCTGAAGAAGGGGCCTTGAACACTTCTTCCTCAATTACCGTGCCGTCGTCGCCGACGAATTTCATCGACAAGGTGCCGGGACCGGGGAATTTCATATCGGTCGCGCGATATTGATCACCGTAAGCATGGCGGCCGATTACGATGGGCTGCGTCCATCCGGGAACAAGGCGCGGCACGTTCTTGCAGATGATCGGTTCGCGGAAGACAACGCCGCCAAGGATGTTGCGGATGGTTCCATTGGGACTGCGCCACATCTTCTTCAGGCCGAACTCCTCGACCCGGCCCTCATCGGGGGTGATGGTCGCGCATTTGACGCCTACGCCATATTTCCGGATCGCGTGAGCCGCATCAACCGTGATCTGGTCGTCGGTCTCATCCCGGGCCATTATGCCAAGGTCGTAATATTTCAGATCCAGATCAAGATAAGGCAGGATCAGCTTTTTCTTGATGAAGTCCCATATGATGCGCGTCATCTCGTCGCCGTCGAGTTCGACGATGGGGTTGTCTACCTTGATTTTAGCCATGGGGCGCCTTTCGTTTGTCCGGGTCAATCTGTTGCAGGCTGTCTAGCGCAACGCATGCGGAAAGGGAAGACATCTGTATGCGCCGGTATACTGCAGATCACTCCGCGTGTTTTCCGATGATTTCGTCGATCACGCGCAGCCAGAGATCCGTATCCTGGGCCCCCGGCACCGCGTGCTGGGCGGCGACAATGAAGGTTGGCACCGATGTGATACCCATCTCGCGGAATTGCTGGTCGCGGGCGCGAATATCATCTGTATCGGCGTCCGTGGCCAACAGCTTGGTCACGATACCGGCATCTATCCCCAAGCTGTCTGCGATGTCGGCCAGCACCTCTGCATCGCCGATATCGCGCCCTTCGCTGAAATAAGCAGCGAAAAGCGCCATGGCGGCGGCGTTCTGTTTGCCTTCTATACCGGCCCAGTGAATCAGACGGTGGGCGTCAAGCGTATTGGGCGTACGCGCCATCGCCTCGAAATCAAAATGAAGGTCCATTGCCTCGGCGCGAGCCATGACAGGGGCATAGGCGGCGGCCGCAGCCTCCTTGGAGCCGAACTTGCTTACCAGATGGGAGCGGCGGTCCATGCCGCCGCGGGGCATATCGGGGTTAAGCTGAAACGGGTGCCATTCGACAACGAAGGGATGATCGGGGCGCTGCTCCAATGCGCGGTCAAGCAAGACCTTGCCAATGTAACACCATGGGCAGACCGGATCCGAAACGATGTCGAGCTTGACCATATCCGGCCTTTCCATGCTGAGAGTGCTGACACCGTTGGTATGGCGCGGGCGAGTCCAATGCAAGGCGGACGAGGGATGGCACCCGGCGTCAGAACAGGCTTTTAACACCGCGCGCCGCGCCGGATATGTCGCGCCCGGCACCTTCGACGGTATTGCACCCCAGCAATGCAGCCAGTGTGGCGAGAAGGATGAACTGTCTCATTGATCTGTCCTGCTTTCTGATTGTGACCGAGCGGGCGGGGCGGACTGCTCCATCCACCACACTTCGGGCAGAAATCCGATACCGTCTCCGTAGAGCGGCAGCGTATCGACCGGATATGCAAGCCGCGCATCGTGAGCGATGCGCCCTTCTGAATACTGTTGTATCGGAATGACATAGCGCCCCGCAATCAGCACGCGGTCCAGCGCGCGGACGGCAGTGACGAAATCAGTCGTCGTCGCCGCGGACAGCATGGCATGGATCATCGCCTCGGCGGCGGGGCTGTTCATCCCCATGAGGTTGCGGCTGCCGGGCTGGTCTGCACCCTTGGCGCCCCAGTAGAAATATTGCTCGTTCCCCGGCGAAAGTGACAGCGACCGGCGCATGAATGTCAGATCGAAATCGTAGTTTGCTTCCCTTACCGCATATTGCGCCTTGTCTACGCTCTGAATTTGCAAAGTGATCCCCAGTCGTTTCAACGCGCGCGCGTAGATATCCATCATCGCCGTGGCCTGCTGCACCAGCGCGTCCTGTTGCAGGACGACTGTCAGGACCAGGGGTTTGCCGCTCGAGTTCTTCAATATGCCGTCCTGCACGGTCCAGCCCGCCTCGGCCAGAAGATCGGCGGCGGTGCGGATATTGGCGCGATTGCGTTTGGACCCGTCGCTGGCCGGCAGAGTGTATCCTTCCAGAGTGCCGGGCAACAGGCTGTCTGCAAAGGGTTCGAGCAGAGCGCGTACGGCGTCCGAGGCCGGGCCGGGACGCATCGCAAGGTCGGAATTTGAATAATACGACGTAATGCGAGGCTGTCGCCCGCCTGTCAGCGTGTCGTTGATATATTCAAAATTGAACGCGTCGATCAGCGCCTCGCGGACGCGCCAATCATCAAGGGGAGGATTGCGGGTGTTGAACACAAATCCGGAAATGCCCGAGGGCTGCCCGCTGGGAATGACGCTGAGCGCAATGTCGCCGCGGATCACTGCGGGCAGGGTTTTCAATTCTTCCCAACGCTCGGCGTTGAATTCGCGGATATAGCTGATCTCTCCGGCTTTAAACGCCTCTTTCATCACGGCGTCATCGCCGTAGAAGTCGATCCGGATTTCATCGAAATTATTCGTGCCGCGGCGGAACGGCAGATCACACCCCCAATACTCCGGGTTGCGGCGCAGCACCACGCGGCGGTCGAGCTGATAGCTTTGAACCACGTAGGGCGCAGTGCCGATAGGGATGTCTTCGATCGAGCCATCCTCGAAGTTTTTGCCCTCCCACTGGGATTTCTTGAGGATTGGACGAAGCCCGGCGAGAAGCGCCAATTCGCGATCTGGTGGACCGTCGTCGGTTTTGAAGTCCAGCCGGATCTTGCCGGGACCCGTCTGTTCAATCTTGGCAACGCGGGTCCAGAAGTCGCGGTATCGCAAATGCCCCCGCATGCCCAGAGTTTCGAAGGACCAGATCACATCCTCGGATGTTACGGGACTGCCGTCCGAAAAGGCCGCCTTGGGATTCAAGGTAAATTCAACCCAAGTGCGGGCATCGTCCGTTTCCACTTTTTCAGCCAAAAGACCATAAAGTGTAAACGGCTCATCCCATGATCGGCCGAGCAGCGACTCATATGCGAAATGACTTAATTGCCAAGGCGGCGAACCTTTAGACGCGAAAGGGTTGAGCGAATCAAATCCACCTACATTTGCGGTTGTAATCGTTCCACCTTTCGGGGCATCTAAATAGGAATATGGTAAAGATTGAAAATCCGATGGTAATGCCGGTTCGCCATACATTGCGATACCGTGAGACGGTTGTGCAGAAGCGGGCTGAATCGCGTGAATACCGAGTAAAACAACGGCCAAAGCAATCTTAAGGCCCCGTTGCTGTCGGAAACGAGCGGTTATCATCATCGGATCGATCCTGACTGACGTTTTCATTTAAGGCACAAAATTAGAGAGGGATTCTTGCATTTTCAAACTTTTAGCTTGGATGACGGCACAAGAAGGCATATAAAGGAATCACTGCTCGATAGGTTTCTTGCCTGTATGAAACCTGCCTCAATAACTTAACGCCAGCCTTGTGCTGGCGTTTTTTTTGTTCAGAGCCCAGGATCCGGCTTGGCAGACCCGATTATCATATCGATGGTGCCCCGGATGAACCCTGCGAACGGTGATTGTGTGATCTATGCACATGCAGCAATACATACCGCGTTGCAACAGACATGGACCTGCCACGCGACCCTATCGGCCAGCCGCCGCTCAGGGTGCTGGCATATGGGCCCGGGTCTGCGTATCGCTGACGAACATAAGCCGGAAGGGCAGTCATGACAAAAAAACGGATCAATCTGGCGCTTCAGGGTGGCGGTGCGCACGGAGCCTTTACATGGGGGGTGCTCGACCGGTTGCTGGAGGAAAAATCGCTGGAGGTGGCCGCAATTTCGGGCACATCGGCGGGCGCGCTGAACGGGGCAGCATTGAAAGCAGGTTGGGTATCGGGCGGGGCAGAGGCCGCGCGCGAAAATCTGGATTGGCTTTGGGCGCAAATGGGCGCCGTGCATGACCTGCGTATGCCCGCTTGGATGGCCGCGTCGTTGCCCGGCGCGATCAGTGCGGCAATCGAATACACCATACCCTCAACCGGCATTGATGCCTTGGCACAGGCGGTGTCGCCCTATTCTTACGGGCCGTTCTACTCGAATCCTTTGCGCCGCGTGGTCGAACGGTTCTCGTATGACAAGATCTGCGCCGGCGATGCGCCGCGGCTCTATGTCGGCGCGACCAATGTGCGCAGCGGCAAGATCCGCATATTCGCGGGAGAAGATATTGGCGCGGATGCGCTCCTGGCGTCGTCTTGTTTGCCGACGCTGTTTCAGGCGATTGAAATAGAGGACGAGGCGTATTGGGACGGTGGCTATACCGGAAATCCAGCGCTGTTTCCATTGTTCGAGGCGGATCTGCCGAACGATATTGTTGTGGTCAACATCAATCCCCTGGTGCGCCCAGATGTGCCACGCTCGCCACAAGAAATACAGAACCGCATCAATGAAATCAGCTTCAACTCATCGCTTTTGCGCGAATTACGCGCTATCAGTTTTGTTCAGCGGTTGCTGGATGACGGCACCGTCCCCGAAGGTTCGATGAAGCGCCTGAACCTTCACATGATTTCAGATGACCGGCTGATGGCGGGCCTTTCGGTGATGACCAAGCTGGTGCCTAACCCCTTTTTGCTGAACCGGCTGAAAGAAGCAGGGCGGATGGCGGCGGACAAGTTTCTGGCCGCACACTGGGATGACCTGGGCGTGCGCGGCAGTTCGGAACTGACCGAGATGTTCAGCTAATTGTTCAGTCCCGGCATCTGGTGGATCGGATCGAGGATGAATCCGCGTTGAAGTCGCCGAGGTAAATCTTCAGTTGAGTGCAGTCTTTGTAATGAGGGCGTTTGACGAGGGCATCTTTGATCGTGCGATTCATTCTTTTGACTTGGCAATTGGTCCAAGGGCGGTTCGGCTTCGTCAGGCGATGCCCGATTTTATTAGGGTCAGGACTCGTTCTCGTTTCATAACCAGAACATGACGGTTGCGGCGAG
>JAUNVT010000118.1 GCA_030540655.1 Rhodobacterales bacterium
CGAAGGTCGGCGGTATTACACCATCCGGTGGGACACCCCCTGTGTCACCCACAGGCTTGTTCAGGAATGACATGACACGGACTCCGATGTCATGGTTCTGATGCAAGAAAGGATGCTCAACCGGCCGCTGCCTTGCCGCAAGAAATCTGGGGAGGATCAAAGTTTGTCTGTGACAAAGGAACGCTGTTGCAACGCAAAAGGAAAGAAACCTGACTGGAAAGGAAACGTGACATAATCAGGGGCTGTTGACGTTCAGGATTTTCCAATCACCTGACTTGTGCTTCAAAGTTGCAAAGAGAAGAGAGCAGCCTTGATCCGAAGTGTTTTGACCGATGCGAAAGCGGCTATTATCAAGCGGTATTGGCTTGGAAAGAGTGCCGACGGGGGACAGACCGGGCGTGCTCCCCACTTGTTTGTAGAGGCGGTCCTTCGGATTGTGCGCACCGGGCGAAGTAGCGTGAGCTTCCAGACGAATTTGGCAAATGGAACTTTGTGTTGAGGCGGTTCCGCAGATGGGTCAAAGCCGACGCTTTGTGCGGTATGTTTACAGTCAGGATCCATAACCAGAACATGACAACGGCGCCCAGCGCGCGTGCGGGCAGGAACACCTTCGGGCATCTGTCGCAGCGTGACGCAATGTGGCGCCAGTCCTTCAGCCGGGCAAAGCTGTTCTCGTTCTTGCAGTGCTTGCGGTAACGAATCTTGTTGTGGGGATCAGGACCTTGCGGGCTTTTCCAGAGCTTCAAAGTCTTCGTTACGATTGCCGCAGCAATTATTCAAACTGGCTGAACGTCAACAGCGCCTCGTCACAGCTGTTTTTATGGTGAGCCGGTCGGGATCCGAACCCGAGACCTACTGATTAAAAGTCAGTTGCTCTACCAACTGAGCTACCGGCCCACTATGCCGGGTAATTAGAAAGACATCAGCCGGGGGTCAACCCCCATTGTGACGATTGGCGCGCAATCGCTGGATTCATCGGGGTGCAGGGTTTATATGCGCCCGCATGGACATGAATACTCCTTCGGACCTCGCCTTCATGAAGATGCACGGGCTGGGCAATGATTTTGTTGTCATCGACGCGCGCGCGCGCGATGTGCCGATGACGGCCGCGCTGGCGCGGGCGCTGGGGGACCGGCGGCGCGGTATCGGATTTGATCAACTGGCCATCATCACGCGCGGAGCATGGGATGCGCATCTGACCTTCTGGAACACCGATGGCAGCATGGCGGGCGCGTGTGGCAACGCCACCCGTTGCATCGCGCGCCATCTGATGGACGAAGGTGGCAAATCCGCGCTGCGCCTGACCACGGCGCGCGGAGATCTGCATGCGCGGGACGCAGGAGACGGCCTGACATCGGTCAACATGGGGGCACCCCAGCTGGATTGGCAGGACATTCCCCTGGCCGATGCGATGGATACGCTGGAATTGCCGATCGAGGGCGGGCCTGTCGCCACAGGCATGGGCAATCCGCATTGCAGCTTTTTCGTGCCCGATGCCGAAGTCATTCCGCTGGAGCAGTTCGGCCCGCGCTATGAGCATCATCCGCTTTTCCCCCAGCGCACCAACGTGCAGGTGGCCAGCATCATCGGCCCGGATCACATCCGTATGCGGGTGTGGGAGCGGGGCGCGGGGCTGACGCTTGCCTCGGGGTCCTCCTCCTGTGCGGTGGCGGTGGCGGCGGCGCGGCGCGGGCTGACGGGGCGCACGGTGCGCGTCGATCTGGACGGGGGCACGCTGATGATCGACTGGCGCGATGATGGCGTATGGATGACAGGCCCCACCATGCATGTGGCGAGCGGCGCGCTGACGCCGCAGTTTCTGGAGAGTTTGCGATGAGCGCGCCGATCTTTTCCAACCATGGCTGCCGCCTGAATGCGTATGAGACCGAAGCCATGAAGGATCTGGCGGCGCAGGCGGGGCTTCAGCGGGCGGTCGTGATCAATACCTGCGCGGTGACAGCCGAGGCCGTGCGCAAGGCGCGGCAGGACATCCGCCGCCTGAGGCGCGATCACCCCGATGCGCGTATCATCGTCACCGGCTGCGCCGCCCAGACAGAGCCCGCCACGTTTTCCGCCATGCCCGAAGTCAACGCGGTCATCGGCAATGCCGAGAAGATGCAGCCCGGTACCTGGGCAGGCCTTGCCGGTGATTTCGGGACCGAGCCTGTGCAGGTGGACGATATCATGTCGGTGACGGAAACGGCGGGCCATCTGATCGACGGGTTCGGAACGCGCAGCCGGGCCTATGTGCAGGTGCAGAATGGCTGCGATCATCGCTGCACATTTTGCATCATCCCCTATGGGCGGGGCAATTCGCGTTCCGTGCCCGCCGGCGTAGTGGTCGAGCAGATCAAGCGGCTGGTGCAGCGGGGCTATAACGAGGTGGTCCTGACGGGGGTGGATCTGACCAGCTGGGGCGCCGATCTGCCGGGCGGCCCGCGCCTTGGCGATCTGGTGTTGCGCATCCTGCGGCTGGTCCCGGATCTGCCGCGCCTGCGTATCAGTTCGATCGATTCGATCGAGGTGGATGACAGCCTCATGCAGGCCATCGCGACAGAGCAGCGCCTGATGCCGCATCTGCATCTGAGCCTTCAGCATGGCGACGATCTGATCCTGAAAAGGATGAAGCGGCGACATCTGCGCGACGATGCCATCCGCTTTGCCCAGGAAGCGCGGCGGCTGCGCCCCGAGATGACATTCGGCGCGGATATCATCGCCGGCTTCCCGACCGAGACGGAGGCGCATTTTGAAAACTCGCTGGCCCTGGTCGAGGAATGCGGCCTGACATGGCTGCATGTCTTCCCCTACTCTGCGCGTGCCGGAACGCCTGCCGCCCGGATGCCGCAGGTGAACGGCGGTGTGATCAGGGACCGTGCGGCGCGTCTGCGGGCTGCAGGCGATGTTCGGGTCGCACGTCATCTGGCCCAGCAGATCGGGCGGGATCACCGGATCCTGATGGAAAGCCCGCTTATGGGCCGGACCGAGCAATTTACCGAAGTTGATTTTGACACCCCACGCCCCGAGGGGCAAATCGTCGCCGCGCGTATCACGGGCGCGTCCGCCGCGCGGCTGGTTGCGGCGTGATGTAGGCAAACCCGGGATGATCCGCCGCCATTATCTTATACAGGACTGTATGACATGATTAAAGGGAACGCCGCATGATGAAACTTCTGATAGGGTCCACATCGCCCTTTGCTCGCAAGGTCAAGGTCGTCCTGCACGAGCTGGGCCTGACCGGCTCGGTCACCCAGGAAATCGTGACCACCACCCCGATCAAGCCTGATCCGGCTGTTCTCTCCGCCAACCCCTTGGGCAAGATCCCGGCATTGATCCGGCCCGATGGTCCCGCGCTTTATGACAGCCGGGTCATCTGCCGCTACCTTGATTCGGTCGCCGGGGGCACGCTCTATCCGCAGGCGCGCCTGTGGGACGTGTTGACGCTGGAGGCGACGGGCGATGCCATCATGGATGCCAGCGTTGCTATGGTTTACGAGGTACGAATGCGCCCCGAAGACAAACAGTGGGATGGCTGGACCGAGGCGCAATGGGCCAAGGTTACCAGCGCCATGGATGCATTGGAATCGCGCTGGATGAGCCATCTGGCCGGACCGCTGGACATGGGCCAGATCGCTGTTGCCTGTGCGCTGGGCTATATCGATTTACGGCAGGGCCACCGGGGATGGCGGGAGGCCCACCCGCAACTGGCAAAATGGCTCGATGCGTTTGCGAGCCGCAGCAGCATGCAAAAAACCCGGCCGGAATAGCCGGGTCTGCCTCTGGGCCGGTCAGAAGCTGTAGCTGATGCCCACGTTGATGGCGTGGGTTGTCAACTCGGTGCGCAGCTTGCCGTTGCGCTGGCCCGGATCGCCATCGATGGTTGCGTCATTGTCGGACCAGGTGATCTGATATTCCGCGAACAGGGCCCAATCCTCGTTTATCGCGTATTTCATGCCCGCGATGCCGCGCAGGGCAAGGCCGGTCAATTCATAATCATGGGTCCGGTTCGACGCGCCAATGGGCAGGATATCGACATGCGGGACGGCCACACCGATGCCCGCGCCGACATAGGGGGTGAAACTACCGCCCTTTAAAGCGCCGGGGAACCGCTTCATCACGTTGGCGGTGATGATGTTGTGGCCATCAGTGAATTCCAGCCTGTCGACGCCAATGGCCGCCATGTCCGATCCGCTGGCATAAGCCTTGACATGGGTGCCTTCGATACCGAAGCCCAGATCGCTATGCGTCCACCAGATTGCGCGACCGCCATAATAAAACGGCGAATCAAATGATTTTCCGCCCCAGTCGACGTTGCGGCTGAACGTGGCCCCGCTGGGCAAGTAGCCCGATGCGTTACTGTCATTCGCGGTTTGCGCTCCCAGATAGAAGCTCAGCTCAAGCTCGGCGGCGGCCGGGGAGGCAAGAAGCAGCGCCGTTGCGGCGGCAGTCGACAGGATTCGGATCATGGCGGGGGCTTTCTGATGGGGCGCATTCCAGTGTAGCCTTACACGGCGCATGCGCCTGTCTCAAGCGCGACACATGCGCGCTCTTGCGGGCCACGTTTGGCATTGCGCACTGGACGTGCAGGAAATGCCTCGCTAAAACCTGCCCCATAAAGGTCGCGGGAATACTGTGGCCCAAAACCCGCATGGGTCTGTAAGATGGCCCAAGGAGAATGGAGTAAACCTCGTGTCCCACGCAGACGATCACGAAGGCACCCGGAGGGATTTCCTCTATTATGCCACCGGCGGCGCAGCCGTCGTTGCGACCGGTGCCGCCGTTTGGCCACTGGTCAATCAGATGAACCCCTCGGCCGACGTTCAGGCGCTCAGCTCGATCCGGGTCGATGTCGCGGATGTCGCGGTCGGCACGCAGATTACCGTGAAATACCTGGGCAAGCCCGTTTTTATCCGCCGCCGGACTCAGGGGGAAATCGACGCCGCGCGTGATGTGGATGTCGCGAGCCTGATCGATCCGACGGCGCAAAACCCCAATCTGGACGGGATCGAGCCTGCAACCGATGTCAACCGCACTCTGCCCATGCCGGGCGCCGAAGGGGATGCCGCCGAGGAATGGCTGGTGATGATCGGGGTCTGCACCCATCTGGGCTGCGTGCCCATCGGGGACGGCGCCGGCGATTTCGGCGGCTGGTTCTGCCCGTGCCACGGATCGCATTACGACACCGCAGGACGGATCCGCAAAGGTCCCGCGCCCGAGAACCTGCACATTCCCGTTGCCGAATTCGTCGACGATTCAACGATCAAACTGGGATAAGGACACAAAATAGATGGCTGGTATTCCGCACGATCATTATGAGCCGCGCACGAATGGCGAAAGGTGGCTGAACCGCCGCCTGCCTGTCGTGGCGCTGATGTATGACACATTGATGCTTCCGACGCCCAGGAACCTGAACTGGATGTGGATCTGGGGCATCGTCCTCACCTTCTGCCTTGCCCTTCAGATCATCACCGGCATCGTTCTGGCGATGCATTACACGCCGCATATCGATTACGCCTTTGCGTCTGTCGAACACATCATGCGCGACGTGAATGGCGGGCATTTCTTGCGGTATCTGCACTCAAACGGCGCGTCGCTGTTCTTTGTCGCTGTCTATCTGCACATTTTCCGCGGTCTTTACTATGGCTCCTACAAGGCCCCGCGCGAAATCACGTGGATCATCGGCATGCTGATTTATCTTTGCATGATGGGCACGGCCTTCATGGGCTATGTTTTGCCATGGGGCCAGATGTCCTTCTGGGGCGCCACGGTGATCACCGGCCTTTTTGGCGCGATCCCCTTCGTCGGAGAGCCGATCCAGACATGGCTTCTGGGCGGGCCTGCGGTGGATAACGCCACGCTGAACCGGTTCTTCAGCCTGCATTACCTGCTGCCTTTCGTCATCGCGGCACTGGTTGCGGTGCATATCTGGGCCTTCCACACCACGGGCAACAACAACCCCACCGGCGTCGAAGTGCGGCGCACCTCCAAGACCGAAGCGGAGAAGGACACTGTTCCCTTCTGGCCCTATTTCGTGATGAAGGACCTGTTCGCGCTGGCGGTCATACTGGTCGTGTTTTTTGCGATCGTCGGCTTCATGCCGAACTATCTGGGCCATCCTGACAACTATATCGAAGCGAATTCCCTTTCGACGCCGTCTCATATCGTGCCTGAATGGTATTTCCTGCCTTTCTACGCGATCCTGCGCGCCTTTACCGCCGATGTCTGGGTCGTCATTGCGGCCAGCTGGATCACCGGCGGCATCATTGACGCCAAGTTCTTTGGCGTACTGGCAATGTTCGGCGCGATTGCCGTCATGGCACTGGCACCGTGGCTGGATACGTCCAGCGTGCGTTCGGGCCGCTACCGGCCGATGTTCAAATGGTGGTTTGCGCTATTATGCCTCGATTTCATCATCCTCATGTGGGCTGGTGCGATGCCGGCCGAAGGGATCTATGCAATTATCTCGCTGATCGCTGCGGCATACTGGTTTGTGTATTTCCTGATCATCCTGCCTCTTCTGGGTGTGATTGAAAAACCACTGCTGCCACCCGCCACGATCGAAGATGATTTCAACGCGCATTATGACGCGCAGACCGGTGGCACCCATACCATCGTCAAACCTGCCGAATGAGAGGGGACATGAAACAGATGTTCAGTAAAATTGGCGTGCCTCTGGCCGTCGCCGCCTGCCTCTCGGCTGCTGCGTTTTCGGGAACCGTGGCTCAGGCCGCAGGTGCCGAAACGCATGTGGAGGATATCGACTTTTCCTTCGAGGGGCCGTTTGGCAAATTTGACACGCTTCAACTGCAGCGCGGGCTGAAGATTTATGCCGAAGTCTGCGCTGCCTGTCATGGGCTCCAGTATGTGGCGCTGCGCACGCTGGGCGACGAAGGCGGGCCGGAGCTGCCAGAGGATCAGGTGCGCGCGTTCTCGTCCCAATACGAGATCTTCGACCCCGAACTGGACGATGATCGCCCGACCACGCCATCGGATCACTTCCCCAAATCAAGCCTGGACAACGCGCCCGATCTGTCCTTGATGGCGAAAAAGCGAGCTGGTTTTCATGGCCCCTACGGCACCGGCATCAATCAACTTCTCAAGGGGATCGGCGGGCCGGAATATATCTATACCCTGCTGACCTCCTACGAGGATCCGCCTGAATGCGCTCCCGAGGATTTCGACGGCTATTACAACACCGCTTTTGCAGTCGGCGGATTTCCCGACGAATGCAAGGACGAGAACGGCAACCATACCGTGCCCGGCAGCTGGATCGCGATGGCGCAGCCGCTTTATGGGGATGACCTCGAATTCGACGATGGGCATCCGTCGGACATCCAGAATGAGGCAAAGGATGTAGCGGCCTTCCTGATGTGGACAGCCGAACCCAAGCTGATGGCCCGTAAATACGCCGGGCTGACGGGTGTGCTGTTCCTGACTGTTCTGTCAGTGCTGCTCTATCTGACGAACAAGCGGTTGTGGGCGCCGATCAAAGGCAGGAAACGCCACTGATCAACGTTTAGCCTGACGATTATTTAACCCCGTTCGCTTCGGCGAGCGGGGTTTTGCGTATCTGGGGTTTTGGGATTTGCGAGATATGCGGCCCTCATCGCACAAGGATGTCGGGCAGGTCGTCATTCTCATGTGGGCTATGTTAGCCAGATCACGGGCGGCGCAGAGTATCTCCGTAGCTGATCGTCGGCTCCAGTGCGATATGGACCGGCGCCTGATCCGAATCCGGCTGGACCCGGTCCGCGATGATCTGTGCCGCGCGGCGCCCGATCTCGAACCGGCACGCGTCCATGGAGGCAAGTTCGCGGGGCAATCCCTTGAGTATATCGAGGCCGTTGAATCCGGCCAGACCTATTCGGGCCGGAATGTCATAGCCGCGTTCCAGCAGCCACAACAGCCCCCCCGCCCCGATCAGGTCATTCGAATAGTAAAGAAAATCAAGCTCCGGATCGCGCTCCATCATCGCTTGTGTCATCTCGCGCCCCTTGAGAAGGGCCGAGCCGCCAGAGTAGAATTCGCGCTCCGCAATCTCTATTCCCGCCTTTGCCAACACGTTGGTCAGGCCCTCATAGCGTTTGCGCGCCCGGTGATCCCGCGGCATCGTGGTTCCCATGAACCCGATCCGGCTGTATCCCCCCTTGAGAATGGCGCGCCCCATTTGCTCGCCCGCGCGACGATGTGAAATGCCCACAACCGAATCGACAGGGGTACCGTCCACATCCATGATCTCGACCACCGGTATGCCGGACGCCCGCAGCATGGCGCGCGATGCATCCGAATGCTCCAGCCCCGCAATGATCACGCCTGATGGTCGCCACGACAACATCTCATAGAGGACTTTCTCCTCCTTCTCGCGCGTGTAGTCGGTAAGACCCATTACGGGCTGCAGGTCTGTCGTCTCCAAGACGTCATTGATGCCAGTCATCACCTCAGGAAACACCATGTTCGACATTGAGGGAATGATGACCGCCACAAGGTTGACCCGGCTGGACGCCAGAGCGCCGGCGATCTTGTTGGGGACATATCCAAGCGCCTTGGCGCTGGCCAACACCCGCTCGCGCGTCGCTTCCGACACGTCTCCGCGGTTGCGCAGCACACGGCTTACGGTCATTTCCGACACGCCCGATGCTTCGGATACATCGCGCAGGGTCAAAGAGCGGTCATTATTGGAAGTCACTATATCTATCCTGCATTTTTTCTCATGTTACCGCGAACATTGCCACCGGATCAAGCCTTCTGCAATATCGTCGGATTGGTGCGGATTGTGACATGACATTTCCCGCAAGCCGCGCTAAGCAGCCGCCCAAGGCCCCGTGGCTCAACAGGATAGAGCAGCCCCCTCCTAAGGGGCAGGTTGCAGGTTCGAATCCTGCCGGGGTCACCACTTCTCCCCTCCAAGTCTCAGGTTTGTGTGCCAGAACTGGCCGCATGACGAGAGAAGACATTGACCCGTACATCCTCGCGCTCAGCGACAAGGTGATTACAAAACGGGCCCGGGCGCTCATCGACTACCTGATCGAGCATGGCGAATACACGACAGAGAACCTGAACGACTTGAGCTATGACACCCGCCCCGGGTTGCCGGTGACGTCAAGGAAGCGGGCAGCCTCATCACCATAAAGCGGACCGGGTAATGGCCAAGAGGGGCCTCAAGATCGGGATCTACCGCTTTGGGAACGCCGAAGACATCAAAGCCGGGCGCATCGACGGGCGCATGGCGTTCTCCAAGGTATTCAGCAGCGGCTGGTGTACCACTACGGCTCTCGGGAGGCGTTCACGCAAGATATCCTCGCGCCGCGCTACGTCCAGATTGACCACGGGGTGCCCTGTCAGGTGGTAGGTGATGCGACGAGTCCAACCCCAACGTTTATATGATCATTGATGCGTCAAGCCAGCGGGCGAAGTCATGGTCATGTACGAACTTTCACAATGTCCAACAGGAACGCTGTGAGGAGGCGTGCCGGGGCTGTTTCTGGGCATTCCCGTAGCAATACACGCACGTCGCAATAGAGGAGGTCCCGCGGCTGGTTCCTGAATGGCGCCGCCTGCTAGATCGCCAGGCAGGCCTGCGCGGCCTTCGGACGAATCACTCCATCAACCGGCTCGGCCAGCCCCGGCGTCACATACAGGCCCTCAACCGTCTCCTCGTTGCGGCCCGAGAGATGAGCTTTGTGGTAGCGCTTGTCCCACCCAATGGAAGGGCAGCCAAACCCGCTCAACCTGATCGTCGAGGTCAAGGGCTACCGGGGCGAGGATGCCAAGATGAGCTATGCTGGGAAATGGGTGACAGGGTCTGAGAAGGCGGCGTATCGTGGCGGGTGTCAAAGCCT
>JAUNVT010000006.1:0-21991 GCA_030540655.1 Rhodobacterales bacterium
GACGGTGCGATGAACAGGGAGATGTTCGACCTGTATGTCACACCTCAGCTGGTGCGGGCGCTACGGACCGGCGACGTGGTCATCCTCGACAACCTGTCGAGCCACAAGAGCCCCTGCGCGGCCCGGGCCCTGCGGGACATCGGCGCATGGTTCCTGTTTCTGCCGCCCGGACATACGATCAACTCTGGAAGGCCGCTGGATACAGAACCGATTAAACGCGACACGCTCTAAGGAGCGAAGATGAACAAGAATCCCGAAACATCGGAAGACGCAGCTGACAAGCTGGTAAAAAAATCCGCCGCAAGACCCGCCAGACCTACTCGGCGGAGGAGAAGATCCGAATTGTTTTGGCGGGTCTGCGTAGCGAGGAAAGTATCTCGGGGTTATGTCGCCGCGAGGGCATCTCTGACAGCCTGTATTACACTTGGTCGAAGGAATTCCTTGAGGCTGGAAAGCGTCGTCTTTCCGGGGGCCCTTGCAACTGCGGTAAAGATGAAGCACGCGCAGTGAAGGTCCGGAAGGTCCGCAGTGCGGACCATCATTCTTCACAGGCACCTCGAATGTTTCAGGCAGCTCGCTTCGCTGCCAATTTACGTGCTTCCTCAGCGCGCTCGTGCAGGTAGTTTGCGAGGTCGGTCACCAAGACGCCCTTCCGTGATCTCCGATTCCCGGGCTCCATTTCCGTGATTGGTAAGGATATTTCTCCATTTCTAACCTTCCGCATGAACCTCTCCACCGCCGTGTTGAAGTAGTGAATGGCGATCTTCTCCAGATCGACAAGGGGATCGCCCTCATTGAAAGCAAGAATTGTCATTAGCGTGTATGGCAGTAGATTCATGTCGGTTGTCCAGTTGTTGAGCGCCGTCATGGGCGGCTACCCGAAGAGTGGGTGCAGTTCTGGCAAGGCAGAAGAAATTTTCGCGCCCGCGTGAATTTGCGCGTGCAACGGTGCAAAAGTTCAAGGTATTGCAAGAACTTGTATGGAAGGCTCGCCGTTTTCTCGACCCCTCAGATTGTCAATCACGCGCCAGCTGAAGCAGCAGAAGAATGGGGGCTGGTGCGCACGCTCCCGGGTGATCCGGCCCGGAGCGGGGAGCCGAGGCTCCGTCAAGGCAGCGCATCGACAGGGATGCGCTGCTGAGGATCACGTGTCGAAGAGACCGTTGGCGATCGAAAAGACCTGCGCGGCATCGAGCGCGCCAGCGATGGCGGATGCGAGATCCACCATTTCGTCACCGACAACTTGGAAGGCGACTGCGTGGTCGCTTCGGACCGAACCCGTGTACCAGTCCTTTGCATTGGAGCCTGCGAGGTGCTATGCACCCACGCTTCGGGCCTACAGGATATCTGCCGGGCCTACATTTGTAGGCTCCCATGCCGGAAACGACGGCAATCGCATCTTTTAAGCCCTCAAAGTAGCAGTGCGCCGTCAGTTGGAAGAGTAATGAAACAAGGGAAAATTGACCTTTGCAGCGCCGCGCGCCTGTCGATTGCCCCGATGATGGACTGGACGGACCGGCATTGCCGTTATCTGCATCGGCAAATGTCCCGGAATGTCCTGCTTTACACGGAGATGGTTACTGCGCCTGCTTTGGTGCGCGGGGGGGCTGTGCATCTGCTCGGATTTGATGCGGCAGAGCATCCGGTGGCGCTTCAACTGGGCGGGTCTGATCCAGTGGAACTCGCGCAGGCGGCGCGGCTGGGGGCAGGGGCGGGGTATGGTGAAATCAACCTGAATGTCGGGTGCCCCAGTGACAGGGTGCAGTCCGGTACCTTTGGCGCCGTGCTTATGAGGTCGCCGGATCTGGTGGCGGAGTGTTGCGCGGAAATGAGCGCGGCCGTTTCGGTTCCGGTGACGGTAAAATGTCGGATTGGCGTGGATGATCAGGTGCCGGACGATATTTTGCCACAATTTATAGCGCGGGTTGCAGAGGCAGGGGTGACACGGTTCTGCATCCACGCGAGGATGGCGTGGCTCGACGGGCTCAGCCCCAAAGAGAATCGCGATATTCCACCACTGAACTACGCGCTGGTGCACCGCATGAAAGCTGAATTTCCGCAGCTGCATCTGTCGGTCAATGGCGGCGTCGCGTCGCTGGAGCAGGCTTGCGCGTTTTTGCAGTCGGGGCTGGACGGCGTCATGGTCGGACGCGCCGCCTATCATCAGCCTGCGGACATTCTTTGTGCCGCAGACCGCAAGATATACGGCGAGCCGCAGTCTGATACCACGCCCGAAGGCGCAGTGCGCGCGATGCTGCCCTATATCGAGGCGCATCTGACCGGGGGCGGGCGGTTGAACCAGGTCACGCGGCATATGCTGGGGCTGTTTGCGGGCCAGCCGGGGGCGCGGGCGTGGCGGCGAATCCTGTCGGAGGGTGCGCATTTGCCAGGCGCGGGGCCTCAACTGATTGAGGATGCGCTTGCCGGGATGGTGCAGGCGCGGGCAGCCTGATATCGGTTTGCACGAGGCCGGCAAAACCGGTTTACTGCACCGAAGCAAGGAACTGCCCTCATGCCCGATCCTGACCTGCTGCTGGCTATGACCGCGATGCTTTTGGCCATCGGCGCCTTTGCGGGCGTTCTGGCCGGGCTATTGGGCGTGGGGGGAGGAATCATTCTTGTCCCTTCTTTTTTCTACGCGTTTCACACTCTGGGCTATGATAGCGCGCAATTGATGCAGATCTGCCTTGCGACGTCGCTGGCCACGATCATCGTCACATCGGCGCGCTCGGTTCTGTCGCATAATCGCAAGGGCGCGGTGGAGTGGCAGATCCTGCGCACATGGGCACCGGGCATCGGTATCGGTGCTGTTGTTGGTGTCATCGTGGCGACTTCATTGCGATCGGACGTATTGCAGGCGATATTTGGAACACTGGCATTATGTGTGGGTATCTACATGCTTCTGGGGCGGACGCATTGGCGGCTGAGCACGTCAATGCCGGGAGGCATGAGGCGCGCAGTGCTGTCGCCGCTTGTCGGATTTCTGTCCGTGCTGATGGGGATCGGCGGCGGCAGTTTTGGCGTTCCGTTGATGACCTTGCACGGGGTGCCAATTCACCGCGCCGTGGCGACGGCGGCCGGTTTTGGCGCGGCCATTGCGGTGCCGTCGGTCATTGGCTTTCTGTTGATGGATGTCGCGCCGGGCGGGCGCCCGCCCTGGACGATCGGCGCTGTAAATCTGCCCGCTTTTGGCATTACTATCGCGATGACGCTGCTGACAGCGCCGCTGGGGGTGTGGCTCGCGCACCGGATGGACCCGAAGCCGTTGAAGCGGATTTTCGGCGTATTTCTGGTGATGATCGCTTTGAACATGCTTCGGAAGGTAATCGGCGGATGACGCAATTTCTTGAAAGAGGGTGGGCGCGGTTCGGATACGATCCTGCATTGGCGGCATGGGCCGATGCCGCGCGCAGGGCTGCTTTGACTCGGATGGAAGACCCTCTGCACCGGGCCGAGTGGTTGCAATGCGGCGGGACGTGGTTCGTGGGAGTCGATACACTGCCGAACGACGCATCGGGCGCGGTCGGAGATGGCGGCCCGCTGTCGGGGCCCGCCTATGATATGGCGCGCACCCTTTACGGGAATTTGCCACTGCATCAGGCGCAGGTTTCGGTCGTCTATCCCGGCTATCCGCGTCCGAGAGACGGTGAGAGCGATTCTGCCTTTGGCTACCGCAAACGGCGCGATGCGGCACATGTCGATGGCTTGCTTGCCGTCGGGGTCACCCGCGCGCGGATATTGAAGGAACGTCACGCCTATATCCTGGGTATGCCCTTGACAGATAGCAGCGCAGATGCCAGCCCGTTGGTGGTGTGGGAGGGCAGCCATGAGATCATGCGCGCCGCCTTTGATGCGGCGCTGGCGGATGTGCCGCATGACAGGTGGGGCGAGGTAGATCTGACCGAGGTTTACACGAATGCCCGGCGTGTTGTGTTTGACCGCTGCGCAAGGGTGACTTTACCGGCAAAGGTGGGCGAGGCAACATTAATTCACCGGCTTGCCCTTCACGGCGTCGCGCCTTGGAACGAGGAGGCAGAGGCGCCCAGCGAGGGTCGGATGATTGCATATTTCCGTCCGGAGTTTCTCGGCGGCGGAGCGCATTGGCTTTTGGCTCCCTGATGCCGGGCAATCGTGGCGCCTCTTGCCGCCGATCCGGCGGATGCTTAACGTACGAGCGAAATCACGCTTTGTTTGCACAATGAAAGGATGCAGCCTTGAGAAGCAGCAGCTTTGAACGGGGATCGGCGCGCCGGTCAATAGCCGGATTCGCGGCCGGGGCAATGATTACCGGTGCGGTCGCCATAGCAGGGACGCAGGCGTCCAGCAGCTCATCGCTGTCTCTCGCGCTCGAGCTTGGGCCGCAGGACCGGGTCATGTCGGTCCGCTATTCCTGCACCGACGGGACGGAATTTGACGTGCAGTATGTCAATGCCCGGTCGAACAACCTCGCGATTCTGCGGCTGAACGGGGAGGATCTGATTTTCGTCAATGTCATATCCGGATCGGGTGCACGCTATGTTTCGGGGGCGCGCGAATGGTGGACCAAGGGTACTGAAGGATCGCTGCGCAACGAGATATCGGGCGCCGAGGCCGTTGCTTGCTCGGACATGTCCGGCAGCTGATGGCTCCAGTTTCAGTCGGATCGCCCAAGCCTCGCGGCACGCCCGCCGCGCCGCTGGCGCAGCAGAACGGCGCGGCCGTCCAGCCCTTTCATGATTGCGTCACGCTCGAACGGCGTCATCCTGGACCAGCGGGTGATCTCTTCGATGGTTCGAAAGCAGCCTGTGCAGATGCGCGCCTCCGGGTGGATCACGCAGATATTCACGCAGGGTGACTGCACTTCGGCACGTGTCCAGACAGGCGGCTCACCGGGTGAATTGTCCTTGTCGTTCTTCACTCTGCCCTCCTCATATGTCCGATCCGGTCAAGCACCCCCTGCAGGATATAGGACGCGGCGATGTTGTCGATAACCTCGGCGCGACGTTTTCGCGACGTATCCGCCTCCAGCAGCGCGCGTTCGGCGGCAACGGTCGACAGGCGTTCGTCCCAGTAGCCGATAGGCAGATCTGTAAGCTTTGTCAGGTTACGGGCGAAGGCGCGGGTTGACTGGCAGCGCGGCCCTTCGCTGCCATCCATGTTGCGCGGCAATCCAAGGATGATCCCGCCAATGCGGCGCGCGGCCACGATCTCCAGCAGGCGGGTCGCGTCCAGTCCGAACTTGCGTCTGCGCACCGTCTCGTGCGGGCTGGCCACAGACCAGAGCGGATCGGATATGGCAACACCGACCGTCTTTTCTCCCAGATCAAGCCCCATGAGCGCCTGCGCAGCGGGCAGGGCAAGCACATAATCGGCCATGTTGTCGTAAATCATTGCGTGCCTCCGTCCTCTGGCGGGGCCGCCTTGCGGATCGCCTCCAACGCTTCGGGGTCGTCCTTGAAGATGACCAGCGCTTCATCCCGGATCGCGCCTGCACGCTCGGCCTCGCCCAGAATGGTCAGCGATGCGATCAGCCGCGCCCATTCCTCGGGGGGGCCGCCCTGATCGGCCAGACGGGCCATCAGCTTGTCAACCATGCCGCGGATCATCTGCTGGCGGCCCTCCTCGGTCATGTCGCCTGCGGCCTCGATATCCTCGGCGCTGGGGCCGGGGGCGGCGGACAGGGGCGGCAGGGTGTAACGGATGCCCGCACGGTCCGCCGCGCTGACGATCTGGTTGCGCAGGGGTGCAATCCAGCTGGCATCGGCAGGGCTGTCGCGTAACAACCGCTCCCATGTGCGAAAGGCAGCATCGGGGCGATCGACCTGATCGTAATAGACCCCAAGGTAATAGCGGGCCTCTGGCTGGCCCGGATCCTTGGTCAGCGCAGTCCGCAACGCGCCTTCCGCCTCGGTCGAAACGTAGCCGCCCGCGGCAGTGATCAGAAGGTCGGCCAGAAAGGCATGGGCCGCGCCCGGCGCGTCATCGCCCAAGGCTTCGATCAGCCGCTTTTGCGCGTCCAGCGCGGCGGCAGTGTTGCCAAGACCCGCCTCATTGCGCGCCAGCAACGCCAGACCGCGCGGGTCATCCGGCCGCGCCTCGACCGCGGCGCGCAGCTGCACCATCAGTTCACCAAAATCGCCGCCCGGGGTAACCGGCACTTCGGGCACGCCGAATTGTGCCACCGCCTCGGCCTGCGTCAGGCGGTCCCCGCGCGCAATGTCCGACGCGGCAAGGCGCTGCTTGCGCGGCATATCGGCATAGCCGGGTGCGCCCAGTGTCCAGTATCCGGCCAATGCGCCGATTGTCACCACCAGCGCCAATGCTGCCGCCATCAGGCCCGCGCCACCGCTGGAATTCAGGGCCGTCGTGCTTTTGCGCAGCTGCGCGTCGGCGGCAAGGATGCGGCGCGATACTTCTGTCCGCATCCGCTCGGCCTCTTCCCCGGTAATGACGCCGCGGGCCAGATCCTTGTCCACGCCCTTCAGTTGATCGCGGTAAACTTCCAGATCGTAAGCGGCAGGCGGCACGGCGCCGCCGCGCGCGCGCAGCAGCGCGCTCGCGATCAACCCGCTGCATACCAATGCCAAAATGGCGGCGATGACCCAGAACGTCACGCGGCATCCCTCCTGCTCTGGTGCTGACATAACGGCGCGGGCTGTCTGGCGAAAGGGGCGATCGGCCAGAAGGGCACTCCGTGTTTGAATTAGCACGACCTCCCGGCTTCAGTCGGGCGGGTGTCGCAAACTGCACATTCAGCGCCGCATCATGTATTAAGGATGAACGTCGCCTGCTTCATACCGATATCATTCCCGACGCCACCAACGAATCCATCGCAACAGTGAGAGCGTGCATGAAACATTATTCTGCCTTCGCCGTCGCCCGTGAGGCTCTTCGAAACCATACAGGTTGGGAGCGCGCCTGGGCGTCGCCGGAACCGAAGAAGAAATACGATGTGATCATCGTAGGCGCGGGCGGCCATGGATTGGCCACGGCTTATTATCTGGGCAAGAATTTCGGCATCACCAATGTCGCGGTTCTGGAAAAGGGATGGCTGGGCGGCGGCAACACCGGCCGGAATACCACCATCATCCGGTCCAACTATCTTCAGGATCCGTCGGCCGCGATCTACGAAAAGGCGCGCAGCCTGTATGAGACGCTGAGCCAGGAGCTGAACTACAACATCATGTTCAGCCCGCGCGGCGTTATGATGCTGGCCCAGACCCAGGCCGAGGTGCGCGGGTACGAGCGCACAGCCCATGCCAACGTCCTGCAGGGTGTGAAAACCGAATATATCGGGCCTCAGCGGGTCAAGCAACTGGTGCCGATCATCAACATCGATGGCCCCCGCTACCCGGTTCTGGGCGCGATCTGGCAAGCCCGTGGAGGCACGGCGCGCCACGATGCGGTTGCCTGGGGCTATGCGCGCGCCTGCAGCGACATGGGCATGCACATCATCCAGAAATGTGAAGTTACCGGGATCAAGCAAACGGGCGGCAAGGTGACCGGCGTCAACACCACGCGCGGCACCATCGGCTGTGACAAGCTGGGCGTTGTCGTGGCGGGGCATTCGGGCCATCTGGCGGACATGGCCGGCTTCCGCCTGCCGATTGAATCCGTCTCGCTTCAGGCGCTGGTATCCGAACCGATCAAGCCCTGCATGGATGTGGTGGTGATGGCCAATACCGTGCATGGCTATATGAGCCAGTCCGACAAGGGCGAGATGGTCATCGGCGGCGGCACCGACGGGTATAACAACTACACCCAGCGCGGCGCCTTCCACCATATCGAGGAAACGGTGCGCGCGCTGGTCGAAACCTTCCCGATGGTCGCGCGGCTCAAGATGCTGCGCCAATGGGGTGGCATCGTGGATGTCACGGGCGACCGCTCGCCGATCCTGTCGAAAACACCGGTCGATGGAATGTTCGTCAATTGCGGCTGGGGTACGGGCGGGTTCAAGGCGATTCCAGGCTCGGGCTGGGGCTTTGCCGAGTTGATGGCCAAAGGTCATTCCCCTTTGACCGAAGCATTCGGGCTGAACCGGTTCTACGAGGGCCGCTTCATCGATGAAAGCGTCGCCGCCGGGGTGGCGCATTGATGGCTGTTACATATCCTGCGCACAGTTTCGGGGCAGTTGCCCTGAGCCCTGACACCCAAATCAACGGAGGCATCCCATGCTGATCCTGACCTGCCCCTGCTGCGGCGTGACCGGCGAGGAAACCGAATTCCACGGCGGCGGCGAGGCGCATCTGAAGCGTTTCGGCCCCGGCTCGACCGATAGCGAGTTTCATGACTACCTGTTCTCCAAGGTCAACCCGATGGGCGTGCATCTGGAGCGCTGGCGGCACAATAACGGCTGCGGCAAATGGTTTCATGCTGCGCGCGACACGGTCACGCTGGAAGTCTACGGCTCTTATCCGGCGCAGACACTCGAGCCTCCGCAATCCGTCAAGGATGCAATCACGGCCAAGCGGCCCGGCTGGTCGTGGAGGGAGTTCGCATGACACGTTCTGGTTTCAATAATATCCGGAATTCCAATTTGTTTACCTGCATGGGGGCACGGGCATGAGCACACGTCTGGCGAATGGCGGTCGTCTTCTGGACAGGGGCCGCAGGGTAGATTTCACTTTCAACGGCAAGCGTATGAACGGCTATGCCGGTGACACGATTGCGTCGGCGCTTCTGGCCAATGACCAGATGATGGTGGGGCGATCCTTCAAATATCACCGTCCACGCGGCGTGGTGGCATCTGGCGCCGAAGAGCCCAATGGCCTTGTCGGCATGGGCACCGGTGCCCATTTCGAGCCGAACCAGCGTGTCACCACGACCGAATTGTACGACGGCCTGACAGCGACCTCGCAGAACCACTGGCCGTCGCTGGAATTCGACGTGGGCGCGATCAACACCAGCCTGGCACGCTTCTTGCCGGCCGGGTTCTATTACAAGATGTTCATCCACCCGCGCCCCTTCTGGAAGCACGTCTACGAGCCGATCATCCGCAAATCTGCGGGCCTCGGCAAGGCGCCGGATCAGCGCGATCCTGATACATACGAGCACTTCTACGCTTTCTGTGACGTTCTGGTCATAGGTGGCGGCGTGGCGGGCCTGCAAGCGGCCCGCACGGCTGCGACAACCGGTGCCAAGGTCATGCTGATCGAGCAGACTGCCCATTGGGGTGGCCGTGCACCGGTCGATGGCGGGACCATCGGCGGCCAGCCCGTCGGGACGTTTGTAGACGATCTGGTGGCCGAGCTCTCCGCAATGGACAATGTCACCATGCGCAACCGCACCATGGGGGCAGGTGTCTACGATCACGGCTATGTGCTGGGATACGAACGCGTGGGCGATCACCAGCCCGAAGCTCAGGGACCGCGCCATCGTCTTTGGCGGATCCGGGCGGCGCAGATCGTGACCGCGACGGGCGCGATCGAGCGGCCTCTCAGCTTTGCGGGAAACGATGTGCCCGGCGTCATGCTGGCCTCGGCGGTGCGCGATTATGTCGTGGATTTCGGCGTGTCTGTCGGCGACCGTACCGTTGTCGTCACCAATAACGATGACGCCTACCGCACTGCGATCACACTGAAAAAAGTTGGTCTTGATGTCCCTGCCATCCTTGATGCCCGGGTCACGGGTCAGGACAGTCCGCTGATGGCCGAAGCCAAATCACTTGGTATCCAAGTGCTGTTGGGGCGCGGGATATCTTCGGTCAAAGGTGTCAAGCGGGTGACGGGCGTCGATGTCTGCTCACAATCCGGCGAAGGGGCCGTGCTGGAGGAAATTCCCTGCGACGTTGTTGCCATGTCGGGCGGCTGGTCGCCGGTTGTGCATCTGTGGTCGCATTGCGGGGGCAAGCTCGTCTGGGACGAGGCGACATCCGCCTTCCGCCCCGACGTGACGAGGGCGCCAACCGGCGCCAGGGGCGAGGCTTTTGTTGTTCCTGCGGGCGCTGCCAATGGCGCGCTGCTGCTGGGCGATGTGCTGAGTGACGCCACCTCTGCCGGTATCGCGGCGGCCAAGGCGGCGGGCCATGAGGGCACGGCTCCTTCTGCCCTCGATGTGGAGAAGATCAAGGAGGCGCCGATGGCTCCCGTCTGGATGATGCCGCAAGGTGCGGGCATCAAAAAGCGGCAGAAGGCGTGGCTGGACTATCAGAACGACGTCAAGGTGTCAGACATTCAGCTGGCCGCGCGGGAAGGTTATGAATCGGTCGAACATGCCAAGCGCTACACGACACTGGGCATGGCGACGGATCAGGGCAAGCTGAGCAACATCAACGGTCTTGCGATCCTCTCCGATTCATTGGGTCAACCTATTCCGCAAACCGGAACGACCACGTTCCGTCCGCCTTACACGCCCATCTCGATGGCCGCCATCACAGGCGAGGCGCGGGACGAGCGGTTCCAGCCGCTGCGGCAGACGCCCATACATGAGTGGCACGTCAGCAACGGCGCGTTCTTTGAGCCGGTGGGCCACTGGCGCCGCCCCTATACCTACCAGAAACCGGGCGAAACCATCGATCAGGCGGTCAGCCGCGAGGTGAAGGCCACGCGCGCCAGCCTTGGCATGCTGGACGCCTCGACGTTGGGCAAGCTCGTGGTCAAGGGCAAGGATGCGGGCAAATTCCTCGACATGCTGTACACCAACGTGATGAGTTCGCTGAAGCCGGGCCGCTGCCGCTATGGCTTGATGTGCGGCGAAAACGGCTTCCTGTCCGATGACGGTGTGGTGGCGCGCATCGACGAGGACAGCTTCCTGTGCCACACAACAACGGGCGGGGCCGAGCGAATCCATGCGCACATGGAGGAATGGCTGCAAACCGAATGGTGGGATTGGGACGTTTATGTTGCCAATGTGACTGAACAATACGCTCAGATCGCCGTCGTCGGCCCGCATGCTCGCGATACGCTGGCCAAACTGACCGATGACGATATAAGCGCCGAGGCCCTGCCTTTCATGGCTTGGAAGGATATCACCCTTGGCGGGATGCAGGCGCGGGCCTATCGCATTTCCTTCTCGGGCGAGCTCAGCTACGAGATCGCTGTCAAGGCATCCGAGGGCCGTGCACTCTGGGATGCGCTTCTGGCGGCGGGATCGACCTTCAATGTCACGCCCTACGGGACCGAGGCATTGCATATCATGCGGGCCGAAAAGGGCTTTATCATGATCGGCGACGAAACCGACGGCACCGTTATCCCGCAGGATTTGGGTCTGAACTGGGCTATTTCCAAGAAGAAAGAGGATTACATCGGCAAGCGCGCGCAGGCCCGTAGCCATATGACCGATCCCGCGCGCTGGAAGCTTGTGGGGCTGGAGACGCTTGATGGCAGCGTGCTGCCCGATGGCGCCTATGCCACTGCCGTAGGCACCAATGCCAATGGGCAGCGTGAAACTCAGGGCCGTGTCACGTCGACCTATCATTCGCCCACGCTGGAGCGAGGAATTGCGATGGGTCTTGTGCTGAACGGGCCTGACCGGATGGGCGAGGTGCTGGAATTCCCGCGCCTTGATGGTGCGGTCATACGGGCCAAGATCGTGGATGCGGTGTTCTTTGACAAGGACGGGGAGAAACAGAATGTCTAACTCAGTCAGCGCCTTGAACGGCGCCAGCGCAAATGGCTTTGTGCAGATCCGCGACATGGGTCTGCAGGGAATGATCACCCTGCGCGGCGATCTTTCCGGCGCAACTCTGAAGAAGGCGGTCCAGGGTGCGGCGGGCGGCGATATGCCGGGCACGGGCCGCATTTCTCTGACAGATACCGGTGCCGCGGCATGGATGTCCCCTGACGAGTTGCTCATCGTTGTGCCCTACGCAGAGGTCGAGGCCAAGCTCTCGGATATTGGCAGCACCATGGCGGATGCGCACCATATGGCAGTCAATGTATCGGACGCGCGCTGCATGTTCTCGATCACGGGTGACGGCGGGCTGGTGCGCGAAGTCCTCGCCAAACTGATGCCGGTCGATCTGTCGCCCGAAGCGTTCAAGGTTGGCCAATTCCGCCGCTCTCGCATGGCTCAGGTGCCTGCAGCGGTCTGGATGGCGAGCGACGGCGAGGCGCGCGTGGTCTGCTTCCGGTCCGTCGCACAATATGTATTCGACCTGCTGAAAGGTGCCGCAGCGCCAGGCAGCGAAGTGCGTTATATGGCACGCTGAATACGCTCAGGCCAAAGATGCCCGTGTCGCGATTCGACATGGGCATCTTTCTATATGCGCTCGTTATTTGTGAAAACCGGACCTTCATAGGCGCAGATCAGCCACAATCCGGAACCCTTTCAACAGCCTTGACGTTTTAGTGATAAGGCTACCAATTGGCAGCCATCCAACGATTCATCATGAAAGGGGCGAACCCATGACATTCGAACTTCCCGAGCTTCCCTATGCGCACGATGCCTTGGCCAATAACGGCATGAGCAGAGAGACGCTGGAATATCACCACGACATCCACCACAAGGCCTATGTCGATAACGGCAACAAGGCCATTGAGGGCACTGAGTGGGAAGACAAGTCCCTGGAGGAAATCATCAAGGGTACTTACGACAAGAATGCCGTCGCCCAATCCGGCATTTTCAACAACATCAGCCAGCTATGGAATCACAATCAATTCTGGGAAATGATGAGTCCAGGCAAATCGGACATGCCATCCGAGTTGGAATCGGCCCTGAAAGAGAATTTTGGCAGTGTCGACAGCTTCAAGAAGGAATTTGCGGCCGCGGGTGGCGGGCAATTCGGGTCCGGTTGGGCTTGGCTCGTCAAGGATTCCGATGGCAGCCTCAAGGTCACCAAAACCGAAAACGGTGTCAATCCGGTCTGCTTCGATCAGACTGCTTTGCTTGGATGCGACGTTTGGGAGCATTCCTATTACATCGATTTCCGAAACAAGCGCCCCGCCTATCTGGACAACTTTCTGAGCACTTTGGTGAACTGGGAGAATGTTGCCAGCCGGATGTGATTTATCACGCTCTTCTGCGCCTCCGGTGAATTATTCACCGGAGGTTTTGGTGGCTTTAGGTGGTTACTTGAAGTGGTCCGGATGTGCGCGCAGACTGGCCCCAGAGCATGCCATAAGATCGCCGCTGATCCTCCTGCGCTGATATCTGAAATTCCTTGAATCGCGCGGCGGAACCTATCCAAGCATCTGCTTAGACATCACTGGTAGATGTCAGCGCGTCCAAGATGCGGGCCCAACTGCGCGTACCTTTGTGAAAACTTTCCATATCGTATTTCTCATCAGGCGAATGGATTGCGTCATCATCCTTTCCAAAGCCAATCAGCATTGCACTCATGTCCAGAATTTCGCCAAAATATCCGGCGATAGGGATGGAGCCTCCGCAACCGACATAGGCGGCTTCTTCGGACCATTCATTGCTGAGGGCGCGGCGCGCGGCCTCGAATGCGGGATGCGATGTCTCCATCACGCCCGCCCGGCTGCCACGGTGATCAATGAACTGCGCAGTGCAATCGACCGGTAGTGCACTGGTCACGTAATCGCGGAACGCGTCGCGTATTGCATCCGGATCCTGTCCCTCGACAAGGCGAAAGCTGATCTTGGCGCTGGTCTGGCTTGGCAGTACCGTCTTGAAGCCATCGCCTGTATAGCCTCCCCAAATGCCATTGACTTCGGCAGTGGGGCGCGACCAGATCATTTCCAGCGGTGTGCGGCCCTCCTCCCCGGCGGGCTGGCTGAGGCCGACGTCGCCCAGAAACTTCGCGTGATCGAACCCCAGCCGGTCCCACTGCGCGCGCATTTCAGGCGACAGATCCGGTATATTGTCGTAAAATCCGGGCAAGGTGACGCGGCCCGTGGAATCGTGCAGGCCCGTCAGGATCCGGCTGAGAACGCGGATCGGGTTGGCGGCAATCCCGCCGAAAAATCCGGAGTGAAGATCCTTGTCGGGGCCAGTGATTGTAACCTCGTCCGATACCATGCCCCGCAGCATTGTGACGATCGCAGGCGTCTTGGACTGGAAAAGCCCGGTATCGCAGATGAGCGCAATATCGGCGCGCAGTTCCTCGGCGTTTTCCTTCATGAAAGGCACCAACGAGGGAGATCCGGATTCTTCTTCGCCCTCGAAAAAAAATGTGATGCGGCAGGGCAGGGTGCCATTCACCTCGCGCCATGCCCGGCAGGCTTCGACAAACGTCATCAGTTGCCCCTTGTCGTCGCTGGTGCCGCGGCCGCGGATGACCTCGCCTTTCGGTGTCTGCTCCACAGCGGGATCGAAAGGATCGCGCGTCCAGAGGGCCAGCGGGTCAACCGGCTGAACATCGTAATGGCCATAGAACAGCAGATGTGGCGCGTCCGGGGGCGCATCCTGCCCGGCATGGCCGACGACCATGGGGTGTTTGGGCGTAGTCCGCTTTTCGGCCGTTACACCGATGCTGCGCAAATCGGCGACCAACCAATCGGCGGCATCCTGGCACGAGTCCGCATAGGCCGGATCGGTGGAAATCGACGGGATACGCAAAAACTCCAGAAGACGCACGATGGCCTCGGGCATCTGCGTATCGATACGCGCCAGAACAGCGGGAAGGGTCATATATACCTCTCATTCAACATTAGCGCCTGACCCTATCAGCCCTCGCGCCGCTGTCCAGATAGCGCCCCAAGGGGGGCGGCCTGATAAAATTCAATGCGTGACGCGGCAATTTGTAGCCTGTTGCATGGAAAACATGCTAGCTATATGAAACTTATATGAACAAACTGGCGGTACGAAGACGCCGCCAGGCCCGGATCTTCCTGCCGGGCACGACCAAGGAAAGGATGCCCGTTGAATCATCCCAACGATTATACGGCAAAGCTGGACGAGGCGCTGGGCCGCCTGCACGGCGAAGGCCGCTATCGCACATTCATTGATATCGAGCGCCGCTGCGGGCAATTTCCCCATGCAATATGGAAACGGCCGGATGGGGTTGACCGGCCAATAACTGTCTGGTGCGGCAATGATTACCTGGGAATGGGGCAGCATCCCGAGGTTCTGGCCGCGATGCACGAAGCAATCGACGCCACTGGCGCTGGATCTGGCGGCACGCGGAACATTTCCGGCACGACCGTTTACCACAAGCTGCTGGAGGCCGAACTGGCCGATCTGCATGGCAAGGAGGCAGCGCTGCTGTTCACCAGCGCCTACATTGCCAATGACGCCACCCTGTCGACGCTGCCCAAGCTGTTTCCCGGTCTGATCATCTATTCCGATGCGCTGAACCATGCCAGCATGATCGAAGGCGTGCGCCGCAACGGCGGGGCCAAGCGGATTTTCCGCCACAATGACGTGGCACATCTGCGCGAGTTGATGGCGGCGGATGATCCGACCGCGCCCAAGCTGGTGGCCTTTGAATCCGTCTATTCCATGGACGGCGATTTTGGCCCGATTGCGGCAATCTGCGATGCGGCGGACGAGTTTGGCGCGCTGACCTATATTGACGAAGTGCACGCTGTTGGCATTTACGGCCCGCGCGGCGGCGGTGTTACAGAGCGCGACCGTCTGGCGCACAGGATTGATATCATCAACGGAACGCTCGCCAAAGGTTATGGCGTGATGGGCGGCTATATCGCGGCATCCGCGCGGATGTGCGACGCGGTGCGCAGCTATGCGCCCGGCTTCATCTTTACCACGTCGCTGGCGCCCGCCATCGCGGCGGGGGCGGCGGCAAGTGTGGCGTTTCTGAAGCGCGACAAGAGCCTGCGCGAATGCCACCAGACGCAGGCCAGGATCCTCAAGCTTCGGCTGAAGGGGTTGGGCCTGCCGTTGATCGATCATGGCAGCCATATCGTGCCGGTCATTGTCGGCGATCCGAAACATACCAAGAAACTCAGTGACATGTTGCTGGAGCGGCACGGCATTTACGTGCAGCCGATCAATTTCCCCACAGTGCCACGCGGCACCGAGCGCTTGCGTTTTACCCCCTCGCCGGTGCATGGCCCGGACGAGGTGGACCGCCTCGTGCATGCGATGGATGAGCTTTGGAGTCACTGTGCGCTAAATCGCGCCGAGTTGAGCGCATGACGACGACACAGGTGTAAACTAGTCTTTCGATATGCTATGTTGCCTGAAAACAAAGGGCAGGGTCGAATCGGGGCGTTCGAACCCATGCTTGTCGAGGCTGAGGGGCAGTTTGCATGATATTGCGTCGGTTTTCGCGCGAGGCCGCAGCCACGGCTGCGCAGTTCAAAGGGTTTGACTCCGTCGATCTGCGTTTGGGAGACCTCATGCGCGGAGAACGGGCAACACTGGGCAAATCGCTTCTGGATGTCGAGCGCGAACTGCGCATCAAGGCCAGCTATGTCGCCGCCATAGAAAACGCCGATCCGGATGCATTTGATACACCGGGTTTCATTCCCGGATATGTCCGCTCCTACGCGCGCTACCTTGGCATGGACCCCGATCTCGCCTTTGCCGGGTTCTGCCGCGAAAGCGGTTTTGCGCCGGCACATGGGATGTCTGCGGCGGCATCATCATTGCGGCGTACAGATGCGGCGCAGCCGAGGGATGAAACGCAGGGCGACGCGCGTCTGACTGCCCCCACCATGCCCTACGTTCCGGCCAGCGAAAGCATTTTTTCCCGGATCGAGCCGGGCGCCATCGGGTCGGTTGCGGTGCTGATCGCTCTGATCTCGGCCATCGGATATGGCGGATGGAGCGTGTTGAACGAGGTGCAGCGTGTGCAGGTTGCGCCGGTGGAGAATACTCCCAGCGTTCTGGCTGATCTGGATCCGTTGATCAGCGCGCGGCGCCCCGGCCGCAGCGCGCCGGCGCCGGGCGAGGCTGAGGATGTCATTGCCTCGGGTGCTGGTGTGTCGGCGCCCGAGAGCGATACGCTGGACCGCCTCTATCGCCCGGAGGCACTGGACGTTCCGGTGCTGGTGGCCCGCGACGGTCCGATCTCCACGCTCGACCCGATGCAGGGCGGTACGTTGCCCGGTTCATTCCGGACTGCCGCACTCACGGGGAACGACGCCTCCCGCGCCATTGCCGATGCACTGGTCGCCCAGCCAAGCGCGATCGACGCAGCGATCGCCTCAGTTGTCAGCCCGCAGGTGGTCGCAGGCCCGAAGGAGGGCGTGCAAATGGTTGCCGTCCGTCCTGCATGGGTGCGTGTGCGCGCCGCCGATGGCAGCGTCATCTATGAAGGGATCATGAACGCGGGCGATACCTATGATGTTCCGATGACCGAAGTGCCGTCGACATTGCGGGTGGGCGAATCTGGGGCGATCTATTTCAACGTGGCGGGCCAGCATTACGGGCCCGTCGGCAAGCGGGGCGCAGTAACAGCCAACGTGGATCTGACTCCGGAAGGATTGACGAACATGCTGGCGGTGGCCGATCTGGCGCAGGATTCCGATCTGGAAAGGTATGTCGCTCAGCTGGATGACGTCACCGAAAGAGTGCCCGGTATGCAAAAGCCCGTTGCCGAATGACCCGGCGGCGGTGATTGAAGCATCGGTGCTATTGTCCTATCTGATATCCTGACACAGAAGCCGGCAGGGCAGCCTGCCGGAGGAAGGACTGCCGCAATGTCGCTGAACCCCATACGTCCCTGGCGCAATATCGAGCGCCGCCAAAGCCGTCAGATACATGTTGGCCCCGTCGCCGTGGGCGGCGGCGCACCGATTTCGGTCCAGACAATGACCAATACCGCCACGACGGATATCGCGGGCACGGTAGCGCAAATTCAGGCCGCCGCAGATGTGGGCGCAGATATCGTGCGCGTGTCTGTTCCGGACGAGGCATCCGCCCGCGCTCTGAAGGATATCGTGCGGGAAAGCCCGGTGCCGATCGTGGCGGACATCCATTTCCACTACAAGCGCGGGATCGAGGCGGCCGAGGCGGGGGCCGCTTGCCTGCGGATCAACCCCGGCAATATCGGTAGCCCCGAGCGGGTGCGCGACGTGATCGCCGCCGCGCGCGATCATGGCTGTTCCATCCGCATTGGGGTGAATGCGGGCAGTCTGGAGCGGCACCTGCTGGATAAATACGGCGAGCCATGCCCGGATGCGATGGTGGAATCGGGGCTGGAGCATATCCGCATCCTGCAGGATAATGACTTTCACGAATTCAAGATCAGCGTGAAGGCGTCAGATATTTTCATGGCCGCTGCAGCCTATCAACAACTGGCCGATGCGACCGATGCCCCCATCCACCTCGGCATCACCGAGGCGGGCGGGCTGATCAGCGGCACGGTCAAGTCCGCAATCGGCATGGGCAATCTTCTGTGGGCCGGCATTGGCGACACGATCCGCGTCAGCCTGTCAGCGGACCCTGTCGAAGAGATCAAGATGGGTTTCGAGATTTTGAAATCTCTCGGGCTTCGGCATCGCGGCGTCAACATTATCAGCTGCCCCAGTTGCGCGCGGCAGGGCTTCGACGTGATCAAGACCGTCGAGGCTCTGGAGCAGCGGCTGGAGCATATCCGCACTCCGATGAGCCTGTCGATCATCGGCTGTGTGGTCAACGGGCCGGGCGAGGCGCTGATGACCGATGTCGGCTTTACCGGCGGCGGGGCGGGATCCGGGATGGTGTATCTCGCGGGTAAACAGAGCCACAAGCTGAGCAATGAGCAGATGATTGACCATATTGTTCAGCAGGTCGAAGAACGCGCCGCGCAAATTGAATCCGCGGCCGCGCAGGAAGCTGCCGAATAGATGCACCGCCCTTTTCAGGACGGTGCTAGGGCGGATCAGCCGCGCAAGTCGGAAACGATATCGCGCATCCCATCCAAGGGAACGTAGCCGCGCAGGATGTGGTCCTCCATGATGAAGGAGGGCGTACCGGCGATCTGCAGACGCTCGCCCAATGCGCGGTTGGCGGCGATGACCGCGCTCACCTCGTCGCTGTCCATATGCGCGGTGATCTTGGCTGCGTCCAGACCAAGGGTTTCGGCAAGACGTGTCAGTCCGCTGACGGATATATCGCCCTTGTATGACATCATCGCGTCATGCAGGCCTTTATAGGCGTCTGCCCCCAGCTGTTGCTGAGCGGAAATGGCAAAGCGCGCCGCCACTACCGATTCTTCGCCCAGAATGGGAAATTCCTTGATGATGACGCGGATATTACCGTCGCTGGCGATCAGCTCTTCGACCTCGGGAAAGGCCTTGCGGCAGTATCCGCAACGGTAGTCCATGAATTCGACAATGGTGACGTCGCCTTCGGGGTTGCCGCCCACCCAGGAATGCCCGTCGTCAAATATCGCATCCGAGTTGGCAGAAATGAGATCTCCGTCATTGGCGCTCTGCAATTCCTGCTGGCGCTGCTCCATGATGGCGGCCGCCTCAAAGATCACCTCGGGGTTTTGCAGCAGGTAATTCCGCACCCGCGCGCCGAATTCCTCATCAGTCATTCCGCCGGCCTCGGCCGGATCAGCATGGGCGGGCGCGAAGCCGGGCGTGACCAGAGCGGCGCCAGCCATCAGGAGGGCGGCCCCGGTCAGGATAGCGATGGGTTTCATCTGGATAACTCCGTTCTGACAGGGTCGCGAATTGTCCCGGCGGTCGCGGGCGGCTTTTGTCGCAGAAACCACATCCGGCGCCCGTTGCCAACCATCTGACTGATGCGCCCGGCGGTTGTCTGCGAACAATATTGATAATTCCTGTTCAGGCCGCCGCTTGACACAGATGCAATTTGTCGCTCATCGGGGCGCGACACCCCTCTGCGTGCCTGTTAGGGTGCGCCGCAACCCTGCCTTGGATGACGTATTACATGATCAGATTTTGCCTTGCTCTCGCCGCGCTGTTTCTTGGTGCGGGAGCACCTTTGGGAGCGCAGGATGGGCCGCTCGCGAGACTGAATCCGGATACCAGTGCCATCACCGCCGCACGGGGCGAATTGCGTATTCGCCTGTCGCTGAGCCAGGGCGTGCCGTTCCGCGTCTTTACGCTGGATGCGCCGGAACGGTTTGTCATTGATTTTCAGCAGGTGGACTGGGCGGGTACGCTGGGGCCGGAACTGGTTCAGACCGATCTGGTGCGTTCGGCGCGCGTGGGTGGAGTCCGCCCCGGTTGGTCCCGCATGGTGCTGGATCTGGCAGGCCCTTTTGCGCTGGTGCATGCGGTGGTGAATACCGGTGCCGGAGATGGCAGCGCAGAATTGATGCTGACCCTGGTTCATACGTCACCCGAGGCTTTTGCCGAAGGTGCAGGCTCTCCGCCGCCGCAGCCCGGCTGGGACATGCCGCCAGCTGCCGATACCCCTGCACGCGACCCACGCGGAAAGGACGCGCCGCTGGTTGTGGTGCTTGATCCCGGGCATGGCGGGATTGATCCGGGTGCAGATGCGGGTGCCGCCTTGGAGAAGGATCTGATGCTCAGTGTCGCGCAGGATTTGCGCAAGGCGTTGCTGCGTGCGGGGCGGGTCGAGGTGGTGATGACGCGCGAGGATGACAGCTTTGTCCCGCTGGAGCGACGTGTCGGGATAGCCCGGGCCGCCCGGGCCGACCTGTTCCTGTCGCTCCACGCGGATTCGCTGGCCGAGGGGGGCGCGCGCGGAGCCACTATCTATATGCTCGGCGAGAATGCGACCGATGCCGCCAGCGCCGCGCTGGCCGAGCGGCACAACCGGGCTGACATGCTGGCGGGGATCGATCTGTCTGGCATCGACGATGAGGTGGCGGGCGTGTTGATGGATCTGGCACGGACGGAAACGCAGCCGCGCACCGAGCTGATGGCGCGTGCGCTGGTTGTCGGGCTCAAGGAGGCGGGCATGCCGGTGAATTCGCGCCCGCTGCGCCGCGCCGGCTTTTCGGTGTTGAAATCTTCCGATGTCCCGTCAATCCTGTTGGAGGTGGGGTTCTTGTCCAGCCGCCATGATCTGGACAATCTGAATGATCCTGCTTGGCGTGCCGAGATGGCTCAGGCTATTGCCGATGCGATCACCGCGTGGTCGATTGCGGATGCCGCAAATTCCCGTCTGCTGCGGCAGTGAAACGCCCGGTGCACCCTGCGCCCGGCGGATGCTGTCGCGCTTGTGTTTTGACGGATGTGGCGCGGATGCCTATATGAGCCTTGAAACCAATGGGGTGGGCGCGCGTGCTTAGATTTATAATGACCTTTTTCGGGTCAATCTTCAGCCTGATCACCATGGGCATCATGTTGATCGCGCTCAGCATCGGTGCGATCTTCTATATCTATGGGCGCGATCTGCCCAGTCACCAGAGCCTTGCCAATTACACCCCGCCCACCATCAGCCGCATCTTTTCCGGCGAGGGGCGCATCATCGACGAATTCAGCCGTGAACGGCGCCTTTATACCCCGGCTGAGGATATTCCGGATCTCGTCAAGGAGGCATTCATTTCCGCCGAGGACAAGAATTTCTACACCCACGGTGGCTATGATGCGCGCAGTATCGCCGCGGCCGCAATCGAGGCATTCCAGTCGCGCGGGCAGACGGTGCGCGGCGCATCCACCATCCCGCAACAGGTGGTGAAGAACTTCCTTCTGTCGGGGGACCGCAAGATTGAACGCAAGATCAAGGAGATCATTCTTGCCACAAGGATCGAGGAGGCGCTGAGCAAGGAAAAGATCCTCGAGCTTTATCTGAACGAGATTTTTCTGGGTCAGAACAGCTATGGCGTGGCGGCGGCGGCGCAGACGTATTTCAATAAATCACTGCGCGATCTGGCCCCGCACGAGGCTGCCTTCCTCGCCTCCATGCCCAAAGCCCCCAGCGATTTTCATCCGGTCCGCAGCAAGGAGCGGCTGCGCGCACGCCGGGATTTCGTGCTGGGCGAGATGCGGCAGAATGGCTACATCACCGATGCTGTTTACAAGGAGGAGGTCGCCGCGCCGCTGCAAAGCGTGCAGAACGGCGATTTTGAACCTTTTTCGGCCACGCTTCCGCCGCGCGATTATTTCACCGATGAAATTCGCCGCCAGCTGAGCCGCGATTTCGGCGAGGGCGAGTTCTTCTCTGGCGGGTTCACCGTGCGTGCAACCATCGACCCTGAAATGCAGGAGGAGGCGGCAGTAGCCCTTCAGGCCAAGCTGGAGCAATACGACCGCAATCTGGGCCGCTGGCGCGGCACCGG
>JAUNVT010000006.1:22091-47199 GCA_030540655.1 Rhodobacterales bacterium
CAGGTCGTGCATGTGCGCCGCATGACCAAGGATGGCGATTTCATTCGCTGGACGCTGCGTCAGGTGCCGCAGGTGCAGGGGGCCTTTGTTGCGATGGACGTGAACACGGGGCGCGTTCTGGCGATGCAGGGCGGCTTCTCCTATCAGAGTTCGGTTTTCAACCGCGCGACCCAAGCCAAACGTCAGCCCGGCTCCAGCTTCAAGCCGTTCGTTTATGCGGCCGCATTGGATAGCGGCTACAGCCCCGCGACAATCGTGGTTGACGCTCCGATCGAGGTGAACACGCCGCAAGGCCTGTGGCGACCACGCAATTCGTCCAATCGCTATTACGGCCCCACGCCGCTGCGCACCGGGATCGAGCAGTCGCGTAACCTGATGACGGTGCGTCTCGCTCAAGAAGTGGGGATGGACACCGTCGCGGCATATGCCGAACGCTTTGGCGTTTACGACAATATGGGGCGCTATCTTGCCAATTCGCTGGGATCCGAGGAATCGACCGTTTACCGGATGGTCGCCGCCTATGCCATGTTCGCCAATGGCGGCGAACGGGTCGAGCCGACGCTGGTGGACCGCGTGCAGGACCGCTACGGGCGCACCGTCTATCGCCATGACGGACGAACTTGTACCGATTGCGGCGATCCCACCCTGGCGCCCGGGCGCAGCCCGCAGATTGTGTCTGACCGCGAGCGGGTGATCGACGCGATAACCGCCTATCAGCTCACCTCGATGATGGAAGGGGTGGTTGAGCGCGGAACGGCTGCGGGAAACGTGCGCTTGCCGGTCCCCGTCGCGGGCAAGACGGGAACGACCAATGACGCCCGCGATGTGTGGTTCATCGGCTTTACCAGCAATATCGTCGCCGGGTGTTACATCGGCTATGATCAACCGCGCAGCCTTGGCCGCAGTGCCTATGGCGCGGGCATGTGCGGCCCCGTCTTTACCCAGTTCATGCAAAAAGCAACTGCCAAATACGGGGGTGGCGCGTTTGCGGTTCCTCCCGGCGGGCATTTCATCAAGATTGACCGCCGCACCGGCGCCCGTCTGCCAGATAATGCTTCGGGCGACAGTGTCGTGGCCGAATATTTCCGTGATGGCGAAGATCCCAAGTTCGGCCTTACATTTGATGGCGGCTTTGCCATGGGAACCGATCTGCAACTCTTTCGCGAAGGCGAGGACGAACAGGTGCGGGATGTGAAAACATCCAGCGGCCAGACGGGAAAGGTGGGTAAAAAGGCCACGTTCGGCTCCATGAGTTCCGGCGGCTTGTATTGATCGCAAAGCGCGGCTGCGTTATCACGCAGCCAAACCACCGGGACACCCATATATGCGCGCCGAAATCCAGACGATCACCTCCGAGATCCAGACATCGCTGGAACTGCTCCGCCAGCGCCTCGGCTGGGAGACGGCGCAGCACCGGCTGGAGGAGTTCAACGCCCGCGTCGAAGATCCCACCCTCTGGGACGATCACGACAAGGCGCAGAAGCTTATGCAGGACCGTCAGGCGCTGGTCGACGCGCTGGAGACACATGATAGCATAAAGGCCGAGCTGTCGGATAATATCGAGCTGATCGCGATGGGCGAAGCCGAGAATGATGCAGAGGTCGTGGCCGAGGCCGAGGCAGCGTTGAAGGCCCTGAAAAAGATCGCAGCCGCCAAGGAGCTGGAGGCGCTGCTGAATGGCGAAGCGGACGCCAACGATACGTTTCTTGAAATCAATGCCGGCGCAGGCGGCACCGAATCCTGCGACTGGGCAAATATGCTGGCCCGGATGTATGTGCGCTGGGCCGAAAAGCGTGGTTTTTCGGTAGAACTTCAGGCCCAGCAATCTGGCGAAGAGGCCGGGATAAAATCGGCGGCCTACAAGATCAGCGGTCGCAACGCATATGGCTGGCTGAAGTCCGAAAGCGGGGTGCACCGTCTGGTACGCATCAGCCCGTTCGATTCAGCGGCAAAGCGACATACATCGTTTTGCTCAGTTTGGGTCTATCCGGTTGTCGATGACAATATCGATATCGAGGTGAACCCGTCCGATATCCGCATCGACACCTATCGCAGTTCCGGCGCGGGGGGGCAGCATGTGAACACGACCGATTCGGCCGTGCGCATCACGCACCACCCTACCGGGATCGTAGTGACAAGCTCCGAGAAATCGCAGCATCAGAACCGCGATATTGCGATGAAAGCGTTGAAATCCCGGCTCTATCAACTGGAGCTGGACCGTCGCAACGCGGCCGTCAACCAGGCCCATGATGCCAAGGGTGACGCGGGTTGGGGCAACCAGATCCGCAGCTACGTGTTGCAGCCCTATCAGATGGTGAAAGATTTGCGCACGCTGGTCGAAACGTCCGACACCAAAGGCGTTCTGGACGGCGATCTGGACCAGTTCATGGCCGCGACCCTCGCGATGGATGTCAGCGGAAAAAGCAGGGCAGAAGCGCAAAGCGACTAAGATCTGCTATCGATGAGGGCTCGTATGGCTGATCTGTACAAGATGTCATATGCCGTGGCTGCCGCATCACTTTAGCGGATCATGCCCCCAGTTCATCAACGAATAGCGCCAGTTCGAATGCTCTTTGTCCTTGGCCGGCCCACCTTGGGCGAGGCGGCGTTTGATACAGGCTGTCACCTTCGCCATATGGTCCCATTGAGCGTCTGTCAGATCATGCTCCTGGCCTTTTTGATATTGACGATACGACGACCTGAGGCGTGGCCGGTCGATTCCCCGGCACCTTTGTCCTCGAAGCTTTTTAACTCGTCCGCGTCCAGCCAGTCCGACAGACCTTTCGGAGAGATGTTGACGAGATCTCTCCATTCGCGCCAGATATCCGCCTGAGATTTGGTCGATGACATCGGTGCGGTCCTTGCAATACGATTGCCCAGGCAGACGTAACGGGACAGAGCGGCAATCGGTTTCGTCGCAAGCGCATGGCAGGAGGCCGAGGATGCAGGACAGAGGGACCGCAGGCGCAGAAAGGTCCAGTATGCGGGTGGCAGAGCCGGGCGTGCCCGAGATGGGCGCACCAACTCTGGACATACTCGGCCAGGCATTGCGGCATGGCTGGCGGGATATGCAGCGCGCCCCGAGCTACTCCCTGGCATTCGCAGGGGTCTATGTCGCAATCGGATGGCTGATGGTCTGGGTAACAGTGGCCACCGGGCACACCTACTGGCTGACCTTTGCCGCCGTCAGTTTCCCGCTGATCGGCCCATTCGCGGCCGTTGGGCTTTACGAGGTCAGTCACCGGCTTGAGAAGGGTCTGCCCCTGCACCCCGGCGCAGTGTTCGGGGTCATCTGGCATCAAAGTCAGCGCCAGTTACCGTCGATCTGCGTGATTATCGTGATGATATTTCTGTTCTGGTTTTTTCTGGCGCATATGATCTTTGCGCTATTCATGGGGTTCACGACCATGACCAACGTATCGTCCAGTTTTGATATCTACCTCACGTCACGCGGGATGGGAATGCTGGCCGTCGGCACCGTCATAGGCGGCGTGTTCGCGCTTCTGATCTATATGATCACGGTTATTGCCTTGCCGATGCTGCTGGACCGGGAGGTGGATTTCGTTACCGCGATGATCACCAGTTTTGGCGTTGTCACCGCGCATCCGGTGTTGATGCTGGGATGGGCTGCGTTCATCGCGCTCACTACATTGCTTGCGCTGCTGCCGGGATTTTTCGGGCTTTTCATCGCGCTACCGCTTCTGGGGCACGCAACCTGGCATCTCTATCGGCTGCTATGCACCGCAGGATGATCCCGTTCGCGGTAATTAGCGGTAATTATCGGAACGGCTGATCGAGCCGCAGCAATCGCGCGTGGAAGGGCGGAACATCGTCCAGACTGATCAGTCCAGCCTTGCGTGCGGTGGCCATGATAGCGCGGCTGTTACCTCCCAGATGTTCGTAAACCATCCGCGCGGCGCGGATACCGCTGATTTTTTCGCGCACCGTGCGGGTGACATATCCCTCCCACAGGTTGCGCTGGAAGGACGTTTCCGGTGCCAGAAAATTGAACGAACAGGACAACGAATTGCGGTGGGTGACAATGATCATGATGCCTTCCTCCTGCCGCATGACAATGCCGCGGAATTCGCGGTCGCGGGGCGCAACCGACAGGCCTTGGGTGCGCAATGCCTCGCGGGGCTCGTATCCGCGCAGGAAAGTATAGCTGTCCTCGCGATGAACCTGCACAAGCCCTACCACGAACTGCGCTTCGTCGATAAAGCTGCGCCGGACAAAACGGTATAAGCCACAGGGAAACAGTTCTTTGGGAACATGAATGGATTCGGATCCAAAAAATCCCGCAACAGCCGGATGGCCGATAAGATCGTAAGATGACCGATGCAGTTTTTCGACCGGTTCCAGAAGGATGCGTGCGTCGGTACCGAAAAAATGACAGATGCGGTGGAGCACGTCCGGCCGGGGGAAGCTTTCGCCACTCAGATAACGGTTGAATTGCGTCCGGTTCACCCCCAGATCGCGGCAAAGCTCAGCGACGGATGGATAGTCCACGATGAGCTTTCGCAAGTTGTCCCCTAGAATCGCTCTCAAGCGCGCGGGATTGGTCTTGCTGTCTATCGGATCCGATGATGTGGGCGTCATTTGACCGATCTCCGTCAATCGGCGCCGGAAGAGGCGATGGTTGCGTGGGTACGCAAAACTGGGTTACAGAAGCTTTGATACGGGCAGGCAGGCAACATGGCAATGTCCGTATAAACGTTCAATATTTACTCATTTGGTCCGTCAGGGCTTCTTATACATCTTGCTATCCAGAGCTGACGCTGGTTAGCGTCAGTAATTCCATTCACTGACACAAATGGCTCACTCAAGAAGCGGATTTGCATATGGTATGCCCTCATCGAACGCGACACTTTGTTCTATGGGGAAGGCTTTGACCAGAACAGCAAGCAGCCGCCAAAGACGTCAGAGCAAGCGATTGGCCGGCCCAAAAGACCGCGCCGCAGAAGCTGAAAATTTGGGGGGAAATAAAATGTACGGAGTCGTTCTTTGGACCGATCAGCGCGAAAATCGTGCAGTCATCTGGTGCGAGGATCATGGCGATCTGGCCTTTTACCGCGGCGCGGCCGGCGGAGATGCGGCAATGGCGGCCGGCGATCTGGTTGAATTCGACATCCGCGACAGCGGCGATCTCCGTATTGCCGACATGCCGCGCCTCGTGACACGCCGCAGCCATCCTACTCTGATTTCCGAACTTAAAAAGGCAGCGACGCCTTCAGGCGTGAAACAGGATGAGAAACGGGATGCTGCTACTTCGCGCAGACCGGCGAACGTCATATCGTTCAGTAAGATACGACATGCCACTTATGCGTGAGCTATGGTTGAGGCTCTGGCGGTTAACAAGATGAAGATGCAGGCCTGCTCGTGCAGGCCCTTTGAGTTCGTGGCGCAGCCGCAAAGAAAAGCGCGCTTGCACCGCTTCCGCCCGGACAAATCATGGCTGCCTGGCTGATGTCCCAAACCTCGATAGGTCCAATGATTTTCATCATTGTTTTTAAAGTCACGAGGGCTTCCACCGTGATTTACAGCAATAAATGATATTGCCGCAAAATGCGAGGACAGTGATCCGCAATTAAAGCAAGCAGAAACAACCATTGGCGCGGGAAAAGAACTCTGAAAATCCCATGTTGCGATTTCCGAAGAAAGGAATGGCCGTAATCAGGCCATTCCAAGAAATTTCGCGCGTCACGAAGTGAGAGGGCTGCTCCCCGGATCTGCTTTCAGCGTTTCGATCAGGCCCCACGAGGCAGGGCGGCAATACCGGTGCGGGCAAGCTCGGACAGGCCCAGTGGGCGCATCAGATCAGCGAAGGCACCGATTTTCTCAGACGTGCCGGTAATCTCGAACGTGAAGCTTTTCAGCGTGGTGTCTACCACGTTGGCTCTGAAGATATCCGCCAGGCGCAGCGCCTCGACACGCTTTTCACCCTCGCCCACAACCTTTAGCAACGCCAGTTCGCGCTCGACCGCAGGACCCTCTACGGTCAGATCGCGCACCTGATGAACGGGAACGATCCGGCCCAGCTGCGCCTTGATCTGTTCGATCACCTGCGGCGTTCCGGTCGTGACAATGGTGATCCGGCTGGTGTGACCTTCTGCGTCTATTTCGGCCACGGTAAGACTGTCGATGTTGTAGCCCCGCCCTGAGAACAGGCCGATAACCCGGGCCAGCACGCCGGCCTCGTTATCCACGATCACTGCCAGGGTATGACACTCTTCGACATCCGAGAAGTTCGGGCGCAGGTTATAGGCCGAGTGTTTGTTCGACCCCTTTTTGATATTCAGTGCGGACATCTGATAGCCTCTCTGGTTCGCGGAAGAACACCTGAATTTTTCACTTCAGGGCCGTTAGGGGAGCATTCCTGTTTAAACCATCACTGCGCCCTTGGAGCCGATGGCGTCCTTGGTGGATGCGGCACCGAGCAACATCTTGTTATGCGGCTCGCCCGACGGGATCATGGGGAAACAGTTTTCATGCCTTTCCACCAGGCAATCAAAGATAACGGGGCCGTCGTGATTGATCATTTCCATTATCGCATCGTCCAGATCCGCTGGATCCGTGCAGCGGATGCCTTTGGCGCCAAAGGCTTCGGCCAGTTTAACGAAATCGGGCAGGGCCTCGGACCAGCTGTGTGAATAGCGCTCGCCATGCAGAAGCTGCTGCCATTGGCGCACCATGCCAAGGCGTTCGTTGTTCAGGATGAACTGTTTGACCGGCAGGCGGAACTGGATTGCCGTGCCCATCTCCTGCATGTTCATCAGCCAGCTTGCCTCGCCGGCGACATTGATGACCAATGCGTCGCGGTGAGCCATCTGTACGCCGATGGAGGCCGGGAAGCCGTAGCCCATGGTGCCAAGCCCGCCCGACGTCATCCAGCGGTTGGGATCCTCAAACCCCATATATTGGGCCGCCCACATCTGATGCTGGCCGACTTCAGTGCAGATATAGCGGTCATGATCCTTGGTCAGCGCTTCCAGGCGGGCAAGCGCGTGCTGCGGCTTGATGGTTTTGCCCGTCTGCTTGAAGCTGAGGCAGTCAACCTTGCGCCATTCGTCAACACGGGCATTCCATTTGGCGATGCCTTCGACATTCAGCTTGCGGCCACGCGAAGTCCAGATCTGCAGCAGATCGGCCAGCACGTTGGCGATGTCGCCGACGATGGGAATATCTGCCTTGATCACCTTGTTGATGGAGGAAGGATCGATGTCGATATGCGCCTTTTTCGAGCCGGGGCTGAAGGCATCCAGACGTCCGGTGATACGGTCGTCAAAGCGCGCGCCGATATTGATCATCAGATCGCAATCGTGCATCGCCATGTTCGCCTCATAGAGGCCATGCATCCCCAGCATCCCCAGCCAATGCTTGCCACTGGCCGGATAGGCGCCCAGACCCATGAGCGTGGAGGTGATCGGAATACCCGTCGCCTCGACCAGTTCGCGCAGCAGCCGGCTGGCCTCGGGGCCTGAATTGATCACGCCGCCGCCGGTGTAGAACAGCGGGCGCTTCGCCGTCTCCAGCGCCGCGACCAGCTCGGTGATCGCCTCCGCATCGCCCTTGACCTGCGGCTGGTAATGACCGGTGCGCACCTTTTCCGGCGGTGTATATTCAGCGCTGGCGAATTGAACATCCTTCGGAATGTCGATGAGAACCGGGCCGGGGCGCCCAGCAGTGGCGACATGGAATGCCTCGTGGATGACGGCGGACAGTTTGGACGTATCCTTGACCAGCCAGTTATGTTTCGTGCAGGGGCGGGTGATGCCAACGGTATCGGCCTCCTGAAACGCGTCGGAGCCGATCATGAAGGTCGGCACCTGCCCGGTAAGCACCACAAGCGGGATGGAATCCAGCAGCGCGTCGGTCATGCCTGTCACGGCATTCGTCGCGCCCGGGCCGGATGTCACGAGAACCACGCCGGGTTTGCCGGTCGAACGGGCATAGCCTTCGGCGGCGTGAACCGCACCCTGTTCATGGCGGACCAGAATGTGCTGAATATCGTTTTGCTGAAACACCTCGTCGTAGATCGGCAGAACCGCGCCGCCAGGATAGCCAAAGACGACGTCCACGCCCTGGTCCTTGAGGGCCTGAACCACCATTTTCGCTCCGGTCATCTGACGTGTCATTGCATCGCTCCGTTCATGACATCAATCCACTTGCGCGCATAAAAAAACCCCCGTCAGGGCGGGGGCGCATGGGGTCCTTCGGGTATCCGGCTTACCGGCCCATGCGCGTTTCTGGCTTACCTACTACCACAAGTTCCAATGAACCATTCCTTATGACGTGCGAGGGGACATTATGACCGCGATCAGGCGGCGTCAAGACAATGTGCCGGAAAAAATGTCGCAGGCCGCTCGCTTTCTTTCCATTTATTGCGCCAGCAAGCGTATAAACGAACAGTTAGCAGAAATTACCGGCGATTGAGGGAAGATTATGCCAAGGGGCCGCCCCTGTCACTTTGACGGGAGCGGCCCCGGTCTGATCGCGCCGTTTTGAAGCAGCGCGCAGCGTTTCCTCTTTCGCACCGGCGACATCCGTGAAATAGGGACTTGCCAACCGATCTGTTCATGGAGAAGCGTGATGAAGATTCGTGAGGCTCTGACCTTCGATGATGTCCTACTGGTTCCTGCGGCATCGACCGTGCTGCCCAGCACCGCAGATGTGCGCACGCGCGTCACCAAATCCATTTCGCTGACGATTCCGCTGCTCAGCTCGGCGATGGACACGGTGACCGAGGCGCGCATGGCGATCTGCATGGCGCAATCGGGTGGAATGGGCGTGATCCACCGCAATTTCGATGTGGACGAGCAGGCTGCCGAAGTGCGCAAGGTCAAGCGGTTTGTCTCCGGCATCGTTTACAACCCCATCACCCTCACCCCGAACCAGACAATGGCCGACGCCAAGGCGTTGCAGGAGCAATATAATGTCACCGGCTTCCCGGTGGTGGATGGTGCGGGCCGGGTTGTGGGCATCGTGACCAACCGTGACATGCGCTTTGCTCAGGATGAAAGAACGCCGGTCAGTGTCATGATGACGGCTGACAATCTGGCCATCCTGCACGAGCCTGCGGATCTGGAGGAAGCGAGATCCCTGATGAGTGCGCGGCGTATCGAGAAGCTGCTGGTGACCGACAGGGAGGGCAAGCTGACTGGCCTTCTGACGCTGAAGGATATTGAACAGGCCGTGCTGAACCCTTCGGCCTCCAAGGATCGGCTGGGCCGTCTGCGCGTCGCTGCCGCCACTACCGTCGGCGACGCGGGGTTCGAGCGCAGCGAGGCGCTGGTGGATGCGGGCTGCGACATGATCGTGATAGATACCGCTCATGGCCACTCGGCCGGTGTGGCCGAGGCTGTGACGCGGGCGCGCAAGATGGCGGGAGATGTGCAGATCGTCGCCGGTAACGTGGCCACCGGCGACGCGGTGCGCGCGTTGATCGATGCAGGCGCCGACGCGGTCAAGGTCGGCATAGGGCCGGGCAGCATCTGCACCACGCGCATCGTTGCAGGGGTAGGCGTGCCGCAACTGACTGCGATCATGGATTGCGCCGAGGCGGCGGGCGATATTCCGATCATCGCCGATGGCGGCATCAAGTTTTCCGGCGACTTTGCCAAGGCAATCGCCGCCGGCGCCTCCTGTGCCATGGTGGGCAGCATGATTGCCGGAACGGATGAGGCGCCGGGCGAGATGATCCTGTTTCAGGGACGCTCTTACAAGGCATATCGCGGCATGGGTTCCTTGGGGGCCATGGCGCGCGGTTCGGCCGACCGCTACTTCCAGAAGGATGCCGCCAGCGACAAGCTGGTACCCGAGGGGATTGAAGGGCAGGTCGCCTACAAGGGCGCGGCAGGCACGGTCATTCATCAGCTGGTCGGCGGGCTGCGGGCCGCCATGGGCTATACGGGTTGCGCGACCGTTGAGGAGATGCGGCGGAATTGCGAATTCGTGCGCATTACCGGCGCGGGCCTGAGTGAGAGCCACGTCCACGACGTGCAGATCACGCGGGAAAGTCCAAATTATAGGAGCGGATAGCGCGGCAGGAAAACCCAGCCAGGCAGAAAAAAAGGCTGCCGGGATCATCCCGGCAGCCTTTCCGATTCCGCTCTGTCAGCACAGCTTATTCGCGGTTGCCCATGATGCTGAGCAGGAACATGAACATGTTGATGAAGTCGAGGTAGAGCCGCAGCGCGCCCATGATGGCCGATTTGCCCATCCACTCGGTGTCGCCGTGGTGTGCGTGGGCCAGATATTCGTTCTTGATGGCCTGCGTGTCATAAGCGGTCAAGCCGGCAAAAATCAGCACGCCGAGGATCGAGATGGCGAACATGATCGCAGGGGAGCCAAGGAAGATGTTGATGACGGATGCCACGATCAGGCCAATGACGCCCATGATCAGGAAACTGCCCCAGCCGGAAATATCTTTCTTGGTGGTGTAGCCCCACAACGACAGTCCGGCAAAGGCGATGGAGGTTGTCAGGAACACCTGCGCGATCGAGAAATCGGTAAAGATCACGAAGATATAGCTGATCGAGACGCCCATGACTGCGGCGAAGGCATAAAAGAACAGTTGCGCCGCGGCGGCGGACAGCTTGTTGATGACAGCGCCGAACGCGAAGACCATGATCAGCGGTGCGAACATGACGACCCAGCGCAGCACGCCGGTAAACAGCGTCTCCATCATGTAGGCGTTGTTACCGACGGCCCAGGCAGCAAGGAATGTCAGCAGCATCCCGACGGACATTGTGCCGTAGACCTTGTTCATGTGAGCGCGAAGGCCTTGGTCAATCTGGGCGCTACGGGTGCTACCCGCCGTCCGGATCGTTTTGAATTCTGCCATCTGTACCTCCGAAATGATGAGCTAAGCCCTGTTGCGGACCTTTGGGCCAATATCGGGCTCGGCGGCGCTTAATTCAAGGCTTTTAAGCTGGAAGCCGGTCAGGATCAAAGCGCAATGACGATCTTGCCCGTGGACTGGCGCGTTCGCAGCAGTTCCAGCCCGTCCAGGGTCCGGTCCAGCGGATAAACGTGATGCGCGCGCGGTGTGATCCGCCTCTCGCCAGCCCAGACCAGCAAGGTCGCAAGGGACTCCGTCAGCAAATCCGGCGCAAATTGCAAGTATCCTCCCCAGTAGAACCCCATGACCGTCAAATTCTTCACCAGAAGGTGGTTTGCAGCTATGGGCGGAACGTCACCGCTGGCAAAGCCGATGGTCAGGATGCGCGCTTCGGGACGGCAGGCGCGAAATGCAGCGGCAAACTGATCACCGCCGACAGGGTCATAGACAACATCTGCGCCACCTAGTTCCTTTGTGGCGAGGCGGATATCATCCGTACCGGCGTCGATCAGATGATCCGCGCCGGCGGCGCGCGCCGCCTCCAGCTTTGCGGGTCCGCGGGCACAGGCAATGACGCGGGCGCCCATCGCCTTGCCTATCTCCACCGCGGTCAGGCCCACGCCTCCGGCGGCGCCCAAAACCAGAAGCGTCTCGCCGGGCATCAGACGCGCGCGATGCGACAGCGCCAGATGCGATGTGCCATAGGCGATCTGGAACGCGGCTGCGGCCTCATGCGTCAACCCGTCGGGCAGGGGAAGCGCACGGCGGGCGTCAAAGCAGCCATATTCAGCCAGCCCACCTTGTCCGCTATAAACGGCGACGCGCGTGCCCACAGCCGGGCCTTCAACCCCATCCCCCAGCGCATCCACAACGCCAGACACTTCCATCCCCATGGTGAAGGGCAGGGCCGGTGTGTCCTGGTAGCTCCCCTTGATCATCAGAAGATCGGCAAAATTCAGGCCGCATGCGTGTATGCGCAGGCGGATCTGGCCGGGTGCGGGCAACGGCACATCGCAGTCGGTCAGGGTGGGAGAATTTTCGTGGCTGGTCAGGCGGAGGGCACGCATTTTCATTACGAATGGGAACTTTCCTGTTTGGTTCATGATCGGCGTCGTTTCGCGCAGACTGCTGAAAAGAGTTGATCAAGTCAATTTATGCTTGGACATCATGGACTTTTACAGGGGGCACGCCTATAGATTGCAAACCTTGGGGGCCAACTCCGTGATGGATGCGTTAACTATTGATTATTTTCGCTCTGGTGTTAATCATTGGTCACCGGTTACGAGTATATTTCAGGCGGACACGCGACGCCGTGCGCACGGGGCTAGGTTCTCCGTGGTGTGGTGCGATTGTCCAAATAAAGGATTAGCAAATGCCCCATGAAGTTGACGTACATGTTGGTAAACGGATTCGCCACCGTCGGTGGCTGGCCGGAATGACGCAACAGCAACTGGCTGAAAGCGTCGGAATCAAGTTTCAGCAGATCCAGAAGTACGAGACCGGGGCAAACCGCGTCAGCGCCTCTCGTTTGTGGGACATCGCGGCAGCAATGGGCGTGAATGTCGGATTTTTCTTCGAGGGGATGGAGGCGGCGCAAAGTGACTCTGACGCGAACAGCCCCGCAGTCAAAGGCACTCCGGCCGATATTCTGGGCGACAAGGAAGCGCTGGATCTGGTCCGCTCCTACTACGCGATCCCCGAAAATCAACGGCGTCGGCTGTTCGATCTGGCGCGCGTCCTGAGCGACGTCGCCTGAGCCGTGCAATGCGGCAACAGGGCTTGAGCCGGGCTTCGCTTAGCCATAATCAGGATACTGGTTGCTGAGCGAGGCCCCATCGCCATGACATCTTTCCGCCCGGACCTGCCATGCCCGGCAGACGATATCATTCAGACCGCGCATGTCATGGCAGACGCTGCGCGCGCTGCCATTCTGCCTTGGTTCCGATGTGACGATCTGACGACGGATAACAAGCGCGCACCGGGCGCGCTGGGCGAGGATCGGTTCGATCCCGTGACGGCTGCCGATCGTGCAGCGGAGCGCGCGATGCGCGAGGTTCTGGCCCGCCTGCGCCCCGATGACGGAATTTTCGGCGAAGAATTTGGCGCTTCGGGGGGCACGAGTGGTCTCACCTGGATATTGGATCCGATCGACGGCACGCGCGGTTTCATCGCGGGCACTCCGACATGGGGCGTATTGATTGCCGTATCGAACGCACAAGGCCCGGTCTATGGGATTATCGATCAACCTTATATAGGTGAGCGATTCGAGGGCGGGCTGGGACGCGCGGGCATGACGGGGCCGACCGGCCCAAGAACACTCAGATCCTGCGGCGACCGTTCGCTGGACGTTGCCACGGTGATGACGACGTTTCCCGCCGTTGGAACCCCCGTCGAAGGTGCGGCCTTTGCTGACGTGGCTAAACATGCGAGGATCGTACGTTATGGCTGCGATTGCTACGCCTACGCCCTGATCGCCATGGGCCAGGTCGATCTGGTCATCGAGGCGGGTCTGAACGCCTATGACATCTGTGCTCCCATCGCCGTGATCGAAGCGGCGGGAGGCATAGTGACGGATTGGCAGGGAGGTCCGGCAGCTGCCGGAGGGCGCATCGTCGCCGCCGCCGCGCGGATGCAGCATGATGCGGCTCTGGCCATTTTGTCAAAAGTGCCGTGAACCACGGTGCAAACAGCGAGATTTGGCTGGCCTGTCATGGCTGCGGCGATTAGGAATTCGGCAACGATCACCGCGCCGGAGACCCTGCCATGCGTTCCATCCCAGCCTTTTGCGTTGCTTTGATGCTAGGTGTCACGGCAGCCGCCGCGCAAGATATGGGCGCCGCCGCGCGGGATCAGACCAATGCGCTGCGGGCCGAGGCGGGGCAGGCGCCCCTTGCGGTCAGCGGCGTTCTGACCCGCGCGGCAGAAGGACACGCGCGCGACATGGCCCAGAACGGTTTTTTCAGTCACACAGGCTCGGACGGGTCCGGCGTGGGCGACCGCGCGCGCGCGGCAGGATACGGGTTCTGCTTCATCGCCGAAAATATCGCGAGCGGCCAGAACAGCGTGGACGGGGCGCTGGCGGCATGGATGGGATCTACGGAACACCGCCGCAATATCCTCAGCGAAGGCGCACGCGAATTTGCATTGGTGCGTGCCGGCAATATCTGGGTGATGGTTTTGGGGCGGCCCGGCTGCTGAGAGCGGCGTTATCCGCCAAAGAATTTCGGCTTCAGGCGCAGCAGCGTTTCGCAGATTTGCGAGGTCAGGCTTTGCGCCATCCCCAGCGCCTCCTGATGAGCATCGTGGCCGGTGGCAACTGCTGCCTCGATCGTCGCAGATTGCACCAGTGCCGCGATCAGGTCGGGATGCTGCGCGGCATAGCCGGGCCCGAATTCCGCGTCGATGGCGGCAATGGCGGCGCGCAGATGACGCGCGGCGGCTGGCGGATTGTGGTCGGTCATCTGGTGGATCTCCTCATGCGGGCACATGCGAGGCAAACTAGGGCAGAGGCGCGGCTGTGCGAGGGGCGTGGCGGTCACGCTATTTTCACGGGCAGATTGCGCGACGCGTTGTTTTTCATCGCTCCTTTGCGTAAAGCTGCGCCAACCAATAAAATGTGCGAGGCGGGGATCAGATGAACGACCAGGACCAGACCCCCGACTCCGCTCTCATGGAAGAGGAGCGTGACGACGTATACCATCTGGATCGTCAGTCGGTCGCGCGGATCCTACTTGCTGTCGATAATGACGACCGTGCCGCGCTGGTGGGCGAGCTTGAGCCGCTGCACGCGGCCGATATCGCCGACCTTCTGGAACAGATCGACCCGTTTGACCGCCGCCGCCTGATCGCGCTTTACGGCGCTGAATTTGATGGGGAAATCCTGTCCGAACTTCAGGATTCCATCCGTGAGGAGGTTCTGCGTTATCTCAGCCCCGAAGTGCTGGCCGAAGCGGTTCGCGGTCTGGACAGTGATGACGTCGTCGATCTGATCGAGGATCTGGAGGATCACGAACAGGACGCCATTCTGGAGGTGCTGGAGGACAGCGACCGCATTGCGGTCCGGCAGTCCCTCACCTATCCGGAATATTCGGCCGGGCGGCTGATGCAGCGCGAGTTCGTGATGGCTCCGGAATACTGGACCGTCGGCGAAGCGATCGATTTCATGCGCAGGCAGCCGGAATTGCCCGAACAATTCTATCATATCATTCTTGTCGATCCCAAGCTGCATCCGATTGGCAACGTGACCTTGGGCAAGCTGATGTCGGCGCGGCGCGACGTCATGCTGAGCGCCCTGGTCGAGGACACGTTTCACGTGATTCCCGTCGATCAGGACGAGGGCGACGTGGCCTATGCCTTCAACCAGTATCATCTCATTTCAGCCCCGGTCGTGGACGAGAACGACCGCCTTGTCGGGGTGATCACCATTGACGACGCGATGGTCGTTCTGGATGAGGAGCATGAGGAGGATATCCTGCGCCTTGCCGGTGTGAATGAGGAAAGCTCGCTGTCGGATTCGGTAGCCGCGACCTCCCGGCGGCGATTGCCGTGGCTGATGGTAAGCCTGGTCACGGCCAATATGTCCGCCTTCGTCATTTCCCAGTTCGAGGAGACAATCCTGCAATTTGTGGCTCTGGCGGTGCTGATGCCCATCGTGGCCTCCATGGGCGGCAATGCGGGCACGCAGGTGCTGACCGTGACGGTGCGGGCGCTGTCTGCGCGCGATCTGACAGCCTCCAACGCATGGCGCGTGGTGCGGCGCGAGATCATGGTCGGGCTCATCAACGGGGGATTTTTCGCGCTGGTGATGGGGATCATGGGCTATGTCTGGTTCGGGTCGCCGGTGCTGGGCTATGTCATCGCCGCTGCCATGACCATCAACATGACCATCGCGGGTATGGCGGGCACATTGGTGCCGCTGGCGCTGGATCGGTTCGGCGTGGATCCGGCGCTGGCGTCGGGCACATTCGTGACGACAATGACCGACGTATTCGGGTTTCTGGCCTTCCTCGGGCTGGCGACGGTGTTTTTGCTGTAAATGAATCAGGGGATCCGCAATCGGAGGCGGCTGATCATCGCCGAATTCCGAGCGGTGGAATTATCCGGGCGCGGACGCAGCGCCCGGATCAAAGCGCGCGTGCCCTCAGGGCAGGCGGATCAGCGCATGGCGTTTCCTGCCTGCGCTCAGCTTGATCGGTTGAGCGAGGGCGGCGGCGTCGATCATCAGGCCCGCATCGGTCAGCGGAGCATCGTTGACGCGCGCGCCATTTTCGGAAATGAGCCGTTTGGCGTCCTTGCCCGATTTTGCCAGACCCGCGCGCACGATGAGTTGCACGATGGATATGCCGCCTGTAAGTTCGGCCGGGTCGAGTGTCACGGTCGGAAGATCGTCGCCGATCCCGCCCTTTTCAAACACCTCACGCGCGGTGGCCTCGGCTGCCTCGGCCGCCTCTGGCCCATGCAGCAACCCTGTAACCTCATTCGCCAGGATGATCTTGGCTTCATTTATCTCAGCGCCGCCCAGCGCGCCAAGGCGCTCGCATTCCTCGACCGGCAGTTCGGTATAGAGCTTCAGGAAGCGCCCGGTATCGGCATCGGTGGTGTTGCGCCAGAATTGCCAGAACGTGTAGGGGCCGCACATGTCGCCATTGAGCCAGATCGCACCATCGGCTGATTTGCCCATCTTGCGCCCGTCGGACGTGGTCAGCAAGGGCGACGTCAGCCCGAAAACCTGCCCGTCGATCACCCGCCGCGTCAGGTCGATTCCGTTGACGATATTTCCCCACTGATCCGAGCCACCCATCTGGAGCGCGCAGCCATAGCGGCGGTTCAGTTCCAGGAAATCATAGGCTTGCAGGATCATGTAGTTGAATTCCAGGAAAGACAGCGACTGTTCGCGGTCCAGCCGGGATTTGACCGACTCGAAGGAGAGCATCCGGTTGACTGAAAAATGCCGCCCGATGTCGCGCAGGAAGTCGAGGTAGTTCAGCCCGTCCAGCCATTCGGCATTGTTGACCATCATTGCATCTGTCGCGCCGTCACCATAGCCGAGGTAGCGCGCAAAAACCTGCTGCATGCCTTCGATATTCTCGTTGATTGCCTCCGGCGTCAGCAACGGCCGCTCGTCCGAACGAAAGCTGGGATCGCCCACCTTGGTGGTGCCACCACCCATCAGCGTGATCGGCTTGTGCCCTGTCTTTTGCAGCCAACGCAGCATCATGATGTTCAGCAAATGGCCGATATGCAGCGATTTTGCAGTTGCGTCATAGCCGATATACGCAGGTAGCACCCTGCCCATCAGCGCATCGTCCAGCCCCTGCAGATCCGTGCAATCGGTCAGATAGCCGCGCGACATCATTACGTTCAGGAACTCTGATTTAGGATGATAGGTCATGGCGCTTGTCCCGCTCTGGTTTGCGCGGCATGTATAGGTCTGCATTTGGCAAAGGAAAAGGCCATGTTGGAAGCGGGGCGCATATGGGCCTTGGGGACGATGTCGGGCACATCGCTGGACGGCGTCGATGCGGCGCTGATTGAGACGGATGGCGAGGCGATATCTGGCTTCGGCGCCAGCACCTACCGGGCATATTCGGCGCAGGAACAGGCAATTCTGGCCGCAGCTTTGGGGTGCTGGCCGGGCGATGATGTATCGGCGGCGCAGGATGTGGTGATGAGCGCGCATCTTGAGGCGCTGGGCGCGCTGGAGGGGGCCGCGCTGGTCGGGTTTCATGGCCAGACCCTCGCGCATGATCCGCAAGGGCGCGGCACGCATCAGCTTGGTGATGGGGCGGCGCTGGCGGACGCGCTGGGCCTGCCGGTGGTTTGGGATTTCCGTAGTGCCGATGTGGCCGCGGGCGGGCAGGGCGCGCCGCTGGCGCCCTTTTTCCACTTTGCCTGCGCGAAATACATACTGGCGGAAACCCCGATTGCGTTTCTCAATCTGGGGGGTGTCGGAAACCTGACATGGGTCGATCCCCGCGCAAGCCGCCCCGAGGAGGAGGGCGCGCTGATCGCCTTCGATACCGGGCCTGCCAATGCGCCGATCAATGACCTGATGATGGCGCGGTGCGGCCTGCCCTTTGACGAGGACGGCAGGCTGGCGGGCGCAGGGCATGTGGACAACGGCGCGGTGGAGCAATTCCTGCAGCACCCGTATTTCGACAAATTGCCACCAAAATCACTGGACCGGGATGCCTTTTCCCGAATGGCGCGGCTGGTAGAGCCGCTTGGAGACGCGGACGCTGCCGCAACGCTGACCGCAATGTCGGCCGCCGCTGTTCTGCGCGCGATGGCCCATTGCCCCGCCCCGCCTGCGCGGCTGCTGGTTACCGGCGGTGGGCGGCATAATGCCGTGCTGATGGACATGCTGCGTGAGCTCGCGGGATGCGATGTCTGTCCGATCGAGGATGTTGGGCTGGACGGCGATATGCTGGAGGCGCAAGCCTTTGGGTATCTGGCTGTCCGGGTGGCAAGGGGCCTGCCCACATCCTGCGGCGCAACAACGGGGGTGCGCGCACCAGTATCGGGCGGCACGCTCAGCATGCCGGGGAACGCGGCGCTCTAGCAGCGCTTTGCCATACCGCCCGGACGCGCCATATTGCGCCAAAGGGGCAGAACAGGACCAGCAGATGAACGATACTCCACCGACCGCGCAGCCCGGCCGCATCACAAGGGCCGAGGCGCAGGGCGTGCGTTATGCGGCCGTGCTGGAGGGCCATGTGGCTTGGCTGGACGGGATCACCGGTGCCGCGCTGGGCGTGCTGGCAACCGCCTCGGGGATCTACACCTATCTGGGTGTGTCGTCCCTCCTTGATGATAATGGCGCGCTCAGCTTTTTCGCCGCCGCGTCCTATTCCATCGCCGTGTCGGTTGGAATTTTCGTCTTCTGGTCGTATCTGATGCGCCTCTTGCCATCGGTGCGCACCACGGCGTCGCGCATCGGGCTGCTGCTGTCGATGGCGCTGGGATCGCTCGCGATCATCGCGATGTCCTCATGGCTGAACGCAGCCGCGCTGGCGGGATCGGCGGCGGTCGAACAGCATCTGGCCAAAACGGTGCAGGAATATCAGGCTTCGCTGGAGCAGGCGAACCTGATCGCCTTATCCGCGCAGGGGCTGGAGCGGGACGTGGCCCGCGTGCGCCAATCCTTCGAGGATCTGGGCGCGCAGGAGGCGGATGGCGGCCTGTCGGGCCTGTCGGGGCGCGGCGCAGTGTTTCGCGTGCTCAGCCAGAAGTCGGACGAACTGCGCGGGCTGGAGGCGCAGATCGCCACACAGCAACCGCTGGTCGATGCGGCCTTTGCCGAGGGTAACGCCACGCTGTCGCGGATGCGTGCGCTGACGGTGGAGCCGGGGCCGGTCGAGCCGCGCTCGGTCAACTTTTCCGAGGAGGCAGTGCGGCTGGCCGGGCTGATCGCGCAGCTTCGCCAGTTATCCGTGGCACCGCTTGTCTCGCGCGCGGCGCAGGATCTGGCCGCCTCGGTGGTGCTGCCGGAACTGGACGGGCGCAGCGATTCGGCGCGCGGGGACCAGCAAAGCACGATCATCTCGGTGCTGGAGGTGCTGGGCCAGCGCGCGACCACGCTGCGCAGCGCGGCCGATGCGGTGGTGGCAATGCCGCCGCCAAATGAGACGACATACACGCCGATATCCACCGCCGATGCCGTGATTCTCTATGCGGGCAATTTTGCACCCTCCTGGGCGGGAGCCATCGCGATCGATCTTTTGCCTGCCGTGCTGGTGTTCATCCTGATGGTGGTGCATTCCGCAATCCGGTCGGGGCGCGAAGGGGTAGGGATCGAGCAGACGCTGACCCTGTCGGAGCTGCGCGCGGCGATGATGGTGCTGCACGAAATGGATGAGGTGCGCCGCCCGGCGCAGGCAGAAGCAGGCGAGCCCGCGCCGGGTAGTGGGACACCGGGCAGTGAGACATGAAACCCTTGCCCAAGGGCTGGGAGACGCGGCGCGTTCTCTACGCCGTTCTTGGATTGCAACTGATCATGGCAGGTTTCCTCGCAGGATCGGATATGCTGGGAACGTTGCCGAGCTTTGCATGGCCGTCCAATGCGCCGGGGATGGAGAGCCCCGTGGTGCCGGGCGATCAGACGCGCCGCTATGCGCCGCGCGACACGCCGCTGCCGCCCCGCGCGCCGGGCGCGCCCGAGCGCCCCTACCGCACCAGTGGCGATCTGCCGACACGATTGGAGTTCACGCGCGATGGCGAGGTTCTGCATCTGACAGGGGAAATCGCCACGGGCGATGATGCGCGCTTTGCGGATGCGCTGGCGGCGGAGGAGGGAGTGACGCGCGCCGCCATCAACAGCCCCGGCGGATCGGTGCGCGACGCGCTGAGTATTGGACGTGCTCTGCGCGATGCGGGACTGGCGACTGAGATTGAGCCGGGCGACATCTGCTTTTCCGCCTGTCCATATATTCTGGCGGCGGGCGTGGTGCGAAAGGTGGGCGAGGGCGCGCAGGTGGGCGTACACCAGCATTATTTTGGCAAGAACGTTGCGCTTCCCGCCTTCATGGCCGTGTCCGACATCCAGAGCGGGCAGGGCGAAGTGATGGAATATCTGGACGATATGGGTGTCGATCTGCGCCTGATGCGCCCAGCCTTGGCCACTCCGCCCGAGGAGATCTATATTCTGGTAGAAGACGAGTTGACCGAATGGCAGGTGGTGACGGAAGCGGAGTCAGAATAGGTTTCCCCTAGCGGCTGAGGCTGCGCATTCCGCTATCCAGCCCGTCCAGCGTCATCGGCACCATCCGGCCCTCGAATATCTGCGCGATCATCTGGGTGGACTGGGTATAGGGCCACTGCGCCTCGGGGACCGGATTGATCCACAGGTTGAGCGGCCAGTGGGCACGCGCGCGAGCCAGCCATGTCTCGCCCGATTCCTCGTTCCAATGCTCATTGGCGCCGCCGGGATAAGCAATCTCGTAGGGGGACATGGCCGCGTCCCCCACAAAGATGCAGCGGTAATCGGGGCCGTAGGTGTTCAGAATATCCCAGGTCGGGGTCTTTTCGCTCCACCGGCGGCGGTTGTCGCGCCAGACGCCTTCGTAAAGGCAGTTGTGGAAATAGAAATGTTCAAGGTGGCGGAATTCGGCCCGCGCCGCCGAAAAGAGCTCCTCGACCAGCTGGATATGGGCATCCATGGAGCCGCCGACGTCGAGGAACAAGAGCACCTTGGCGCCATTGCGCCGCTCGGCTTGGGTCCGGACGTCCAGATAGCCCTTCTGCGCAGTGGCGTGGATCGTGCCGGGCAGGTCCAGTTGATCCGGCGCACCGTCGCGGGCCCACTGGCGCAGGCGGCGCAGGGCCATCTTGATGTTGCGCGTGCCCAGTTCGACATCGCCCGCAAGGTTCGCAAACTCGCGCCGGTCCCAGACCTTGACCGCGCGCTGGTGGCGCGATGTGTCCTGCCCGATCCGCACGCCTTCCGGGTTGTAGCCATAGGCGCCGAAGGGCGAGGTGCCCGCTGTCCCGATCCATTTGCTGCCGCCCTGATGGCGGCCCTGCTGCTCTTTCAGCCGCTGTTTCAGTGTCTCCATCAACTGCTCGAATCCGCCCAGTGAGGCGATTTCGGCCTGCTCCTCGGCGCTCAGGTGTTTCTCGGCCATCTTGCGCAGCCAGTCTTCGGGCAGGTCCACGGCATTCAGCACCTCACCGGGCGTGATCGCTTCAAGACCCTGAAAAGCGGCGGCAAAGGCGCGGTCAAAACGGTCGATCAGCCGCTCGTCCTTCACCATGGCGGTGCGGGCGAGGTAGTAGAACCCTTCCGTGTCATAGGTGACCAGATTTGCGCCCATCGCCTCAAGAAAGGTCAGGTATTCGCGTAAGGACACCGGCAGGCCCGCAGCGCGCAGATGCTGAAAGAAGGGCAGAAACATCAGCTGGCCGCGCGGGTGATCAGGATCAGGGCGAAGACCCACAGAACGACAAGGATCAGCGCAAAGACGGCGGCGTATTGGGCAATGTCGGCGGGGCGGCCCTTGCGCCTGTAGGCGATCAGCCCGCCGATGCCTGCGCCGATCAATGCTGCAATGAGAATGGTCATAGGTGCCTCTTGTTCATGGGCCCGCGGCTCTTTTGCCAGATGCGTAACGCGGCCGCCCCAGCCTGTCCAGCCGCCGGGCCTAGCGCCCCCGCCGCGCCATGAAAGCCAGACGCTCGAACAGATGCACGTCCTGTTCGTTCTTCAGCAACGCGCCGTGCATGCGGGGCAGGGCATCGGCGCCGTCCTTGCGCAGATCATCGGCTGTCAGATCCTCGGCCAGCAACAGCTTCAGCCAGTCCAGCACTTCGGAGGTGGAGGGTTTCTTTTTCAGCCCCTGCTGGTCCCGCAGCGCGTAGAACTGCGTCAGTGCGGTCGTCAGCAGCGCATCCTTGATGCCTGGATGATGCACTTCGACGATGCGGCGCATCGTGTCCATGTCGGGAAACTGGATGTAGTGAAAGAAACAGCGCCGAAGGAAGGCGTCCGGCAATTCCTTCTCGTTGTTCGACGTGATGATGACAATGGGGCGCTGCACCGCGCGGATCATCTCGCCCGTCTCGTAGACGTGAAACTCCATCCGGTCCAGTTCCTGAAGCAGATCGTTCGGAAACTCGATATCGGCCTTGTCAATTTCATCGATCAGCAGCACGACCCGCTCCGGGGACTGGAACGCCTGCCAGAGTTTGCCCGGGCGGATATAGTTGGAGATGTCATGCACGCGCGCGTCGCCCAGCTGGCTGTCGCGCAAACGTGATACCGCGTCATATTCGTAGAGGCCCTGCTGGGCACGCGTCGTCGATTTCACGTTCCACTCGATGATCGGCAGATCCAGCGCTGCGGCCACCTGCCGAGCCAGTTCGGTCTTGCCGGTGCCGGGCTCGCCCTTGACCAGAAGGGGGCGCTGAAGCGTGACGGCGGCATTGACCGCGACGGTCAGATCCCGAGGGGCGACATAGCTGTCGGTGCCTTCGAATTTCATAACTGTATCAAACCTTTTTATGCCGAACTTCACTAAATTTAGTTTCATTTTAATGTGCCGGGCGTTCCTTTTCAATGCATTGAAATTGATACGTGACAAATGAGGCCCGTTGAAGTAGGTCCAGCCCGAAAGGGGAACATGATGACAACGCATCCTGAAACCTGGGGTCACGAAGTAAAAGGGGATCGACGTTTGAAAGCCGAAGTTTTTCTGCCTGACGATTATCAGCCGGTCGAAGATGAACCCTTCATGAATCCCCGCCAGCAGGAGTATTTCCGCCGCAAGCTGTATCAGTGGCGGCAGGACCTTCTGGCGGGCAGCCGTGACACGATCGAGGCGCTTCAGGATGGCACCCGCGCCATTCCCGACGTCGCCGACCGCGCCAGTGAAGAGACGGATCGCGCGCTCGAGCTGCGCACACGCGACCGTCAGCGCAAGCTGGTGGCAAAGATCGACCAGGCGCTGCGGCGGCTTGACGATGGCGAGTTCGGGTATTGCCAGATGACCGGGGATCGTATCAGCCTGAAACGTCTGGATGCACGCCCAATCGCCACGATGACGCTGGAGGCGCAGGAGCGTCACGAGCGCCGCGAGAAGGTGCATCGCGACGATTGATCGCAGATACTCAGGTCAGATCATGGAACGCCGGGGCTTTCGCTGCGGCGTTTTTCGTAGGATCAAGAGTTCATGGATCTGAGCGCACTCCACATAGCCGTGATCGGCGCCGGGATTGGCGGGCTGGCAGTCGCGCGGGCCTGCGCCTTGCGCGGGGCGCGTGTCACTGTTCACGAACAGGCGGATCAGATTACCGAAGTGGGCGCGGGGTTGCAGATCAGCCCGAATGGATATGCGGTTCTGCGGGGGCTTCGCCTGTCTGGTGCGGTCGAAGCGGCGGGTGACAGGGCGGGTCTCATCACGCTGCATGACTATCGCCGCGGTCAGGTGTTGCGACTGGACCTTACCCGGTCGGCATCGCGCGATTACTGGTTTCTTCACCGGGCCGACCTGATCGGCCTTCTGCATGCGGGGGCGGAGGATGCCGGGGTGCAGATCACTCTTGGCGCGCGAGTGGACGATCCGGCAGCTTTGGATGCGGATCTGGTAATCGGCGCGGATGGGCTGCATTCGGTGCTCCGCCCCATGCTGAACGGTACTCTCGCGCCATTTTTCACGCGTCAGGTCGCCTGGCGCGCGGTGGTGCCGCATGATGGCACCCGCAAGGACGAGGTGCGCGTTCACATGGCGCCGCACCGGCATCTGGTCAGCTATCCGCTGCGCGGCGGGACCTGCCTGAACCTTGTGGCGGTCGAGGAACGCAGCATGTGGGCCGAGGAAAGCTGGAGCGCGGAGGGCGATCCAAATAACCTGCGCGCCCGGTTTTCGGATTTCGGCGCATCCGCGCAGGAGATGTTGAAGCGGGTCGACAAGGTTGGCAAATGGGGTCTTTTCCGCCATCCGGTCGCGCCCGTCTGGGCCAGGGAGCGCTATGCGCTGCTCGGTGATGCCGCCCATCCGACCCTGCCATTCATGGCCCAGGGCGCATCACTTGCCTTGGAGGATGGATGGGTTCTGGCCGAAGCCCTGGCGGCTGCGCCGGATATGGCGGGCGCCTTGGTGGCGTATCAGGCCCGTCGCAAGGAACGCGCCACCCGCGTCGTCGATGCCGCAAGCGGAAATGCCTGGAAATATCATATAAGTTCCAAGCCATTGCGCTTCGCCGCTCATGCGGCGCTGCGGCTTGGCGGGGCGGTGGCACCCAGCCGCATGATGAGTCAGTTCGACTGGATCTATGGCCATGACGTGACGGGTGGTCGAACGCTCTGAACTTTACGGCTTTTTGATCGGCCTGCCATATAATTCCATCTTGTGACCTTTCAGGCGATATCCCAGACGCGCAGCAATCTTCTCTTGAAGGCGTTCGATTTCCGGGTCGAAAAATTCGATCACGTCGCCGGTATCGAGGTCAATCAGATGATCGTGATGGGCGCGCTGCGCATCCTCGTATCGGGCGCGCCCATCGCCAAAATCCACCTTGTCCAGAATGCCCGTCTCCTCGAACAGTTTGACAGTGCGGTAGACCGTCGCGATCGATATCTTCGGGTCACGCGCGGAGGCACGCGCGTAAAGTTCGTCCACGTCGGGATGATCGTCCGATTCCTCCAGGACGGCGACGATGATACGTCTTTGTTCTGTCATTCGAAGACCGCGCGCCTCGCAGCGGGCGGTAATGGTGTTGGGCATCGGTCTGCTCATCCTGGCTGTCCGGATCTGCTTAGCGCGATGCGCCGCA
>JAUNVT010000006.1:47299-59515 GCA_030540655.1 Rhodobacterales bacterium
GGGCATCGGTCTGCTCATCCTGGCTGTCCGGATCTGCTTAGCGCGATGCGCCGCAGATTTCCACCGCCGATGCGCCGCCTATGCGGCGGCCGTTCGGAAGGCATGATCCAGCGCGGCGATCAGATCATCCGGGTGCTCCAGCCCGATGGACAGCCGGATCAGCCCCTCGGTAACACCTGCATGAGCGCGCACCTCGGGTGGCACACCCGAATGGGTGGTCGAGGCCGGATGGCAGATCAGCGATTCGGTACCGCCGAGCGACACGGCCAGCTTGAAGATCGGCAGCGCATTCATGATGCGGAATGCCAAGGCCCTGTCATCGGCCACCACAAAACTGAAGGTGGATCCCGGCCCGCTGCACTGTGCGTCATGAACCTCGCGGGCGCGGCCTGTGTTATGTTCAGGGTGCAGCACCTTGCAGGGGATGATGTCGTTCGCGGCCAGCCATGCCGCGACCTTGCGCCCGGACGCCGCCGCGCGCTCCATCCTCAGGGCCAGCGTCTCCATCGAGCGCGAGATCATCCAGGCCGAATGCGGGTCAAGTTGAAAGCCGAAGGCAGAACGTGTGGCGCGCACCGGCTTCAGCGCCGCCTTGGATCCCGTGATGCCGCCCGCGACCAGATCGGAATGACCGCCGACATATTTGGTCAGGGAATAAACGCAGATGTCGATGCCATGCGCCAGAGGGCTCTGAAATACCGGACCCAGCATCGTGTTGTCGCAGACGATGACCGGGCGCGCATGGCCTTGCGATTGCGACCATTCATCCACAGCTCTGCGCACCATCGCCAGATCGATCACCGCATTGGTCGGGTTGGAGGGTGTTTCGATATAGACCATCTTTACCGGACCCTTCGCCGCCGCTCTGTCCAGGGCCTGCGTCAGATCCTCCGCCTCCAGACCATCGGTAAAGGAAGACGGGTGCAAATTCCATTCCTCCAGCACCTTGTCGAACAGCGTCTCGCTCCCGCCATAAAGAGGAGAGTAATGCACATAGGCGTCGCCCGGCCGCATATAGCTCAGCGCGACCGCGCTGATTGCGGCCATGCCGGAGGCTGTCACAAGCCCGGCCTCGGCACCGTCATAGAGCGCCAGCCGGTCCTCGATGATTTCCAGATTGGGGTTGTTGAAACGGCTATAGACCAATCCGCCCGCGCCCATCCCCTCGGGCGCAGATGCGCGGCCTGCCACCACGTCGAAAAACTCGGCGCCCTGCTCGGCGGTCTGGAAAACAAAGGTCGAGGTCAGATAGACCGGCGGTTTCACCGCCCCTTCACTCAGCGTGGGGTCATAGCCATAAGAAATCATCTGCGTTGACGGATGAAGTTTGCGATCCCCCAGATGCGTACGCCTGAAATTGCCGGTGCTCATGATATCCTCCGAAGCGGTCGAGTCGCCCTCACCTTAACGCAGCGCATTGCGATGCACAGGAAAATCCGGGTACCGCAGGTTGACTTGGACGCTCAATGCCGCCATATGGGCGTCAACCGATGCTTCCTGCCGCGTGAGCAGCCGGGCTGCCGATGCGCAGCCTATAGAATATCGAAGTGTCGTCTATTGTTCCCAAAATCACGCGTGGGGCCAGCCGCCGGATCGGCGCGAGGGGCAATCATGCCTTTGCGTCAGGCTTTGGCGAAACCACGAAACGGGCCACGTGGCCCGTACACGGCGTGGGAGTCTCCCATGTCCGAAAGGATGAAGTTTTGAATTTGTTTGAAGAAATGGGCCTGCCTTCGGTCCTGGTGCGCAAGCTGGGCAATATGGGCATTACTGAGCCGACCCCGATCCAGAGCCATGCGATCCCTCATGCGCTGAACGGCGATGACGTGATGGGCCTTGCACAGACGGGCACGGGCAAGACGGCGGCCTTTGGCCTGCCGCTGCTGGCGCAGATGATGGAAGTGGGGGAGCGGCCTTTGCCGAAAACCGCGACCAGCCTGATCCTTGCGCCGACCCGCGAACTCGCAAACCAGATCCGCGACACCCTGATGCCGCTGGTCATGGATACCCCGATGAAGATCAACGTCGTTGTCGGCGGATCGTCTATCGGCCCGCAGATCAAGCGACTGGAAAAGGGCACGCATATCCTCGTGGCGACGCCGGGCCGCCTGCTGGATCTGATCGACCGGCGGGCGATCCGCCTGGATGCGACGCGGTTTCTGGTGCTGGACGAGGCGGACCAGATGCTGGACATGGGGTTCATCCATGCGCTGCGCAAGATTGCGGCGCTGCTGGCAAAAGAGCGCCAGACGATGTTGTTTTCGGCCACCATGCCGAAGCAGATGGAGGAGATCGCCGCCAGCTATCTGGTGAACCCCAAACGCGTTCAGGTCAGCCCTCCGGGCAAGGCGGCGGACAAGGTTACCCAAGCCGTGCATTTCATTGCCAAGGCGGAAAAGCCGAACCTGCTGATCGAGCTTCTGGGCGATCACAAGGCGGAACTGGCGCTGGTTTTCGGCCGCACCAAACACGGCTCGGACAAGCTGGCGCGCAAACTGGAAAGCGCGGGTTTCAAGGTGGCGGCGATCCACGGCAACAAAAGCCAGGGCCAGCGCGAGCGCGCACTGAAGGCGTTCCGCGATGGAGAGGTAAAGGTGCTGGTTGCGACGGATGTGGCCGCCCGCGGCCTCGATATTCCGGATGTGAAACACGTCTATAATTTCGACCTGCCCAACGTGCCTGAGAACTACATCCACCGTATCGGGCGCACGGCGCGTGCGGGCAAGGATGGCGCGGCCATTGCCTTCTGCGCACCGGACGAGATGGGCGAGTTGAAGGACATCCAGAAGGTGATGGGGGTGTCCATTCCCATCGCCTCGGGTCGTGCATGGGAAGAGCTTCCCGATCCCAAGGCCAAACCGGGCGGCGGTGGTCGTGGCCGGGGCAGGGGCGGCCCGGGCCGCAGTGGCGGGCACGGGGGCGGCGGTGCGCCCTCTTCCAATGCGCCGCGCCGTCGGCGCAGCGGGGGCGGTGGACGCAGCAGCGCAGCAGCCTGAGCCGCAAGTTCAGCAGGATCGCCGCCTCACCGGCGGTCCTGCCCACCTTCTCACAGCAGATCCGGCTGCTGACTGACACGGCGCGCAAGCGGTGCTACGGTCAATCCCTGCACGATGATGGAAAAGACCACGATCATATATGTCGCGGTCAGAATGAAGCTGCTCCATTCGCTTGCAGGCAGGCTGAGCGCCAGCGCGACTGAAATCCCGCCCTTCAGCCCGCCCCATGTCATGATACGGACAACTCCCGGATTGAAATTGCGAAACGGGCGCAGGATGGCCACCGGTATGGCGACAGCAATGAACCGCCCCACCAGCGCAATCACGATAGAGGCGGCCCCGGCCAGCAGATAATCCGCACTGAAGGCGACAGCGAACACCTCGAACCCGATCATCAGGAACAGGACCGCGTTCAGGATTTCATCGATCAGTTTCCAGAAGGCATCGACATAGCGGCGCGTTTCCTCGCTCATCCCGTGTTTGGCGCCCACGTCCCCGATCAGCAATCCTGCGCAAACCGCCATGATGGGCGCCGAGATATCAAGGTAAACCGCCAGTTCATAACCGCCAAAGGCGAGGCCCAGCGTGAGAAGCACCTCCAGCGCATAATCGTCGATCAGACGCATGACGCGGAACACGATCCAGCCAAGAACCACGCCCAGCAGGGCTCCGCCACCCGCCTCCCGCAGGAACAAAAGGGCTGCGTCGCCGACGCCATTGCTCTCAGGCGCGGTGCCAGACGGGAAGGCGATGCCTACGAAAACGAGAAACACCACATAGCCGACCCCGTCATTGAACAGAGATTCGCCAGCGATCTTGGTCTCCAGAGCCTGTGGCAGGTTGGTTTGCCGCAGCACACCCAGCACCGCCACAGGATCGGTGGGCGAGATCAGCGCGCCAAATACCAGCGCCACCAGCAGCGGCATCCCGGTCATCCAACTGAAGCCCACGCCCACGACGACGGTGCTGAGGCCAACGCCCATCGTCGCCATCAGCAGAACCGGCAGCCACTGCGCACGCAGGTCCGAAATCTTGACATGAAGCGCACCGGCAAACAGCAACAGGCCCAGCATCCCCTCCAGCAGCGCGTCCGAGAAATCGATGCCGGTGACGATGTGCCGGATCTGATCCGCAATGCCGAGCCCGGGCAGGAGCATGTCCAGCCCCATGAGCGCCAGCGAGGCGAAGAGCGCAACCACCATGATTCCGATCGACGAAGGCAGCTTCAGCAAAAGGTAATTGATGGCCCCGAAAACGCCGGCCAGAACGATCAGCAAAGAGGCTATTTGCAGAAACGTCATCGGATCCCTCCCGGCGCCGTGAGGCCGCCCGCAAGCCTCAAGCAGTGAGCATTTGTCAGGCCGATGGCAATGGCTCACCTGGATCCGCAAGAAAATCCGCCCATACAGGCAGATGGTCCGAGGCGATCCGCGCCGCCCCCGGCGCCGTACTGCCGCCCGTGGCCGCGACGCGCAGATCGGGACTGTAAAGGATGCGGTCAAGCCGCGCGACCGGGCGCGGCGCAGGATAGCTGAGCGGCGTGGTCGCTGTCTTGAGCACATAGGAGGAGTCGCTCAGCGACCGCGCCAGTGCACCCCATTCATTGAAATCTCCGGCCAGAACCGCGGGACAATCCGGCAAACGCCGGAGTTCGGCCGCGATCCGCGCCAGTTGTGCCTGACGGTTGCGCCGGATCAGACCCAGATGGACTCCGACAGCTCGCAAAGGTCCGATTGGAGTGCTGAAATCGGCGCGGATCGCGCCCCGAGGTTCAAGCCCCGGCAGGATGATGCGCCCTGTATCCTTCAGTTGCACATCGCCGCGGATCAGCATCGCGTTTCCGTGCCACCCCAGCGAAACGCCGTCCACATCATCCGCGCCAAAGGGGACCACTTGCCAACCGGCCTCCCGCACCAGACCGGCGGGCAGAGCGGCGGGGCGGGGGGCCATGCGTTTATCCGCTTCTTGCAGGATGACCAGATCGGCATCCAGACCGTCGATCACGGCCATGATCCGTTCAGGCTTGCGCCGCAGGTCCAGTCCAACGCATTTTTGCAGGTTGTATGTAGCGATCCGAAAGATGGCGGTGCCTCCCTGTGCGGCTGGTCACGTTCCGCAGAATGTTTCGCGTACAACCTCGTGCGGCTGCGGGGGCAGCGCCAGATCTGCCGCCTCGGGCTGGTCGATATAGGGACGTGATAGCACATCCAGCAAACGTCGGAAGGGGGCAAAATCGCCGTCGACGCCTGCCTTGATCGCCTCTTCCACCCGGTGGTTGCGCGGTATGAACGCGGGATTGACCGCCTCCATGCGCGCCCGCCAGTCCTCTTCATGCGACAGACGTGCCTGCCAACGCACGTTCCATTTCTCAAACCCGGCCGCCTTTGCCAGATCTGCAGGGGATTGCGGCAGGTTGCGGAAGGTGTTGGTGAAATCAACCCCGGCTGTCTGCATCAACGCCAGCAGATCATCGATGAGGGAACGATCTTCGTCGGTGGGGGCAGACAATCCGATCTTGGCGCCAAAGACGCGCAGCCATTCGGCCTCGATCATGGCGGGCATCGCGTTGATGGCTTGGGTGAACTCGTCAATGGCGCTGTCCTGATCATCCATCAGCGGCACCAGCGCCGAGGCCAGTTGCGCCATGTTCCAGACAATGACATTCGCCTGATTGTCATAGGCATAGCGCCCGTGGCGGTCGATCGAACTGTAGACCGTCTGCGGGTGCCACACGTCCATGAATGCACAAGGCCCGTAATCTATTGTCTCGCCAGCCAAAGAGGTGTTGTCGGTGTTCATTACGCCATGGATGAACCCGATGCCCAGCCATTCTGCCACCAGCGCGGCCTGCCGCTGAATTATGCTGCGCAGCAGATCGCCGGGCGTCTGCGCCTGTGGATAGTGCCGATCGCGGGCATACTCATAGATCTGCCGCAGCGCCGCCAGGTTCTGCCGCGCGGCGAAGAACTGAAATGTACCGACGCGCAGGTGGCTGGCGGCAACACGGGTCAGCACCGCGCCCGGAAGGGCACCCTGCTGGCGATATACCGCATCGCCCGTGCTGACGGCGGCCAGCGCGCGGGTGGTGGGGATGCCCATGGCGTGCATCGCCTCGCTGACCAGATATTCGCGCAGGACCGGACCCAGCCACGCGCGCCCGTCGCCATTGCGGGAAAAGGGAGTTGGCCCCGACCCCTTCAGCTGAATGTCGCGGCGGCGCCCTTTGATATCCACCACCTCGCCCAGCAGCACCGCGCGGCCATCGCCCAATTGGGGCGAAAATCCACCGAACTGGTGGCCCGCATAGGCCTGCGCGATAGGCTGTGCGCCCTCGGGCAAGGCGTTGCCGCTGAACACCTGCGCCATCTGATCGTCGCTGCCGAGCGTCAAGCCGAGTTCGGCGGCCAAAGGCCGGTTGAGCGCGATCAGATGCGGGGCGCTGACGGGAACGGGCGCTTGGCGGACAGAGAAACCGGTCCCAAGACGGGCATAGGAGTTATCGAAGGGAAAAGACATGTTCATTCCCGAAATGTAGAGGCGCGCGCCTGAAATGCCAGTCCCAATGGCAAGGTTGCCTGCCTAGAGGATCCGGGTCATCAGGAAATAATCGTCGCGCGCGGTAAAATGCATGCGTTTGAAGAAGGCGCGCGCGTCCCGGTCGTCGCGTGCAGTTTCCAGATGCAGTGCGCGCAACCCTGCGCCCGCCAGCGCCCGTGGCAGGGCAAGAAGCATCTCGGACCCGATGCCGCGCCGGCGCACACCGGGACGAACGTAGATCTCATCCAAAATACCGTCCAGTCCGCCAAATTTAAGCGACCAGCCAAAGCTGATCAGCGCATAGCCTATGGGCGCGCGGACCGGCCCGGCAAGGTAGATCACGGCGTGGGGCGAGCCATCCAGCAGCGGCATGACTGCGGCGCGGCGGGTGTCGTCGTCCTGCGCAATTCCGACCTCGGCGTGATAGGCGGCAATCAGCGGCAGAATACTGTCTATGTCGCCTTGCTTGGCGAGGGTCAGGGCGGTCACAGGGAAGGTGCCTTTCATTCGAGGATAGGGGGGCGAGCATGCCCGGCTCAGGGGTGATTGTCCAACCGTGAAGAATTCTGCGCCTTTTCCAGCGCATCGCGGTAATGGCGCAGAACATACAGGCGGATTGCCGAGGCGAGGCCCAGATCGGTGCCGCGCGCCGCATCGATCCGGGCCGCCAGCGCGTTGATGGGCGTATCGGCGGCGGCGGCAATATCGCGGAAGGCCTGCCAGAATTCCGGTTCCAGCGAAACGGAAGTGCGGTGTCCAAGCAAGGTAAGTGAATGTTTGACAGGCCGGTCTGTCACAGCGCGCTCATGGCTCGCGTTCGTGGCTGTCAATGTCACGCGCGGCCTTGTCTGAGCGCGCCTTTTCCAAGGATTTCTGCGCCTTTGAGCGGCCGAACCGAACAGCGTTTTCATCGGCCTTCGTCCAGGCATCTTGCCGCGCACGTTGTTTGCGCGCGCGGCTGAGATTGATGGGCGCGTCCGTCACTTCGGCCCAACCATATCTTCCGGGCGCACGACGCGGTCAAAGGTTTCGGCATCGACAAAGCCCAGCGCGATTGCCTCTTCTTTAAGGGTGGTGCCGTTCTTGTGCGCGGTCTTTGCCACTTTGGTGGCGTTGTCATAGCCGATTTCCGGCGCCAGCGCCGTCACCAGCATCAGCGATTCGCGCATCAGCCTGTCGATCCGAGCCTCGTCGGCCTGAAGCCCGTCCACCAGATTGTCGGTAAAGGCCGAGGCGGCATCGCCCAGAAGTTGCATGGATTGCAGCACGTTGTAGGCCATCATCGGCTTGTAGACGTTCAGTTCGAAATGCCCCTGCGATCCGGCAAATCCGACCGCTGCATCATTACCCATGACATGCGCGCAAACCTGCGTCAGAGCCTCGCACTGTGTGGGATTGACCTTGCCCGGCATGATCGAGCTGCCCGGCTCGTTTTCCGGCAGGACAAGCTCACCGAGGCCGCAGCGGGGGCCGGAGCCGAGAAAGCGGATATCGTTGGCGATCTTGAACAGGCTGCCCGCGACCACCCGCAGCGCGCCTGAGATTTCGACCATCGCATCATGCGCGGCCAGCGCCTCGAACTTGTTGGGGGCGGTGACAAAAGGCAGGCCGGTGATTTCGGCCATGTTGGCGGCGACCATCTCGCCCCAGCCGCGGGTGGTGTTCAGGCCCGTGCCCACGGCTGTGCCGCCCTGCGCCAGTTCGTAAATACGCCCCAGCGCATCCTTGATCCGCTCGATTCCCATGGCGACCTGATGTGTGTAGCCGGAAAACTCCTGTCCCAGTGTCAGTGGCGTGGCATCCTGCGTGTGGGTGCGGCCGATCTTGATGATATGGTCCCACTCCTGCGATTTACGATCCAGCGCGTCGTGCAGCTTTTCCAGGCCGGGCAGGGTGACGCCATGCGCGCTCATCGCGGCGGCCAGATGCATCGCGGTCGGGAACGTGTCGTTGGAGGACTGGCCCATGTTGACATGATCATTGGGATGCACAGGATCCTTGGATCCAATGGTGCCGCCCATGATTTCAATCGCCCTGTTGGCGATGACCTCGTTCGCGTTCATGTTCGATTGAGTGCCCGATCCGGTCTGCCACACGACCAGCGGGAAATTATCGTCCCACTCGCCCGTGATAACCTCGGTCGCCGCCTTTATGATTGCCTCGGCGCGGGTCTCGTCGAGCTTGCCCAGCTCCAGATTGGCCTGCGCGCAGGCTTTCTTGATAACCCCGAGGGCGCGGACAATAGCAATGGGCTGGCGCTCCCAGCCGATGGGGAAGTTCTGGATGCTGCGCTGCGTCTGGGCACCCCAGTATTTGTCACTCGGCACCTCAAGCGGGCCAAAGCTGTCTGTTTCGGTGCGGGTGGTAATTTCGGTCCGGCTCATGGAGGGCTCCTCGGGTCAGGTTTGCCCCATGTGTTACCGTTTGCCAAGGGAATTTCAATGCAGCACGTGCCGCCCGGATCAGTGCTTGCGAAAACTGTCCAGGCTGACCACATCGGCGGCAGGTTTTGGGTCCGGCTCCTCACTTGCGTCGTCATCTTCGTCTTCGACGTCGGTCATCTGCTTTTCGAACCGCAGGCCGAATTCCACGGAAGGGTCCACAAATGTCTGAATCGCGTCGTATGGAATGAACAGATTTTCGGGCGCGTCGCCAAAGTTCAGCGTAATCCCGAACCCTTCATCGCCCACCTCCAGATTGTCGTACCAATGCTGCAACACGACCGTCATTTCGCTGGGATAGCGTTGCTTGAGCCAATCGGCCAGGGACGCATCGGGGTGGTTCGTGTCGAAGGTGATAAAGAAATGATGCGCGCCCGGCAGGCCACTCTCCTGAACCGATTCCAATACTTCCTGAATCAGGCCACGCATGGCGCGATGCATCAGATTACCGTAGTCGATCGTGCCAGACATCCCGCGCCCTCTAGTTGCATGGGGTCACAATAAGGGATTCGGGCGAAAGTAAAAGGCCCCCGCGTTACACCTGTGAAACCCGCGGGTATCAAGATAATATGCCGGGCCTGCATCATGCGAAACACATCGCTGAATGTTCCCGAAGGATCGCCCCTCCATATCGCTGACACCGGTAAAGTGGAGAAAGTGCAGGCTTCTGTTGCCAGGTGCCTGCGGACCCCGCCTTACGCTGCTAAGCGGAAGGGCTTAGGTTTCGATTCCTCGAACCGCTTACGCGGCCAGAGCAACCGGAGCACGATTGTCATTTGCAATTGTACTTTTCGGGCCGATACGGTGGCACCCCGCCGAGACAAAGCATAACCCCTTTAGACGTTCGTCGATCCTGTTTCGACCCCGATCCGCCCCCAAATGAAGGGTGATTGGTGGAGTCGCCGGGTACCGCCCCCGGGTCCGATCCGCTTATTACGAGCGCGTTTATGTCCATAGTCCCCGAAGGGACCTCTTGAATATAGGCGGTGGCTGCGCGCAATTAAAGAGGTATCTTGCTTCGCCTGACATTTATCCGCTCAAGTAGCGCTCGCGTGCCGGGCTTCACAGATAGAAGTTCTTTCGCCTGCCTTCGTCTGCTATTCAGGCTATCGCTGTAACATTCTCACCGGGTCCGTCATGTCAACGCCGGAAATTCCTGTGTTTCTTATCACTTCGGTGCCCCGGCCAACTGGCTCGATCGCGGCCCGCCTTGCAATGTTCGCATAGGATGGTTTGCCACTGCGCGGTAGTGCAGGATTTTGTGATGGCGGTTTCGGTGCTGAGCGAACACATTTTTTAACGGGTGAAACCGCAGATGATCCCCATATTCTATATTAACCTGGATAGTCAGCCAGATCGAAACCCGTGGTTTGCCGAGCAGTGCCGTAACCTGGGATTGGACGTCGTACGGGTCGCTGCGGTGTGCGGGCGCACGATGCCCGATGCGGATCTTGATTCCATTCGTCAGCGCAGGCGGCTGGACGTTCACTTCGGCGCGGCCGAAATTGGCTGCTTCTTCAGCCATTGCCGCGCCTGGGACCAGTTTCTGGAGACGGGATCTGATTGGGGCTTTATCGCCGAGGATGATATTCATCTTGCCAGCGACAGCGTTCATTTTTTCGCGTCGCCCGATTGGATTCCCGAAGCCGCCGATCTGGTCAAGGCCGAAACCACCTTCAAGAAATGTCATCTGGGCCGGCCGCTGGATGTTCCTGGCAATACCCGCAAACTGCACCCATTGCTCAGCTTGCATGGCGGGGGCGGCGGGTATTTTATCAGCCGGAACAGCGCAACCATATTGCGCCAATGCGCGGATACGATCGCGGAGCCGCCCGATCTGCTGGTCTTTGATCCAAGACTGGGGTTTTTCAGCACGCAAAAGGTTTATCAGATAGACCCTGCGATAGCGGTGCAGGACCGGTTCATACCAGACCGTATCGGGAAGTTTCAGACGTCCGTCGAAGAGCCGGAGCCCGAGGCGTTCCGCCGCAAACGCGTCGCCGCCAAATTGGTGCGGGAACTGAAGCGTCCCGCGCGGCAGCTCGGACATTACGTTGCAACTTTGATGCGTCGCCTGATCTGGCGTACCGAGTGGAGAGCCGTCCCTTATCTGACATCCCCTGGTGCCAAGCCGCGCATCCTGCGCAAGAGGTTTCGATGATCATAGCGAGACTTAACGGCGGGCTGGGAAACCAGATGTTCCAATACGCCGCCGGGCGTGCGCTGGCGGCAAGGCACGGCGCGGAATTGGGGCTGGATCTGCGTGTCTATGATGACCGCCCGCAGTTTCAATATGGTCTTGGTCATTTTTCCATTTCCGCCAGAATCCTGACCGAGCCGGAACTGCCGCCTTCGCGGACAACCGCCAAGCTCCGCTATATGATGTGGCGCGCGGGTCTGACGGGGCCGCGTCTTCTGTCACAGCGATCGGACGGCTTTGACGATCGGTTCCTGCGCATGGGTAATAACAGTTGTCTGCGGGGCTACTGGCAAAGCGAGCGGTTCTTTGAAGATGTAAAGCCCATCATCGCGCAGGAATTCCGCATCCTCACGCCCCCGTCACGCGCCAATATCGATATGGCGGACCGGATCCGCGCTGTTAATGCAGTATCGCTCCATATCCGCCGCGGCGATTATGTCAGCAATCCATCGGCCAATGCGGTGCATGGCCTTTGTGATATGGGCTACTACGCGCGGGCGCTGGACCTGATTGCAGAGCGCACGCCTACCGCCATCGAAGTGTTCGTCTTTTCTGACGATCCTGACTGGGCGCGTGATAACTTGCACACTGCAGTGCCGCGAGTGATCGTCGATCTGAATGACAGCGACCATCAATACGAGGATCTTCGGCTGATGTCGCTGTGCAGCCACAACATCATCGCCAATTCCTCATTCTCGTGGTGGGGCGCATGGCTGAACCCGTCGACGCAGAAAACAGTAATTGCGCCGCGGCAGTGGTTCCGTCAGCCATCGAAGCACAATCCTGATATTTGCCCGCCCGAATGGAATCGGATCTAAGGTCGAGCGTGCCCGAGCCTTCAGCCGGTTGTGTCTCGAATCTGGTGGAAGTTCTCCGGCGGCGTTTTCCGGGCATGGGGATCTGGGCCTGATCAAGCCGCGAGGTCAAGGCTGATCGGGACCATGGGCTGAGCCGGGGTTTCCCGGCCATCGACCTTTCGCATCTGGATCTGGCCCGATGCCATCAGCGCCCGAAGGGGCATCGGCACGGTTTGGGCGCAGGG
>JAUNVT010000119.1 GCA_030540655.1 Rhodobacterales bacterium
AACTTCCGCGTCGTGCCGCCCGGCACCGGCATCTGCCATCAGGTGAATCTGGAATATCTGGCGCAGACAGTCTGGACCGATTGCGACCAGAATGGTGAGGAAGTGGCCTATCCCGATACGCTGGTCGGTACGGACAGCCACACCACCATGGTCAACGGCGCCGCCGTTCTGGGCTGGGGCGTCGGCGGGATCGAGGCCGAGGCCGCGATGCTGGGCCAGCCTATCTCCATGCTGATCCCCGAAGTTGTCGGGTTCGAGCTGACGGGCGAGATGACGGAAGGCACGACCGGCACCGATCTGGTCTTGAAAGTGGTCGAGATGCTGCGCGAACGCGGTGTGGTCAGCAAGTTCGTCGAATTCTACGGCAAGGGGCTGGACAATCTGCCCCTGGCCGACCGCGCGACCATCGCCAACATGGCCCCGGAATACGGCGCTACCTGCGGCTTCTTCCCGATCGATAGAGAAACACTGCGCTATCTGGAGAATACCGGCCGCGACAAGGACCGCATCGCGCTGGTCGAGGCCTATGCCAAGGAGAACGGCATGTGGCGCGATGAAAACTATGCGCCGATCTACAGCGATACTTTGCATCTGGACATGGGCACCATTGTGCCGGCCATTTCCGGCCCCAAACGTCCGCAGGATTATATCGCGCTCGACAACGCGGCTACCGCCTTTCATCAATATGTTGCCGGTCAGCGCGTCGCCAAGGACGGCACCCCAAATGCCGAAGGCCGTTGGGAGGCCGAGGGCGGCCAGCCCGAGCCGCGCGAGATTCCCGGCGATGAGGGCAGTCACCGGCGCGGCTATGTGCAGACGGAAGACAGCTATCAGCTGCACGACGGATCAATCGTGATCGCGTCGATCACCTCCTGCACCAACACATCGAACCCTTACGTGATGATCGGCGCGGGTCTGGTTGCGCGCAAGGCAGCGGCGAAGGGGCTGAACCGCAAGCCGTGGGTCAAGACCTCGCTCGCGCCCGGATCGCAGGTTGTCTCGCATTATCTGGAGGCGGCGGGGCTGCAGGAGGATCTGGACAAGCTCGGGTTCAACCTTGTGGGGTATGGCTGCACCACCTGCATCGGCAACTCTGGCCCGCTGGCGCCCGAGATCAGCAAATGCATCAACGACAATGACCTGATCGGCGTGTCGGTCCTGTCGGGCAACCGCAACTTCGAAGGGCGCATCAGCCCCGATTGCCGCGCCAACTATCTGGCCTCGCCGCCGCTTGTCGTGGCCTATTCGCTGGTGGGCGACATGAACGTCGATATCACCACGGCGCCGCTGGGGCAGGACCGGGATGGCAATGATGTCTTCCTCAAGGATATCTGGCCGAGCCAGGCAGAAATCGCGGAAATCGTCGAGGCAACGGTAACCCGCGAGGCGTTCCAGTCCAAATATGCAGATGTGTTCAAGGGCGACGAAAAATGGCAGTCGGTGGAAACCTCGGAAGGGGAAACATATGACTGGCCGCTGGAGTCGACCTATGTGCAGAACCCGCCCTATTTCCAGAACATGTCCAGGGACCCCGGCCAGATCGAGGATATCGAGGATGCGCGCGTCCTTGCGCTCCTGGGCGATATGGTCACGACCGACCACATCAGCCCTGCGGGCAGTTTCCGGGAATCCACTCCCGCCGGTCAATATCTGCGCGATCGCCAGGTTCCGGTGCGCGAGTTCAACTCCTACGGATCGCGCCGCGGCAACCACGAGGTGATGATGCGCGGCACCTTCGCGAACATCCGCATCCGTAACGAGATGCTGGAAAATGTCGAGGGCGGCTATACCCTTGGCCCGGACGGCGAGCAGATGTCGATCTTTGACGCCGCGATGGCCTACGGTGAACAGGGCACCCCGCTGGTCATCTTTGCGGGCGAGCAGTATGGCGCGGGATCCTCGCGCGACTGGGCGGCCAAGGGCACGGCCCTCTTGGGCGTGCGCGCGGTAATCGCCGAGGATTTCGAGCGTATCCACCGCTCCAATCTGGTCGGAATGGGCGTCGTTCCGTTTGAATTCACGGGGGGCGATACGCGCAAATCACTCGGCCTCACTGGCAAGGAAACCGTGACGATCAAAGGGCTGGGCCAGGTTCGTCCGCAGGCCGAAATGCCCTGCACCATCACGATGGAAGACGGCACCACCAAGGAAATCACGCTGAAGTGCCGGATCGATACCGCGATCGAGATTGAATATGTCGAGAATGGCGGCGTGCTGAACTACGTTCTGCGCGATTTGGTTAAAACGGCCTGATCCGCGCATTCCGATAACGACAAACGCCCGCGGCCCCGGTCAGCGGGCGTTTCTATTTGGCCAAGGCCTTGTCCAGCGCGGGGCGGAACCTCTGCTCATAATCGCTGCCCACCAGCGGCCCGGCAAAGCGGAAGAGCACTGTCCCGTCACCGTCCACGATGAATGTTTCGGGCGGGGCGGTTACGCCCCAGTCGATGGCCGTACTGCCCTTGGGATCAAAGGCCAGTGCAAAGAAGGGATCGCCCTCGTCCTGTAAGTAGCCGCTGGCCTGATCTGCTGTATCCTTGAAATTCACCCCCGCAACGCGCAGCCCTTCGTCCGTCAGCGCCTTCAGTTGCGGATGTTCGGCGCGGCAGGGCGGGCACCAGCTCGCCCAGAAATTGACAATGGTGATCTCGCCATCGCGCAAATCAGCATCCGTCAGCAGGACCCGTCCCTCAAGGGGCTCATGGGGCAAGGGTGGCGCGGATTTGCCCACGAATACCGAGGGCAGCGCATTTGGATCACCCCGCTGCATACCCACATAGAACAGCACCGCAAGGCAGGCAAAGATGACCGGCGGCGCGATCATGAAGGGAGAAACTCTAGCCATTGCGCCTTATCCTTTGCTCCACTGCCGCCAGATCATGCCGCATCCTGCGCGCCCGCAGCAGGCTGGCTGCGACCAGCACCACCAGCAGCGCCATCGTGATGCCGTAGGAGGACAGCACCTCTACCGCATATTTGCCAAGGTCCGGCATCATCCCATCCTCTCGCGGGCCAGCAGTGCCCGCATCCGCCGCGCCCTTATTTCGGTCTGGGTGCGCAGCAGCACCAGCGCCAGGAACAGCAGCACGAACCCCGCGATGCAGACCAGCAGCGGCAGGTAGAACACGTTGTCTACATTCTCTTTTTTATCCAGGCTGAGCGAGGCCCCCTGATGCAGGCCTTGATTCCAGAACAGAACGGCATAGCGGCTGAGCAGCGCAAAGACGGACCCGACGAGGCAGAGGACCGAGGTCAGATCGGCAGCGGTGTCATCGTTCTCGATCGCGGCCCAGAGCGCCATATAACCCAGGTAAAACAGAAGCAGGATCAAAAAGGAGGTCAGGCGCGGGTCCCACACCCACCATGTGCCCCATATGGGCTGGCCCCAGAACGCCCCCGTCACCAGCGCGATCACCGTCATCACCGCCCCCACCGGCGCCGCCGCTCGCGCGGCCAGCGCGCTCACATGGTGGCGGCGTATCAGCCAGATCAGCGATGCGACCAGCATCATCAGCCAGCCGTTGATCGCCATCAGGGCGGCGGGAACGTGCAGGTAGATGATCTTGACGCTGGCCCCCTGCCGGTAATCCTCGGGCGTGAAGAAGAACCCCCAGACCAGCCCCACCACCAGACAGATCAGCGCCAGACCACCCACCCAAGGCAGCACAAGATCCGACGTGGCGATAAATTTGCGTGGATTGGCGTATTCCCAGAGCGAGGCCATGAAAATCCCTTGATGATGCGTCTAGCGCAGGTTGATCCTTACTACCGCAGCCGAAGCGAAGGGCAAGAGCGCGATAGTGCCGCAGGTGATCCCCGCCAGCATCAAAAGCGGCGCGGTGTAATCCAACCTTTCGGCACCGCGCCGCGCGGCCTCGGCGCCAAAGATCAGCGTCGGCACGTATAGCGGCAGCACCAGGAGCGAGAGCAGCAGCCCGCCGCGTTTGACCCCTACCGTCAGCGCCGCGCCGAACGTACCGATCACGCTCAGCGCCGGCGTGCCCAGCGCGAGAGAGAGCAGCAGCGGCGCGTAGCCTGCCGCAGGCAGGTTCAGCAACACCGCCAAAGCGGGCGCGGCCAAAACCAGCGGCAGCCCCGTCGTCAGCCAGTGGGCGAGCGCCTTCAGGCTGACCAGCGCCTCCAGCGGCAGGGGCGCGGTGGCCAGCAGATCCAGAGAGCCATCCTCGTAATCCAGTGCGAACACCCGGTCCAGCGACAGAAGGCACGCCAGTAGCGCGCCCAGCCAAAGGATGCCGGGCGCGATGACACTGTGCAGATCGCCGCGCGGCCCGACGGCAAAGGGCACCAGCACCACGACAATCAGGAAAAACGCAAGGCCAAGCCCGAACCCGCCCCCGGCCCTGATCGCGAGGCGCAGATCGCGGATCAGAAGCGCCCTCACAGGAACGCCTCGTCAAACCTGTCGAGCGCGATGGCGCGCGCCTTGAAGGGAGCTACGTCCAGCGTGTCCGCCTCCGCCAGCCCCAGATCGATATGGGTCGCCATGATTGCCGCGCCGCCGGCTGCCAGATGCGCGCGCACAGCCTGCGCAAAGAGTGAGGTTGCCGCACTGTCGAGCGACACCGTCGGCTCGTCCAGCAGCCAGACCGGTCGCCGCGCGACAATCAGCCGGGCAAGGCCCAGCCGCCGTTTCTGCCCCGCCGACAGGGCCCCCGCAGGACGATCCTCAAGACCCTCCAGTTGATAGGCAGCGATAGCGGCCGTAACATCGCCTGCGCCGAATATAGCCGCCCAGAAGCGGAGATTTTCCTGCACGCTCAGCGCGCTTTTCAGCCCATCGGCATGGCCTCCATAGACAAGCGCGTCGGCTGCCGCCGCGATATGGCCACGCAGGGGCGGTTGCAGGCCGGCCAGTGTGCGCAGCAGCGTCGTTTTGCCCGAACCGTTCGGCCCGCGCAGGATCAGCGCCCGCCCGGGCGCAAGCGCGAGGCTCACCCCCTCCAGCACGGCAATTCCGCCCCGCGAGACGCTCAGATCATTGACTTCCAGCAACATGCGCACCGCTTAGCGCACCTTGTCTGAAGGGGGAAGCCTCACGACCCCGCTAGACCGGCAGGACCGCCGCTGCGACGCGGCGCCGCTCGGACAGCAGCACGTTGTATGTACGGCACGCGGCGGGCGAGTTCATCGTCTCGACCCCCAGCCCCGCTCCTTCCAGCGCGCTGCGCAAGGCTGCGGGGATATGTGCAATTTCGACCCCGGTGCCGATGAAGAGCACGTCAATCTGGTCCGCCAGTTCCAGCAGGGGCTGTGCATCGTTCAGGCCGCCCCAGCCACGCGCTCCGGTCTCCGTCACCAGCGCGGGCCCCTTGATCACCACGCCGCCAACGCGGAAAAATCCCGGCCCATAGCCGTCTATCGGCGTGGCTTCGGCAAAGGTCACTTCGTTCAATTTCATGTCTGCTGTCCTTTTGTCCGCGCCGGTCATGCCCAGATCGGCAAGCCGGTGGCTACGGCGAGCGCGATGACCGTCAGTGCCGCCCGGCGATAGAGCCGTTCGTGCAAGGGGTGAAACAGCGCCTGCCCGCCTATCATGAAGAGGAAGTAGGGCACAGCCAGGAGCGCGCCAAGCCACAAGATGGAAAGATCGGCAAAACCTCCCAGCAGCAGATTGGCAGCGATGACAAGATCCAGCGCCCCCAGAAACAGGATCGTGTTCGCACGCACCGTCCGCGCGGCCCGTCCGCCCGCAAGATAGAAAAGCACCACGACCGGGCCCGTAAGCCCCGTCAGCCCGCCCAGAAAACCCGCCGCCGCGCCGATACCCAGCACCATGGGCAGCGTTATGGCCCGCCTAAAATTCCAGCCCATCAGCAGAGCAATCAAGGTACCGCTTGCAAAAGCGGCAACGATCCAGCGTACAGCGACAGCGTCCAGCGACTCCATCACCATCAGGCCCAGCGGGACGGTGGGCAGGGCCGCCAGCACCAGCACGGCCACCTGAGGGCGGTCCGCATGATCCCAGGCGCGCGGTACCAGCGCCACAATGCTGGCCACTTCCACCAGCGCAATAATTGCGATCACATGAACCGGCGGCAAAAATATTCCGGCAATCGGGACAAATATCAAAGCCGAGCCAAATCCAGTGAACCCGCGCACCACACCCGCCACGGCAATTGTCGCGGCCAGCCACCAAACCCCCGGCAGCGCCAGCGCCGCCAGGGCCGCATCAGGCATCTATACCGGCAAACTGCGTCCCGGCATTGCCATCGGGCTTGTTCCAGTCGCGCTTCACCCCGAACCACAGCAGGAAGGTCGATGCCACGAAGATCGAGCTGTATGTGCCCACAACGATGCCCCACATCATCGCAAAGACGAAGCCCCGGATGACGTCCCCGCCCAGGAAGTAGAGCGCCAGGAGCGCCAGCATCGTCGTGAAGGACGTCATGATCGTGCGGCTGAGCGTTTCGTTGATCGACAGGTTCAGGATCTCGATCAGCGGCATTGTCTTGTATTTTCGCAGGTTTTCCCGCACCCGGTCGAACACGATCACAGTATCGTTGAGCGAATAGCCGACAATGGTCAGCAGCGCCGCAATGGTCGCCAGATCAAATTGCAGCTGCACTTCGGAAAAGACGCCGATGGTCAGGATCACGTCATGCACCAGCGCCACCACCGCGCCCACGGCGAACTGCCATTCGAACCGCAGCCAGATATAGATCAGCACCGCCGCCATAGCCAGAATGACTGCGATCGAAGCGGTTGTGATCAGCTCATCCGATACTTTGGGCCCGACGCTTTCAACCGATTTGAATTCGATATCGGGCACTACCACCTGAAGCGCAGAGTGAATTGCGGCGATGGTTTCGGGCGTCACGGCCTCCGTATCATCCTGCGCCTGAACGCGGATCATCGATACGTTTTCATCGGGGCCAAAGGTGGGATCGAACACTTCGGTGATGCTGATATCCCCAAGCCCCAGATCCGCCATCGCACTGCGATATTCGCCAATATCGACTGTCTGCGCGCTTTGCGTCCGGATGGTCGTGCCGCCTCTGAAATCGATCCCGAAATTCAACCCTTGGGCAAAGAAGGACACAAAGGCGAGAATGATAAGCAGCGCTGACAGCCCGATGGACAGCTTCCAGCGGCCCAGAAAATTGACCTTTGTGTGTTGCTTGACCAGCTTCAGGTAGCGGCCTTGCAGCACCTTCTTGGGGCGCTTACGGTCGAACCACATGACCGTGATCAGACGCGTGACGAAAATGGCGGTAAAGACCGAGGTCAGAATGCCCAGCCCCAGCGTGATGGCAAATCCGCGCACCGGGCCGCTGCCCATGGCGAAGAGGATAACGGCGGTGATCAGCGTCGTGATGTTGGCATCGACAATGGCGCTCAGCGCCTTTTCATAGCCAAGCTCGATGGCGCGCGCGGCACCCTTGGCGGTCTGCATCTCCTCGCGGATACGCTCGAAGATCAACACGTTGGCATCCACTGCCATGCCAATGGTCAGAACGATACCGGCGATCCCCGGCAGGGTCAGCGTGGCGCCGATCACGCTGAGCAGACCGAAAATCAGCGCGACGTTGACGATCAGCGCGATATTGGCAAAAAGTCCAAACAGCCCGTAGCTGGCAACCATGAAAACCAGCACCAGTCCAAAGGCAACGAGGGAGGCCACCTTGCCTGCCTCGACACTGTCTGCCCCCAGTTCGGGGCCGATCGTGCGCTCCTCCAGAAACTCAAGCCCCGCAGGCAATGCGCCCGCTCTCAACAGAACGGCCAGGTTCGTGCTTTCCTCGACATCGAAATTACCGGTGATGATCCCCGAGCCGCCAGCAATATGGCTCTGAATGACGGGGGCACTGATCACCTCGTTATCCAGCACGATGGCAAAGGGGCTGCCGATATTGGCTGCGGTATAATCGCCAAACGCCCGCGCGCCGGTCGGATTGAACCTGAACGACACAGCGGGGCGCCCGTTCTGATCGAAATCGGGCTGCGCATCCACCAGCTCATCTCCGGTGACGACCGGCGCGCGTTCAAGCACATAAAAGACGCCCGGCTCGTTCAGAGACGGCAGAACCTCGTTTCCGGGGCCCGCGCGCTCCTCGGCCGAGGAGGCGCGCCCGACGACCGGCTGGAATGTCAGCTGGGCGGTCGTGCCGATGATGTCCTTCAGTTCGTTCGCGCTGCCGATGCCGGGTACCTGAATCAGGATCCGGTCGCTGCCCTGACGCTGAATTGTCGGCTCGCGGGTGCCAACCTCGTCGATGCGGCGGCGGATGATCTCGAGCGACTGGCGCACGGTACGTTCATCCGTCGCGCGCTGTTCGGCCTCCGAAAGGCGCACGACGATGCTGTTTCCGCGGGTCGTCACGTCGATATCGCTGGCGCCGGCGCCGGTCAGGCTGGCCACCGGGGTCGCAAGGCTGCGCACCAGTTCGGCGGCGCGGCCTACCTGATCCGGGCGCTCGTTCAGGCGTACCACCAGTTCCGGACCTTTTGTCGGCTCCAGCCGGATCGTCCCCACCTCGGCCCGCTTGTCGCGCAGAAGATCGCGCACCGCCGGCCACATACCCTCGACACGGGATTGATAGACTTCCGCGACCTTGACCTCGGCCAGCAGATGCGCGCCGCCGCGCAGATCCAGCCCGAGGTTCACCAGCCCGCTTGGCATCCAGCTCGGCCAGCCGTCCAGCGCCTCCTGAACCTGCGAAGGATCTGCGCCCTGCGCAACCGCCTTGGCCGCATCGTTATGCGCCTCGACCCGTCCGTAAAACCCGTTTGGCACCGCCAGAAGCACGCCAAGGGCGACGATTGCCCAGATACAAATACGTTTCCACAGATCGATCTGAAGCATTTCGGCGCCTTTTATGCAGGGCTGGCGTTATGACGGCGTGAAGGGATCAGGCCTTGGGGGCGTCAACCGCGGCAGGCTCGGTTTTTGAGACCACCTGTGCGACAGTCGACTTGACCACACGCACCTTCATGTTCGGGCCCAGTTCAACCTCGATCTCGTCGTCTTCCTTGACCTTGGACACCTTGCCGATCAGCCCGCCTTGCGTGATCACCTGATCGCCGCGGCGCAGGTTTTCGACCATGGCACGATGCGCCTTCAGCTTGCGCTGCTGCGGACGGATAAGAAGAAAATACATGATCGCGAAGATCAGGATGAGAGGGATGAACTGCGCGAACGCGGATCCGCCTTGCATGTCGGTTGCTCCTGTTGAAGGCGGGGCCGGCCCCGCGAATTTTGCGGAACCTATGGGCGCGCAGCGTTATTTGCAAGGCGCGAAAATGCGCCTTGCGCCGTGCGTGTTCTGTCATGCAGCGAAATCAATGCTCACGTGCGGCCGCTGTCCCGCGTCGGTGGCAATGGCGCCCGGCGCTTCAGCTTCTCCAGATCGGTGAAAACGGCCGCACACTGCTTTTCTTGCTGCGGCAAAGGCTTAGTGGCCGATCCGATACTCTTCGCATGATGTCATGGCCTTGCCGGCAGGCGCGGAACGCGCCTGCTATGGGCGATGAGGAGCCAC
>JAUNVT010000120.1 GCA_030540655.1 Rhodobacterales bacterium
ATCAGATGAACGTCAGCAATCCCCTAATCAACAGTTGTATGAAACCGATATGACGGGCACACTCACGGAAACGTGTAACCGCATCCATGCCGGATGTGTTGGGAAGTGGAGAAGGACAATCAGTTGCGCGCGGCAGCCTCGTCGTTGATTTGGGCAATGACTGCGTTCAGTCTGTAGTGGCAGAGTTCGACACCTTTTTCACTGCGGCTCATGGCCCGGTCTCAAAAAAGGCGGGCAATGATCACCGGCATGCAGACAACTTCGTCGAAAATATTCACGCCACCAAAAAGAGGATAGGAATAGTTTGTGGAGACATCGCTTGCAGAGCGGATCGCAACCGATCCGAATTATCAGGCTTTAACAGACCGACGCCGCAGTTTTAGCTGGAAACTAACCATTGCCATGCTGGTGGTTTATTACGGCTACATCCTGTTAATCGCGTTCGGGAAAGACATTTTGGCCATGCCGATTGGCCAGGGGGTAATGACGTGGGGCGTTCCCATCGGCTTTGGCGTGATCATCTTCACCATCGCGATCACGGCGGTCTATGTGTACCGTGCAAATAATGAATTTGATGATCTGACCGAAAAGGTGAAGCGGGAGGCGCTGAAATGAAGCTTTCAGTAAAATACGGCGTTGTCGTCGCTGCACTGCTGATGTTACCCAGTCTGGCACTGGCCGCCGACGTCATTCAGGGGGGCGAAAAGCAGGCGACCAACTGGACCGCGATTGTGATGTTCGGCATCTTTGTCGTGGGCACCCTGTTCATCACGAAATGGGCGGCAGCCAAAACCAAATCGGCGGCAGACTTTTATACCGCCGGCGGTGGAATCACCGGTTTTCAGAATGGTTTGGCGATTGCCGGCGATTATATGTCAGCTGCGTCTTTTCTAGGAATTTCCGCAGCGGTCATGGTGTCAGGCTATGACGGCCTGATCTATTCGATCGGCTTTCTGGTCGGCTGGCCGATCGTGACATTCCTTCTGGCGGAAAAGCTGCGCAACCTGGGCCAATTCACCTTTGCCGATGTCGCGGCGTTCCGGTTTGCACAGACGCCGGTGCGCATCTTTGCCGCGTCGGGCACGCTGGTTGTGGTTTCGTTCTACCTGATTGCGCAGATGGTCGGCGCCGGGGCGTTGATCCAGTTGCTGTTCGGGCTGGATTACTGGATCGCGGTGGTCATCGTCGGCGTGCTGATGATGGTCTATGTGCTGTTCGGTGGCATGACTGCAACCACCTGGGTGCAGATCATCAAGGCTTGTCTGCTGCTGGGTGGCGCCACATTCATGGCCTTCATGGTCATGTTGCATTATGGCTTTTCGCCAGAGGCAATGTTTGCCGATGCGGTGCGAATCAAAACTGATATTGCCTTGACGGGCGGGGCTGACCCCGAGGATGCTGCTACGACAGGGCGTTCGATCATGGGGCCGGGCAACTTCATCAAGGACCCGATCTCCGCGATCAGCTTCGGTATGGCCCTGATGTTTGGAACCGCGGGTCTGCCTCATATCCTGATGCGTTTCTTCACGGTGCCCAGCGCAAAGGAAGCGCGCAAATCGGTGATGTGGGCCACCAGTTGGATCGGCTATTTCTATCTGCTGACCTTCATCATCGGTTTTGGCGCGATCGCCTTTGTACTGACCAATCCGGAATTTCTGGATAACGAAGGCGGCCTGATTGGCGGCGTAAACATGGCAGCCGTGCATCTGGCTGGCGCAGTGGGTGGAGATATCCTGCTCGGATTCATCTCGGCGGTAGCCTTCGCCACGATTCTTGCGGTCGTGGCCGGGCTGACATTGTCGGGTGCGTCCGCGGTCGGGCATGATCTTTATGCCACGGTCATCTGCAAGGGTGAGGCTGACGGTGACGCAGTGTTGAAGGTGTCAAGGATTACCACGCTGGCGCTTGGCGTCCTGGCGGTCTTGCTTGGCATTGCGTTCCAGAACATGAATATCGCCTTCATGGTCTCGCTGGCCTTCGCGGTTGCTGCATCGGCCAACTTCCCGGTGCTGTTCATGTCGATCCTGTGGAAGGATTGCACGACGCGGGGCGCAGTGGTGGGCGGTTTTGTCGGGCTGCTGTTGTCGGTCGGGCTGACGATCATTTCGCCCTCGGTATGGGAGGCCACGCTCCACAATCCACCGGGGTCGGCGCCGTTCCCCTATACTTCGCCGGCGCTGTTCTCGGTGATTGCAGCCTTTGTAACCATCTGGATCGTGTCCAAGCTTGATAACGGCAAGCGTGCACAGATTGATCGCGCCGGTTACTTGGGGCAGCGGGTGCGCTCGGAAACCGGAATCGGTGCTTCCGGGGCTTCGGACCACTGATGAGGTCGGGACGCCATGTCTCGCCCCGATCAGGAAGATGACAGTCGTGGGGCGGCCCGAAAGGGCCGCCCTTCGCCGGATGATCTGGCGGCAGGCCAGCGGGAATTCATTACGCTGATGAGCGCACAGGTCCGCGATGTCTATTTGCGCAAGCCGCATTTTCTGGACGCCGGCACCGATCTGGTAACCACGAGCCGCGAGCTGGCCCGGCAGGAAATCAGTGATGCGCTGGTGCGTGACGGCGCGCGACTGGGCATCTTTACCACTACCCGTTTGCGCGACGCGTTGCTGGAGCCACGCCCGCCCTCTGCACTGACGGTGGGAGAATTCACCGCATATGATCTGCGCGCGGTGCGAACGGATGATGCGCTTTATGATGCGATGAGCATGATGTTGCGACATCGCATTCATCGGGTTCTGGTACGGGATGGCGACGAGATCGTGGGTATCCTGTCGCAGCTGGATCTGATGGGTTTTCTGGCCAACCATTCGCATCTGATCATGGCCAAAGTCGATCAGGCCCCTGATATTGAGGCGCTTCGCGAACCGGCGGCGCAGGTCGAGGCGCTGATTCGCGGCCTCAGCGCCGATGGTGTGCGTATCGAGATCATCTCGGGCATCACCGGTCGCCTCAATCGCCAGATCTTTCGTCGCTTGTGGGAAATGGTTGCGCCCGAAGCGCTGCGGGCCAATTCCTGTCTGATCGTGATGGGCAGCGAGGGGCGATCCGAACAGGTTATCCGCACCGATCAGGATAACGGGTTGATCCTGCGCGACGGATTCACCCATCCGGAAATTGAATCTGCAACCGCCGCCTTTACGGAGGCGCTGATTTCCTTCGGCTATCCGCCCTGTCCCGGTGGAATTATGGTCAGCCAACCGCTCTGGCGCCAGCCGCTGGCAGGGGTGCGCGACAGCTTGCGCGACTGGGTGTATGGTGACGACCCGGATGGGCCGATGAATCTGGCGATCTTTCTTGATGCGGCGCCGGTTGCAGGGGATGTCGATTTGCTGGCCGAGGCCCGTGCCTATTTGCGCCGCATCATTGGTGACAGCGCTGTTTTCTATGCCCGCTTTGCGAGCGCCATCGAGCAGTTCAGCGCCGGTGAGGGCGGCTGGTGGCGGCGCCTGACCGGTCTGCGCGCCGCTGAACCCGCGCAGATTGACCTCAAGAAGCAGGGACTTTTTCCGATCGTTCACGGTGTGCGCACATTGGCGCTGCAGTACGGGATCGACGCGCTGCCCAGTGATGACCGGCTGACCGTCTTGTCGCGGGCGGGTCGGATCGACAGTCGGCTGGCGCATGATCTGACCGTGGCACTGCACCAGTTGATGGAACTGAAGCTACAGGCCAATCTTGCGCAGATCGAAGCGGGCGAAGCACCGGGCAACCTGCTGCGCTGGGATAGCCTGGGCACACTCGAACGCCAGTCACTCAAGGATACGCTGGGTATCGTGCGTGATTTCCGGCAGTGGATCGCGCAGCACTACCGGCTAGATCAGCTATGACGCGCGCTGGCCGACGCGGTGCTTCGATTCTGGTCGCGCTGGCCGGTCTGGCACTGTTGCTGTTCAATTTCCCGCTGCTGCTGATCTGGGATCAGGGACGCGAACTCTTCGGTCTGCCAATGCTGCCGGTGGCGCTGTTCCTGATCTGGACCGGGTTGATCCTCGCGCTGGCCTGGTTCAGCGAGACCGGGCTGCGTGCGCCACGTGATTCACCGCTCGACCCGCGCTGGACACCCGAGGATGGCCCCGATGACAGCGATGGCGCATCGTGATTTCGCCCGCCCTCGTTCTGGCCGTTTCCTTTGGCTATCTGCTGCTGCTGTTTGCAATCGCCGCCTATGGCGACCGGCGCGCCAGGCAGGGGCGCTCGATCATCGACAATGCCACTATCTATGCCCTGTCATGGGGGGTCTATTGCACCGCATGGACCTATTTTGGCAGCGTCGGGCGGGCGGCATTCGAAGGGGTCTGGTTTCTGCCGATCTATCTGGGGCCCATGGTTGCGATGATGCTGGCCTGGCTGGTAATCCGCAAGATGGTGCGGATCGCGCGCACCTATCGTATCACGTCGATCGCCGATTTCATCGCCAGCCGCTATGGTAAAAGCCCGCTGCTGGCCGCTCTGGTCACGCTGCTGACGGTGGTTGGCATTCTGCCCTATATCGCGCTGCAACTGAAAGGCGTCTCAGCCGGACTTGAGGTGCTGACCGCAGGCGGGCATGATGCCAATGCCGCTTTCTGGACCGATGGCACGTTCTATGTCGCGCTGCTGCTGGCGGTGTTCTCGATCATTTTCGGCACCCGGCATCTGGATCTATCCGAGCGCCACGAAGGTCTGGTTGCGGCCGTGGCGTTTGAATCCGCTGTCAAGCTGGCGGCTTTCCTCGCGGTCGGTGTTTTTGTGACCTGGGGCCTGTTTGACGGCATGGGCGATATCTGGCGGCGTGCGCAGGATTTCCCCGACGTCACCGATCTTCTGCGACTGGACAGCGGTGGCGGCAGTTTCCGCCATGTGCAGTGGTTTTCATTGATCGTATTGGCCGGGTTATCGGTGCTGCTGCTGCCGCGGCAGTTTCAGGTGATGGTGGTCGAATGTGTGGATGAGCGGCACATCCGCCGCGCTGCCTGGCTGTTTCCGCTCTATCTGTTGCTGATCAATATCTTCGTGCTGCCTATCGCCATCGGCGGGCTTCTGATCTTTGGTCAGGGTGGCACGAACCCCGAGACCTTCGTGCTGACCTTGCCACTGACGCAGGGCGCAAAGTGGCTGGCGCTGGTGGTCTTTGTGGGTGGCCTGTCTGCTGTCACTGGCATGTTGATTGTAGAGACCGTCGCGGTTGCCACCATGGTCTGCAATGATCTGGTGATGCCGGCCCTGCTGCGCAGCCCCGGTTTTGCGCTGCGTTCGGGCGGAGACCTGTCGCTTTTGCTGCTGAACATCCGCCGCGTCGCTATCCTTCTGGTGCTGATGCTGGGCTATCTCTATTTCCGCATTGCGGGCGAAGCCTATGCGCTGGTCTCCATCGGGTTGATCAGCTTTGCCGCCGTCGCGCAATTCGCGCCAGCGCTGATTGGCGGTATCTATTGGCGCGAGGCCACACGCGGCGGCGCACTGGCCGGGCTGATCGGCGGTGCGCTGGTCTGGGCCTATACGCTGATGCTGCCCTCGGTGGCGAAATCGGGCTGGATCGGCAGCGGCTTTCTGGACGGCCCTTTCGGGTTGTCGATGCTGGCGCCGGAGGCGCTGTTCGGGTTGCACGGTTTCGATAATCTGACTCACTCCCTGTTCTGGAGCATGGCAGTCAATATCGGCCTGTTCGTTGTCGTCTCGCTGGCGCGCAGCCCTTCGGCGCGGGATGCCAGTCAGGCGCTGCTATTTGTCGATGTGTTTCGCAGCCGTGCCGATGCACCGATCTTCTGGCGTGGCCATGCCCGGCTGGCCGACCTGCGCGCACTGGCCACCCGCTTTCTGGGACATGAACGTGCACAGACGCTGTTTCATAGCCATGCTGAGGCGCTGGGGCTGGCTGAAACTGACCTCACAGCCGATGCGCGGCTGGTTGATCGGGTGGAGCGCCAGATCGCTGGCGCAGTTGGTACGGCCTCCGCTCGCGTCATCGTCGAATCCGTCGTGCAGGAAGAGGAGCTGACCATCGCCGATGTGGCCGGAATTCTTGAGGAAGCGTCGCAGATCCGTGTCTATGCCCGTGAGTTGGAAGAGAAATCCCATAGTCTGCTGGTCGCCACCGAAGAGCTGCGCAGCGCCAATGAGGAACTGAAGAGCCTCGACCAGCTCAAGGATGATTTCATGTCGTCAGTCACCCATGAATTGCGCACTCCACTGACCTCGATCCGGGCGCTTGCCGAGTTGATGGTGGATACTCCGGACATGACCGAAGACGAGCGTGACGAGTTCACGCAGATCATCCTGTCAGAAAGCGAAAGACTGGGCCGTCTGGTCAATCAGGTGCTCGATCTGGCAAAGATCGAGGCGGGCATGGCTGAATGGCAAACTGCCGATGTTGATCTGCGGGCCGTGGTGCTGGAAACACTGCGTGCCACCGCCGAGCTGTTTCGCGAAACGGATACTGAGCTGGTGTCGGATTTGCCAGACAGCGTGCCGGTCATCCGCGCCGATCATGACCGCCTGGTGCAGGTAATCATGAACTTGCTGTCGAATGCCGCCAAGTTCGTTCCCGCGACTGGTGGCCGGGTCGTGGTCGGGCTGAAACAGCAAGGCAGCAGGCTGGTGGTGAGCGTGCGTGACAACGGCCCCGGTGTCGAGGTGGCCGATCAGCCAGGTATATTCGACAAGTTCCGTCAGGCTGGTGATGCGGACACAAGGCCGCCCGGCACCGGGCTTGGTCTTCCTATCAGTCGCGAGATCGTCCATAATCTTGGAGGGGAAATGTGGCTGGACTCCGTGCCGGGAGAAGGGGCGTGTTTCGCATTCAGCCTGCCGCTGCCAAACACAGGGGGAGAGGAATGACAGGCGCGAAAGTATTGATTGCCGATGATGAGCCTAACATCGTCGTGTCGCTGCAGTTCATGCTGAAACGCGAGGGTTATGAGGTTCTGGTTGCCCGTGACGGGCTCGATGCGCTGGACACGATCCGGCGTGAAAGGCCCGGTTTGGTTCTGCTGGACGGAATGATGCCCGGCATGTCGGGCTTTGCCGTCTGCGAGGCGGTGCGTGCAGACCCCGAATTGCGCGATATCCGAATCCTGATGCTGACGGCAAAGGGGCGCGAAACCGATATAGCGCGCGGTACGGGTGCCGGAGTCGATGCCTATGTGACCAAGCCGTTCTCCACCCGGGACCTGATCGTGCAGATCCGGGACATTCTGGCATGAGGCAGGACTGGCGCCGCATCCTGCTGGCGCTTGTGCCCGGGCTGATACTGATCCTCTGGCCGGCCATCGCCGTTGCAGTGATCTGGAAAGCGCTGTCGCCCGATTTACGTGCAGGTTTGCGTGTGCTGCTGGATCCGGTACTCGCCAGCCATGGTGCGTTGATCTTCGCCGCGTGGCTGGTGCTGGCGGTGCTGACCGGCTGGCTGGCCTTGAATCTCCATGCGCGCAGCTTTGGCGCCATGAGGCGGTTGACGGATGGCACCCGCCTGTTAGTCAGCGATTCTGCAGCGCCGTTGCTGAGCGCACAAGGAGCGGCTGCACCGCTGGCGCAGGCAATCAACGAGCTTGCCGAGTGCAGCCGCGCCCTGCAGACGCAGATGCAACTCCGTATCGACGAGGCCAGCCGCGAGGTCGCGCAGGAGCGTGACCAGTTGAGCGCACTGATGGCGGAACTGCTGCAAAGCGTCGTCGTCTGCAATCGGGAAGGGCGGATCTTGCTTTACAATGGGCGCGCCCGCGGCCTGTTTCGCCAGCTTTCTCCGCGCGCCAACATTGCGGACGGGTCAGAACTGATCGGGCTCGGTCGAACGATCTATGGTGTGATTGACCCTGCATTGATCGAACATGCGCTGGCCACGGTGGCGCGGCACATGGCGCATGGGGCAGCTTCGGCCTCGGCGCGGTTCGTCACCACGACGCCTGCCGGCAACCTGCTGCAGGTCGTGCTTGCCCCCGTGCGCGCGTCCGGCGGCGGCGAAGGCCCGGCAGGCTATGTGCTGCTGCTGGAAGATATCACCGAGGAACAGGCGATCCAGTCCCGCCGCGACCGCCGCCTGCTGAACCTGTCCGAGGCCAGCCGGGCGGCCTTGGCCAGTATTCAGGCGGCGCTCGAGATGCTGGATTATCCCGATCTTGACGCGGAGGAGCGCGCTGGTTTTCAGGCGGTCCTGCACAGTGAGGTCGCCGGGATGACCACGCGCCTTGATGACCTGACCGCAGATGCCTCGCAGGATATTCTGACGCGCTGGCCGCTGCAGGACATGCTCGGCGCAGATCTGCTGGGCGCGGCGGCGCAACGGATCGAGGCCGCAACCGGCACAGCCATTGCCAGCGCCAAGGCCGATGACGAGCTGTGGCTGCGTGTCGACAGTTTCGCACTGATCGAGACGCTGGCGGCCCTCGCCGGGCAGGTGGGGCAAACAGGTGCGAGGCGGGTGGAATTGCGGCTCATGCAGGCCGGCAACTGGGCGCATCTGGACCTGTGTTGGCCCAGCGCCGAGGCGACGCTTGCCAGCGGCTGGCAACATGAGCCGATCACGCTTGGGGGCGCCTCTTCCATCACCGCTCGCGAGATCGCGGAACGTCACGGTGGCGAAGTGTGGCTGGAACATGATCGCGTGGCGGAGCTGTCCTTCGTGCGCTTTCTTGTGCCGCTGGCGACTGGCAATCACGACCAGCCGGCACTGCCTGAACGCCCGGAATATTATAATTTTGACCTGTTTGCGGTGCGCGAGGGCGGTCGACTGGATGATCAGCCGCTGGACGAGTTGACGTTGACCGCCTTTGATACCGAAACCACCGGCCTCGATCCTGCCGGTGGTGACGAGATAATCCAGTTGGGTGCGGTTCGCATCCTCAAGGGTCGGCTGCTGAAGGGTGAGGATTTCGACCAGATGATCGACCCCGGCCGTCCGATCCCCGACGCTTCGATTGCCTTTCACGGAATCACCCCGGATATGGTGCGTGGCCAGCCCTGCATTGCCGATGTGCTGCCAGCCTTTCACGCTTTTGCGGCCGATACGGTGCTGCTTGGCCATAATGTCGCGTTCGACATCCGATTCCTGCAGTTGAAGCAAGAGACAACTGGCCTGACGTTTGACCAGCCGGTGCTGGATACGCTGCTGCTGGCGACGGTGGCCCAGTCCAACCAGGAATCCTATGCGATGGAGGCCATTGCTGCGCGCCTCGGTGTCGAGGTCTCGGGGCGTCACAGCGCGGCGGGTGATGCGCTGACGACGGCGCGGATTTTTCTCAAGCTGATCCCTCTGCTGCGCCACCGCGGCATCGTGACGCTGGCCGAGGCGCGCGCGGCGGCAGAAAACTCCTATTACGCGCGATTGAACTACTGATGTAAATCACTGGAACCTGCCATGGTGGATGGGTTAGCTGATGATGGATGCTGTTCGGCAGATCTGCTACAGGGCCTGCAGCGCATCGTAGTGTAAGCATCCGGCAACTCTTGCAGTTCCCCACAAGTGTGGTGTGGCAGATTGCTTCACCCCCCGGACTTGAT
>JAUNVT010000121.1 GCA_030540655.1 Rhodobacterales bacterium
ATATCTACGCTGCACCGGTCGCGGCCCCTTTGCTGGAAGCCGCCGGGGTTATTGACGGCGCAGGTAAATCTTCCGCTCGTCCTCTCACCTTTCTGCGGTCTGGTTCGAAATGGCGGCGTCACCTCAATGACGCAGGCCGGGACGAGCCCCGGCTTTGGGAGGTTGTCGTGTTGAGCCATCTGCGCGAGGCGTTCCGCTCAGGCGATATCTGGCTCGCCCAGTCCCGAAGATACGGTGATCTCAAAGAAGCTCTTGTGCCGATCGATGTAGCCCGTGCAGTCCCTAAACTGGAAATGCCGTTTGAGCCCGAGATCTGGCTTGCGGAACGCAAGGCCCGACTGGCAGGCGGGCTACAAAGATTGGCCAAGGCCGCCCGAACGGGCGCAATACCAGGCGGGACCATCGAAAATGGTGTCCTGAAAGTTGACCGTCTGTCATCTGCCGTTCCTGATGAGGCCGATGCTCTCGTTCTTGATCTTTACGACCGGCTTCCGGATGTTCGGATCACCGATCTTTTGCAGGAGGCAGATAGTGATATTGGCTTCACAGAAGCGTTCACGCATCTCAGATCGGGCGTGCCCTGTAAGGACAATACCGGTCTGCTGAACGTCCTTCTGGACGAAGGTTTGAATCTCGGTCTGAGCAAGATGGCGGAAGCGACCAATACACATGATTACTTCCAGCTCTCACGCATCTCTCGCTGGCATATCGAAAGCGATGCGATCAACCTGGCACTTGCCCTGGTGATCGACGCGCAATCAAAGCTTCCCATGGCTTAATTCTGGGGAACCGGTGATACGGCGTCCAGCGACGGGCAGTTTTTCCCGACCACGCGTCAGGGCGAGGCAATGAATTTGATCAATGCCAAATATGGCAACGAGCCGGGGCTGAAAGCATATACCCATGTGTCAGGCCAGTTCGGACCGTTCGCTACCCAGAATATTCCGGCGACCGTGAGCGAAGCACCATATATCCTTGATGGTCTGCTGATGAATGAAGCCGGCAAGAAGATCAAAGAACAATATGCCGATACAGGTGGATTTACTGATCTCGTATTCGCGGTCACAGCACTGCTGGCCTACCGGTTCATCCCGCGCATCCGCGATTTACCCTCAAAACGGCTTTATGCCTTCGATCCGGCTGCTGTCCCGAAAGAACTGCGCGGCATGGTCGGCGGCAAAATCAAGGAGCGTTTGATTGTTGAGAACTGGCCGGACATCCTGCGGGCCGTGGCAACCATGGCCGCTGGTGTCATGCCGCCCAGCCATCTTCTGAAAAAGTTCGCCTCATACCCGCGCCAGCATGAGTTGGCCCTTGCCCTTCGTGAAATTGGCAAGGTCGAACGAACATTGTTCATCACCGAATGGCTGCTCGATGCGGATATGCAGCGTCGTGCTCAAATCGGGTTGAACAAAGGCGAGGCCCATCACGCTTTGAAAAACGCCCTGCGGATTGGCCGTCAGGGTGAAATCCGGGACCGCACCGCTGAGGGCCAGCACTACCGGATGGCTGGGCTGAACCTGCTGGCCGCCATCATCATTTACTGGAACACAAAACACCTTGGCTATGCTGTCATACAGCGGCAGCGCAGCAAGCTTGATTGCCCGCCGGAGCTGCTGGCACATATCTCACCGCTTGGATGGGCTCATATCCTGCTCATCGGCGAATACCGATGGCGAAAACAGCAGGTACGCGCAGCATGATGTCAGTCGGCACTCTCTTCCGGTCGGGCAAACAGCGCCCGAAAAACTTCCTCCGCCCGCGCCAGACCTTTATCTGTCAGAACAACAGATTTTGCCTTGTTGACCGGATCATGGATCAAGCCCTGTTCGTGCAACCGGTTGAGAGCATCCTAGTCATAGCTTTTCCAGGCCCGCCGCTCATCATGCAACGTTAGCCACAACAAACCTAAAACGGCATCGTCAATGCGCTCTCTGTCGATCTCCATGTGGTCGATCATACCAGTCAACGCAGTTGCGCGCGCCCTAAATGTGCAAAATTGGCCTTAGCGTAGGATCCTGCCCCCTCCGGCATCAGACCCCTTGAAGCGCACAACCTCGACTTTGATCCTCAGGAGCGCTCCCAGGCGCTCTGCGGCGTGCTCGGACAGGTCTGCCTGCACGATGGCTTCCCGGATCGTGGCGAAAGAGCTGGAAACCGGACGTGCCGGTTTGGCATCCGCGCCGACCTCCCCTCTGCGGGCGCCGCGCTGGATGGAAGGGTTGATATGGGCTGCACACCAGCCCACCCAAGACGTCTGCAGAGCGCTGTACTCGGTTATCTCGCGGGTCTGCCGCACCAGCTCGGTCAGGGCCTTCTGCGTGGAGATAACGGGCTTCCCGCGACTGTCCCGGATGGGTGCCACCAGCAGGTCTGCCCGGTCACCGTCTTTTCCCGAGGTTCCGGCAAAGAATACCGCTCCCGGTCCCGCCCAGCCCTCCGCCCATTCCAACGCCTGCTCCGGGAGCGGCCTCGGGAGCTGGGCGGGCCGGTCCGTCCGGGTGCCTTCTGCCCTGCCAAGTCTCTTCGAAACCCCGCAGGACAACCGCAGGGCCGGGCCCCCTCAACCTGCTGGTGGACAGCACAGGGATCAAGTTTCTTGGTGATAGCTAAGGGCTGGCCCGCAAGCACGGCACCCACCGCAGACGCCAATACCGCAGGGTCTATCTTGCAACGGACACGGGCACCGGCGACATCCGGGCCGTAGAATTCACCTCAAGCCGCGAGGACGACAGCCCCGTTCTAGCCAGACCTCCTGAATCAGATCCCGCCGGATCAGCAGATCGATACCGTGACTGGCGATGGAGCCTTCGACACCCGCCGTTGCCACACCGCAATCCTTGAGCGCGGCGGCACCGCTATCATAGCCATCCGCAAGAACGGGCGCCTCTGGAAGGAAGATTGTCCCGCAGCAATGGCCCGCAATGACATCCTCAGAACGACCCGGCGCCTTGGGTGGGCGATTTGGAAGCGGTGGCCGGGCTATCATGTCCGAAGCCGGATTGAAGCGAAGATGCGCTGTCTCAAATCCTATCTGCACAGCAGACGTTTCGAACATTCAACAAATGGTAGATTTTAGAATGCACTTCTACGTGTAGTAGGCGAAACCTTCATGGTTTTCATCAAGACGAAGTACAAATAATACCTGAGAAGCCATCCGGAAATGGAATTAGAACGCTGGAGTCATAACCGCTGCGTATCTATCTTTGTGGTCCCTATCGAACGATGCTGCGGGGTCGGAACACCCACAGCTTAAGTAGAATGTAGGTTAGTGCTGGCGTTACACAGGCGATGAGGATCACTGGGCTCCAGTCTGGCAAGCGCAGCACAAGGGTAGTGAGATGTACGAAACCGGTATTCAGCGCCAGCCCCAGTAGCGCCACCGCCAAAAAGCTCAGCCGCCGTCGGCGTTCCTCCCACGTATCAGCTTTATGGTTTGTGAAAGTGAATCTGCTGTGGCCCCAATAAGAAAAGACGAGTGCTAAGCAAAATCCTAACAGGTTCGCTATGTGTGGCACGGTCACTGCCAGTAGCGCCAAATAAGTCAGCGCGTGGGTTGCTGTGGCCAGCAGACCCACCGATCCAAAACGCAGAAGTTCCTTAATTTTGCGCATTGCCATCGCTTTCTCGGGCCTGCCTGTGCCGTACCTGTGTCCGGACAAGGTAAACCGGGCGCGCCTTCACCTCCGAAAAAATGCGCGCCACGTATTCGCCGAGGATACCCATGTTGATCATTAGCAACCCGTTGAAAAATAACAGTGCTGTGGCCAACGTCGCAAAGCCCGGTGTATCGCTGCCAAAGATCAATGTGTTTCCGACGATCCAGACCATATAGGTCATCGACAAAAAGGCTACAATCAACCCTAAATAGGTCCAAATACGCAGTGGCATGGAACTGAACGAGATTATCCCATCCAGCGCAAGCAGTAGCAACTTACTGAAACGCTGTTTCTCAGCACCATCCTGACGGGGTGGACGAACGAATTCTACCACCGTCTGGCGATATCCTAACCACGCAAAAAGCCCCTTCATGAACCGTGTTCGCTCTGGCAAGCGGCGCAGTGCTTCTACCACCTGCCGATCCATCAGGCGAAAATCGCCTACATTCTCTTGGATATCAGTTTCCGACAGTCGACGGATCAAACTGTAGAACAGCCGGGCCGACATCCGTTTGAAACGCGTGTCCGACGACCTGTCTGAGCGCTTGGCCAGCACCACGTCGTAGCCTTGTCGCCACAATCGCACCATGTCACCAATTAACTCTGGTGGTTCCTGTAGGTCGGCATCCAGCGGCACAACCGCCTGCCCTCGCGCAGCATCGAGCCCTGCGGTCAGCGCTGCCTCCTTGCCGAAGTTACGTGACAGGTCGATCACAACGATTCGCCCATCCTTTTCCGCAGCCTGCGCCAGTTTGCGGAAGGTGCCATCCTGCGAGCCGTCGTTGACGCAGACGATTTCGTAGGACAGGTCCAGATCGCCCATCACCCTACGTACCGTTTTAAGAAACCGTTCAATTCCGTCTTCTTCATTGAACATGGGCGTTACGATGGACAGCACCGGGGCGTCCTCTCCGTTAACTTCGTAACTTGGGGTGAACTCCATGATCGGGCCACTGTTGTTGGCATGGCGGGGCGTTGTCAGCATGAGCTTCTCCTGTAAAATCAACTCCCGGCCGAGCGAAAGGATACGCTCTGGACATATAGCCCCAGTTTGCGAACGTCCTCTGACAATCCGAGTTCAAACGGTGACAAAGAGTTCGAGATCTGGATCTCTAGGAGCAATACGCCATCAGCGCTGAATGTCTGAGGCGGCGCTTCGAAAATGATGGAGTGCATCTCGGGATCGGTCAGATTCGTTTCGAGCAGCGTGCGCCCGTTCGCGCGAATCTTCACGTCACGCCCGTGGGCGCCATCGGCCAAATAAGGGCTGGCGATCATTTCGATGCTGACTGGTCTGACGACAGGTTGGCCAAGAGCAACCACGAATGTCGCCAAAGGTCCCTCTGTCCAGCGACCCTGCGCTTCAGACGAGGACCAGCCCCAGCGCTTGTAAGGATCGAAATTGCCACCATCCGTTAACGTGAGGATCCCGTCGGGCGGAAGCAGAGTGGGGGCGAGCGGCTCAGGCGCCGCAGGACGCGCCCCGCAGTCTCTGCGACAACCGGTCCAGCCCGGCGCCACGACCCAGACACCGTCGACCTCGGCGAAAAAGACCTCCTGTGATGTTTCAGCCATCTGAGTCGCCAAGAATTCAGCTGTGGCCTGATCGTGGATCATATAAAGCGTATCGTCCTGCCACGAACTGCTGGTTAATTGAGACTGGGTTTCGTAGCCCGTTTGCGAGAAAGCATGCCCATCAGAGCGCGCCAGATAGGCTTGGTCGATTGACATGCCTTGTCGTACGGCCACAAAGGAGGCCTCGATCACTTCGGGACTGTGCGGATCGACTGGCCAAGCTACAATACGGTCGTAGCGCGCGCCGACGGCGTCCCAGAAGTCGGCAGTAAATTGCTGCGGCTGCGGCTCAGCGAAACGTTCGCGAAAAAACTGCATTGCCTGCGTCATGTCCGCCACCTGCACTAGCGCCGCCACCCCAAGGACAGGGACTGCGGCGCGAGCGGGCGCGGCGCGTGCCAGCCAGACAATTGAGAGCGCAACCAGCATGTAGCTCGGCAGCCAGATGAAGCGTCCGCTAGCTCGAAAGGTGGTCACGATAGGCAGATTATTAGGTAGGTCTATGTCGAACAGCGTATGTCCGAGGATCGAAATCCGGTGGCTGAGGGCGAAGAGTGTGAACGCCATGCAGGTCCACAGCAGTGGCATCAGTGATACCGCGGTCCGAGGCAGGAGCTTGGGCAGGTTCGTATGCCATATTCGCCACGCCTGCCCCAAGCAGGTCAGAATAGCTACTACTAATGCGCCTAGACCCAGATAAGCAAAGCCTTCGTAGGTACCTAGGTCGCTGGGCAGGTCAGGCAGAAGTTGCCCCCACATGCCGTCAGAGTCGATCCAACTGGCCAAAGTGGTGCGGTAGAGGCCAAAACCATCCTTGCCGCTGCCGGCACTCGGAATGGCAAAATAGCCCAGCAACCATGCGACGCCGCTGACCCCCGCGAAAGTCACTCCCGCGCGGATCACAGTGCCGGGCATGTCCCGCCGCTCCAGCCACATCCTCGTCACCCAGACGGCTCCCGCCATCGCTGCCAGATAGCCGTGCACAGCTACAGCAATGACTAACAACAGCGCCCAAGCACCCCAGCGCATCTGTGGCAACAGATAGAGACAGGCCGTCGCCAGCAAAATCCAGTGGCCCATCAGCGCCTCGTGACCGTGTAGGCGCCATAACATGTATGGGCTTGCCAGCAGCAAGCAGGCGCCTACTGCCGCCACTCCTCTGGCCGCGCTAAGTAACCGCAGCAGCCAATATCCGAAAAGGCCCTGCAAAAGGAAGCATGTTAGTATCCATAAGCCAAAATATTGGAAAGTCTCAGGTAGTATCGGATTGAGGAACCGGAACGCTACGGCGAAGAGCGGAATGGAGTCAGAATAGACAATTGATCCTGAAGTCAGTTCACCGAATTTGGGATTTAATCCAATCGGGAGTTGCGTGAGATCGGTCTGTCGGTAGAATAACCAACCCAACAGATGCTGCGATGGGTCCCCGCCTTTGAGCCATGATGTGTTTGTAAAATCCAGTATCGTGGCGCCTCCGAAGGCCAAGAAGAGCGCCGCCGCAAACGCACTCACAACTGCCAGGGCAACCACAGTAGACTTTAAATCATTGCCTTGGTTGGGCTGGGTGTCCTGCCACATGCAACTTCCTTGCTGGCGTTAACTTAGTTATTCAACTTAATAGAGAGTGCCGATAACTATAAACAACTAAGATGACAAGTTGTTAGGACGGCAGAATTGCTGTTACAGCGTTTATTATACTGGATTCCAGATCCGCTAGCGGCGGAATCATGTTAAAGTCTTGCGTGCGTACGTTTTAGGCTGTCTCGCCTCAGGTTAGAGGTCAGCAAGGCGTGCTTATCTCCTGCTTTCTGCCTACCCACCCCGTTTTTCACCGGATGCCCACCCAGTAAGGCCCCATCGGAAGGTTTCTTCGTAAAACCACGCTAAGGGAGAACAAAACAGAAATATCAGCTATGACGTTGCGTTTTGATGATCTTGTAAGCTGTTGATCTGCCTATGCCGAGATGTTTGGCGGCTTGGGAGACAGAATTTCCTGCGCCCTTGTACACGACACTCATGCGATTTTCATTTTGCTTTTGGGCCAATGTTGAAACGCCTTAGCGGGGTTGGTGCGTAAGAGGCGCCTGATTTCATCGAGCCCAATGCGGAAGATGGATTTCGCGTAGCGTCCGTGAGATTTCCGTGGACGCTTTCGTGCTCCAATTTTTGCGGATGCGATCTTTGCGGCCCAAGCCATTGCGAGCGCGACCAGCCCGATGAGCAGGCTTAACTTTTTAGAACTTGAGAGACGCGTATCTTCCAGATTGCCCCGAGTTTTGGCCTCAGCAAACAGGCACTCGATTGCCCAGCGTTTGCGGTATGTAGTCAGGGCATGATGGGCGGGCCTGTTGGAGACGACGATGAGCAACTCCTTACCCTTGATGCGCTTGGCCGCGAAATTCAGCCACAGAGGGTCGCCGGTCCCTGTACACGACAGCGGGATGGTTGAGGGCGTAGATTTGTGATTTTCTGTGGGATTTTTCTGTTTGCAAAGGAGCATCCCATGATCCGAAAAGCGATCGACGCCCTCTCGATGAGGCTAACCACATGGCCCCGCCTCATAGCAGAAACTTGGCGTGTTGCCCGCCGCCGCCAGCTGCTTGGTCAGGCGCAGAACAGAATCAGCTGTATACGCAATCGTGCCAAAGAAGCGGATCTCACCGCGTCGTCCTTCCTCAGCGACAGCAACGGCGATCGTATCTTTGTGGACATCGAGGCCAACGTAAGTTGTTTTGTTCATTTGTGTTTCCTCCCATGAACTCTTCAATGTTCGTCAGGGAACCACACTTGCGGCCTGTGCGCAGCAAAACGCTCATCTGGTCTAAGCGCTGAGGACCCGTTTCCCGTAATCACGTAGATTGCCGTTGGGGTCGACATATCGGTAGAGCGTGACAGGTTTGACCCCCAGTTCCTTACAGAGTTCTGAAACCGACGTATCGCGACTTGCCATAGCGGCCTGTGCCATGCGGACCTGCGCTTTTGTCAGAGCAAATCTCCTTCCACCTTTCCGGCCACGGGCGCGGGCTGCTTGGAGCCCCGCCATTGTGCGTTCGCGGATCAACTCGCTTTCAAATTCAGCGAGAGCCGCAAAGATACCAAATGAAAGCCGGCCGGCCGCAGTTGTTGTGTCGATCTGCGCGCCGAGCCCGGTGAGTACTTTGAGGCCAACTCCGCGCTCGGACAGCATGCTGACGGTCTTTACCAGGTGATGCAGACTGCGGCCCAAACGGTCGAGCTTCCACACAACCAGAATATCGCCGTCACGCAATGCCTTGAGGCAGGCCTCCAGACCGGATCGGTCATCCTTCTTGCCGGACGCCAGATCCGCGTAAATCTGTTCTTCTTCGACGCTCGCTGCGATCAAGGCATCTCGCTGTAGGTCAAGGGACTGGCTACCGTCGGCTTTTGAGACCCGTGCATAGCCGATCAGCATGCTTCACAAACGTTCGTTTGAGAAGCTCTGGAAGGTGCTCTGCTTTCGTTCATAAAAGCTATTTCCTATTCTTTATCTTAATCAAAGATAAGCAACCCTAAAATGGAAAGCAAAAGAAACGTGGCCCACCGCAGCATCCTGACCGAGCGCCAGCGTTCGGCCCTTTTGATCTCCCTATCGATGAACTTTCGCTCCTTCGGCATTACATGCTTGCCGATGGCGACCTTGACCACATCAACGCACGGCGTCGCGCCGAAAACCGGATCGGCTTCGCCTTACAACTATGTGCCTTGCGATACCCTGGGCGACCTCTGTCTTCCCATGAGGTCATTCCCGAGCAGGCCATTGGCTTTATTCGAGCCCAACTGGGTCTGACAGGTGATGAAATCCTATCTTATGCGGCGCGGCGCCAAACCCGACAGCAACATCTGCAGGAGCTTCGGGAAATATATGGCTACAAAATGTTCTCTGGGGCGCGTGATCTTAAGGGCTGGCTTGAACGAGAGGCAGAGACTGCTCGATCAAATGAGGGCCTCGCCCGGGGGAGTGTCATGAACTCTGTGTATCTGGCGTGGCCCATGCGGGTTTCAGATACGGTCACGCGTTGAAGCGCTCCTTGAACATTATAGCGAACTGGTTGCGTGCAGCAAACCATTCCCGGACATTGCGTCCT
>JAUNVT010000122.1 GCA_030540655.1 Rhodobacterales bacterium
CTAGAATGTCACGTGTTTCAGAGTCGAGATTGTCATAAAACACTTGGTTGATCATGAAAATTTCACCTAAGAAGGCGTGATCTGACAATGAAATATAAGGCTGGACTTCATACAGCTTGCCCGCGGCAATTGTGGCGATTGGATTCTCCTGGCCGTCGACAGTGCCCTGCTGTAGCGCACTATAGAGTTCGGAAAAAGCCATCTGTACAGGCACCGCGCCAAATGCACGGAACTGCGCCTGTACAACCTGAGAGGGCATCGTCCGGATTTTGTGGCCAACAAAATCCTCGGGAGTATGTATCGGAAAATTGCTCGTGAACTGCTTGAAGCCGCTTTCCCAGTGAGCGACTCCGACGATGCCTGTTCCATCTAATGCTTTGAGGATAACTTCGCCCGCCGGCCCGTCAACTACTCCATGCGCGATTTGGCGATTAGCAAACAAAAATGGCAGATCAAGCACGCTCAGTTTCGGAGCGATAGGGGCAATTTGCGCATTGGGCAGCATTGCCGCCTCGAGGGCACCAGCTTGAACCTGTTCGACCATCTGAGTGGCGGATCCCAATATGCTGGACGGAAAAATCCGTACCGTGACGTCACCACCGCTGCGCTCTTCTACCAACTCCTTCCACCGCACCGTTGCTTGATGGTGGGGACTAGATTCGGCCATATCGTGCCCCAACTTGATCGATATGGTTGATGCACAGGTTGGTGTGCTTGGGAGGGCAATTATGCCAATTGAAGCAACCAGTACGGTCCCAATTATTTTGCGCAATGTTTTTGATGTTGCAGGTTGATTTAACATAAGTGCCTCCGCTTGCTATCAGATCTTACAGGATCAAACAGTAATTAGTTACTTAAGAAAAGCTTTTCTTGAACTACCTCTGGTCGTGGCGTGAAGGTGGTGGAGATTTGAAGGTGGTGTAATATCTACGCACAGCGCCGGTTCTGACAGTCTGGAAGAAGCCGGGGACCGGCTGTTTACCTTCACCCGGCCGGACCCGTCGCAGTGGATATCAGCACAACTCACTCAACAGAACCCTTGACAGAGACAAGCAAGTAATGGAGTGATTACTTACGAGGATACACCTATGGTTTGAGGAGTTTTCAAATGAACACAATGGAAATAACAAAACAGGCGGATAAGGTGACTAAAGAGGAATTGGCAAGCCTCAGCCCCACGGAGTTACGTGACCACATTCGTGCCGGTCGCTGGACCGGCGGTACCGAAGGCCTCGCCCGTGGCTATGCGCAGGCCAACCTGATTATTTTGCCCAAAGACGTGGCACTGGAATTTCTGATTTTCTGCCTGCGCAACCCGAAGCCTTGCCCATTGGTGGAAGTTACCGATCCAGGCAGCCCTTATATCACACAATTTGCCGATGCAGATCTCCGCACCGATCTGCCGCGATATAGCGTTTATAAAGATGGCAAGCTGATTGATCAGCCTTCAAACATCACAAAGTATTGGCGAGACGATCTGGTTGGCTTTTTGATCGGGTGCAGCTATTCGTTTGAGGAAGCGCTGCTAAATGCAGGCATCCCCTTGCGTCACCAGCAGGAAGACAAAATTGTATCTGTCTATACAACTGATGTCGACTGCGTCCCTAGCGGTCGTTTTTCCGGCCCGATGGTGGTCAGCATGCGGCCGATCAAGGATCATCAACTGGTTCGAGCTATTCAGGTCACATCGCGGTTCCCTGCGACGCATGGCGCGCCTGTCCATATCGGTGATCCGTCAAAAATCGGCGTCGATCTGAACAAGACTGATTTTGATACGGGTGTATTCGAGCTAGAGGAAAACGACATCCCAGTCTTCTGGGGCTGCGGAGGCACGCCTCAAGCTGTCGCGTTGAACTCCAAGATTGACTTCATGATCACTCACAAGATCGGGCACCTCTTCGTGACTGACAAACGCTCAGAAGAGGTGGCGGCGCTTTGATCGTCGCTGCCCAACCACAACTCTAATCAGAAAAACGAAGGAAAATTCATGAAAGCCGCTCTTTATCACGAATACGGTCCTCCCGAAGTCCTGAAATACGAGGACATTGACCACATTCCGCCAGGCCCGCGCGAAGTGCTGGTCAAAGTCCGCGCCACATCGGTCAACTGGTTTGATATCATTGGACGCAAAGGAGAGTACCGGCCCAATAAGGGCTTTCCACATATTCCGGGCGGTGACATCGCGGGCGAAGTGGCTGAGATCGGTTCGGAGGTAACGACCGTCAAAGTAGGCGATCCTGTCGTAGTTTACGCAACGGTCGGGTGCGGACAGTGCGAATCGTGCCGTCGGGGCGAGCCGAATGTCTGCTTGCACTATAAATACTACGGCTCCGCGCTTTGGGGTGGCTATGCTCAATATTGCACCGTGCGCGCAGATAACGTTTTACCGCTGTACGAAGGGTTGGATTTTGCCGAGTGTGCAGCTACAAACATTACGTTCCTCACTGCGTGGCACAAGTTGGCGCGCGCAAATATTCGCGCTGGCGAAGACATTCTGATTCAGGCTGTCGGGTCAGGTATCGGCTTGGCCGCACTACAGATCGCCAAGCTAAATGGCTTGCGTGTTATCGGGACCGCAGGAACTGACGAAAAGTGCCAAAAAGGGCTGGAACTCGGCGCTGATTTCATGATCAACTACAAGACGCATAATTTCCGTGAGGAGGTCCGACGGATCACCGACAAACGCGGCGTTGATGTCGTGTTTGAGCATGTCGGCAAGGACGTATGGGAAGACAGTGTTCGTAGTCTGACACGTTTCGGGCGCTTGGTGACGTGCGGAGCATCGTCTGGCTACGATGTGACCATGAATCTGGCGCATGTCTGGCACAAGCAGTTATCGATCATCGGATCCAACCATGGCACCATGAACGAGCTTGCGACAATCGTGAAGCTGCTCGAGGCAAAGAAGTTGAAGCCGATCATCGGCAAGACACTGCCGCTCAGCGAGGCAGCCGAGGCTCATCGTCTGGCCGAAGCACGCACCGTCTTTGGCAAGATTGTTCTCATACCTGAGCACTAAGAACCACGGCCTGACCCGGCCCAAAGACGGAGATATACGCGTGACCAAGCCAATTCCTCAAAAGCTAAGCGGCCACTTTTTAGGCGACGTCCTGCTATGCAAGCGCAAGCCAATCGACCCGGCTGTAGCAGCTTATACGCCGCAGAATGCTCAGAGTGCTTTTAATCGCATTTCAGCTTGGTCCGCATATGCTGCCACTCCTCTGTGTCCGCTAAAAAGCGTGGCTCAGGATCTAGGCTTGGCTCAGGTCTGGTGTAAGGATGAAAGTGGGCGTCTAGGATTGGCCAGCTTCAAGGCGATGGGTGCAGTCTATGCATCCGTCGCCACAATTTCTGAGTTGTTGGAAAAACAAACTGGTAAGCCTGTAAGTGATCAAGATCTTTTGGATGGCATTTATACCGATCAATTAGCCAACACTTATCTAACATGTTGCACAGATGGTAACCACGGGTTTTCGGTAGCGTGGGCCGCCCGCGCGATGGGTTGCGGGTGCAAGATTTATATTCCCACTGGTGTTAGTACAGAGCGGGAGCAGGCACTGCGCGATGAAGGGGCGGACGTGGTGCGAATCGACGGCACTTACGACGAGGCATATGCGATCGCCGCACGCGATGCTGCGGCGGATGCAGCTGCTGTCGTAATTTCGGATTCTGCGACTTCTGACTATACGCGCATCCCCCGCCTCGTCATGTCCGGCTATTCGATTATGGTGCGTGAAATCATGGATCAGCTTAATGGCGAAGCGCCCACACATGTTATGCTGCCCGCGGGATGTGGCGGGCTCGCTGGTGCAATAATGACAGCGTTTGACCAAATGATAGGGGAGCAGTCGCCTGCACCAATTATTGTTGAGCCGCTTAGTGCTGATTGTGTTTTTGTCAGCAAGTCCGTGGGTCACGCGGTCGAGGTGGAAGGCGATCTTGAGACGATCATGGGCGGTCTGTCCTGTGCGGCCGTGTCATACGTCGCCTGGCCAATTCTTGACGCGCGTGTCGCGGCGTGCCTTCGTATCGAAGATAAAGCCGCAGCAGAGGCTATGCGCGTTTTGGCCAACCCCAAGGGTAACGATCTCGCTATCGTAGCGGGCGAAACCGGCGGAGCCGGGCTAGCGGGCTTACTAGCATTGGCCAAGGATGAGGATGTTCGCCAGCAGCTTGGATTGGACGGATCAGCTCGAGTTCTAATCTTCAATTGTGAAGGCGCAACAGATCGGGGCGCCTACCGTCAAATCATAGGCGAAGCTCGCAGTGATCAGCTGGGGGTGAGAGATCTCTGCTAAAGGTCGCAGGAGTGTTGTTTGGGAGAAGGTCGAATGAAGACCGTAGAAGGCACTGGAATTGGTGCACGAGTCCTGCGTAAGGAGGATGACCGCCTGATGCGAGGCCGGGGTAGCTATGTCGGTGACATGGCAATTTCCGGTCTGACGGAGGTGGCATTTCTCCGCAGTCCCGTCGCCCATGCAACGCTAAATGGCATCAAGGTTCCTCCGGAAATTGCGGCTTATGTTTTCACTATGGACGATATGGAGGGCGTGCATCCGATACGGGCGATCTCGGGTCTGCCGGGGTTCAGACCTTCGGAGCAGACGGTGCTAGCACGCGGCAAGATAAGGTTCGTCGGCGAGCCGCTTGCCATGTGTCTCGCCAAAACCCGCGCCGAAGCCGAAGATATCGCTGCAATGCTGGAGCCTGATTTTTCTCCGCTTCCTATCCTTGCCGATACCAATAGCGCTGAGGCTGTTGACGCCATACGCGTGCATGACGGCTGGGCCGATAATGTTTATCTAGAAACCAATATCGAAAAGGGCGAAGCTTCCCTGATCGAGAACGCTGCTGTCCGGGTCGAGCGTGAAATTAAGTTAAATCGTCAATGCATGGCCCCGCTCGAAGGCAAGGGCGCCGTGGCTTGGTGGGATGAGCGTCTAGATCAGCTAATCATTTACGCATCCACCCAGTTGCCCCACCTCATTCGTACGGGCCTGTCAGAGGCGCTTGGAATCGAGGAAGGCCGTATTCAGGTGGTCGCGCCTGATGTCGGCGGCGGATTCGGGTTCAAATCCCTGTTACAGCCTGAGGAAATCTGCATCGCATGGCTGGCCATGACTCATCGCCGCGCTTTCCGCTGGACCGAGGACCGGCGTGAGCATTTAGTTGCGGCCGCCAACACGCGGGAGCATCATTATAAGATCGAAGCCTGGGCGGACGCCGAGGGTAAATTGTTGGGCCTGAGGGCAGATGTGCGCGTCGATGTTGGTGCATATTCGGTCTGGCCGTTTTCTGCATGTCTTGAATCTGCGCAGATCGCGAGCATCCTGCCGGGACCTTATGTACTGCCGTATTATTTTTGTCGGACCCGGTCCGTTGCCACCAACAAGCCGCCTTTCATGCCTTATCGTGGTGTTGCTCGTACGGGTGTGTGTTTTGCGATGGAACTGACAATTGACGCATTGGCGCGAGAACTAAGTATTGAGCCAGCCGAATTGCGCCGCCGAAATTTGGTAACACCGGATTTGATGCCCTATGACAATATAACTGGCAAACATTTTGACAGCGGTGACTATCCCGAAAGCCTGCGCCGCGCCGTAGCTGAAATTGATCTGGACGGATTGCGAAAGCGTCAGGAAACGCCCGAAGATGACGGACGCCTGATTGGCGTGGGTTTTGCTACGTTTTGTGAACAGGCGGCGCATGGCACTTCGGTTTATGCAGCTTGGGGAATCCCTATGGTGCCTGGGTTCGAACAGGCCGGAGCACGCATGACCCCTGATGGCGGGCTGGAAGTGCGTATCGGCGTGCACTCACACGGTCAAGGCATGGAAACTTCAATGGCGCAGGTCGCGCATGAGATACTCACCATCGACTTCGACAAGATCAAAGTCGTCCATGGTGATACGGCGTTGACCCCGTATTCCACGGGGACATGGGGCTCGCGTTCTATGGTCATGGCGGGCGGCGCAGTGTCGCGGGCATGCGAAATTCTGGGTGAGCGAGCCAAGGCAATCGGTGCGCATCTGCTTCAAGCATCTGTTGACAAAGTCTTCCTTAAGGACGGGACCGTAACAGATGGCATTGGATCGGTTACGCTCGGCGATATAGCGCGGGCGTGGTACAAACATCCTCAATCGCTCAGCGCAGATGTCGCGCATGAGGGACTCGAGGTGATGGCGGGCTACAAACCCCAAGTGGATAGCGGCACCTTCAGCTATGCCACACATGCGGTGACGGTCGCGGTCGATCCCGATTTCGGCTCTGTTGAGCTGCTGGATTACGTGGTGGTCGAGGATGGTGGAAAACTAGTTAACCCGATGATCGTCGATGGTCAGATTCTGGGGGGCGTCGCGCAAGGTATAGGCACGGCGCTCTACGAAGAATCGCCATATAACAAAGATGCGCAGCCGCTGGCTTCGACGATGCTGGATTACATGCTGCCGGGACCGTGCGAAGTGCCAGATGTACGAATTTTTCATATGGAGACACTCTCGCCCTACACCGCGCATGGTGTGAAGGGGATTGGCGAGGGTGGCGCGATCGCACCACCTGCGGCCATCGCCAATGCGATCAACGACGCGCTGCAACATCTCGGCGTCGAAGTGGCTGAAACTCCGATTACGCCCGAGCGCATAATGAAGGCGCTGGATGGTAAAACCATATCGGGAGACAGCGCATGAAACCGGCGCCGTTCACATTGCTACGTGCCCGCACTTGCGACGAAGCAAGCGAATTTCTACAACGGGCAGCCGGCAGTGCCAAGGTGATTGCTGGAGGGCAATCGCTTGGGCCAATGCTGAACTTGCGTCTGTCGCGTCCAGATGTTTTGATCGACATCAGCGGGATTACAGCCCTGACCGAAGCGCGAGACGAAGACGATAGTGTCGTTTTCGGCGCTTGTATCACCCATGCCGCGATCGAAGACGGGCGCGTTCCCGATCCAACAAATGGCTTCATGCAGCGTGTGGCACGCGGCATTGCATATCGGGCGGTACGCAATCGCGGAACCATTGCCGGTAGTGTCGTACATGCCGACCCGTCTGCCGATTGGCTGACTACTTTAACAGCGCTCGGCGCTGTCGTCGAAATTGTAGGGGTCGGGGGTGCAAGGTCGGTTGCGCTGATCAATTTCGTCATCATGCCTTTCACAGTAGACCTTCGCGAAGGAGAGTTCGTAACTGGTATTCGGGTACGCAAGCGCGCCGCGGACACCCGCTACGGATATTTTAAGTTCTGTCGCAAGGCAGGCGAATTTGCGTCGGCCATGGCGTCTGTCGTTGTGGACACTACTTCGGCATGCGGAGTGATTGGGGCGACTGGTAGCAAGCCCTATGTTGTGGCAGAAACCTCTCGGTTCCTACCCGTTTCGCCTGCGACGCTGGCCGACGCTGCACAACATGTCCAAGAACTGGCCATCGCCGACGATCCGGCGGCAGATCGCGCGAATGCAGCCGCCTTTGGACGCGCATTGAAACAGGTAACAAAATGAGAACGAATACGATTAAGCTTACCATCAATGGTCACTTGCGCGAAATTGAGACTGAGGCGCGCACCAGTCTTGCCGATGCCCTGCGGGGCGATCTGCGCCTGACTGGCACGCATCTAGGCTGTGAACAAGGCGCTTGTGGGGCTTGCACTGTACTGATCGACGGGGTGCCAGCACGGTCATGCATCGGCTCGGTCGCTGCGCTGGATGGCGCAAATATTCAAACTATTGAAGGCATGAATGACGATCCGCTAATGGAAGAGTTAAGGCAGGCTTTCCGGCAAAATCATGGGCTGCAATGCGGATTTTGTACTCCCGGTATGCTAATCACTGCGCGCGATCTGGTAATCCGCATGCCCAGCGCCACGAGGGACCAGATTAGGCTGGTGATGTCGGGCAATCTGTGCCGGTGTACCGGCTATGTAGGCATCGTGAACGCGATTCAGTCCGTGATTGAGGCACGCAATGGTGCAACTGAGGGCGCGCCAACAGTGGTGGGCCTTGGCCCGGCAGGTGGCGGGCATCTGTCGCTTGAAGATAAAAGAGACGAACTCTCGATTGCCGCGCTGCAAGCGCAAAAGACGAAAGCACAAGACCACGAGCCTGCACTGGCGAGGCTGTCCGCCAAGCGGGCGGAGGGCGAGATGGCTCTAGAGCCGTCTGTGCATCACAGGTTTATGCTGGATTTTCCGCCGGATGAAGTAGCCCAACGATTCTGCGATGTCCCGTTTATGATCTCCTGCATCCCTGGTGCGCGTCTGAAAGCAGCACATGACAACGGCGTTTTCGAAGTGACGCTCAAGGCCGCTATGGGACCGATCTCCACTGAGTTTGTCGGTGTCGCTGAACTTGAGTTGAATGATGCGGGGAGCAAGGGCACAGTTCATGGACGAGGCCAAGACAAGCGCAGCGCCACATCAGCGCGCGGCGAGATGCTCTATGAACTGTCTGGCGCGGACGCCCACAGCACACAAGTGGATGTTCATATAGGTTACGCACTTTCCGGGGCTTTGGGTCAATTTGCGCGCGGCGCTATAGTAAAACAGTTTGTAGCACTGATCGTCGATCAGTTTGCCGCTAACTTCAAGCGCAACATGCAAGGCGGCGCTGCGGGCGAAGCGCCCGTCGAAGCTGATGAATTACGCGTGGGCGGTAACATCCTTCAGGTTCTGAAGCTCATGCTGTTGCGCGTTTTCGGTCGCGGCAAAGACTGATATGCAACGGAAAATACAACCTTGCGCAGCACGAGGCTACTACGCGAGATTTTTTACTATGACAGAATTATTGCTGGACGAGAAAGGGGCATTGCGTCTCACCTGAGACCAAGGTTTCTTCAACCTCAGCGCGGCGTCCAAAGGTTCTGAACTGGCCCCCCTTTCGACCGGACACTCAGGCATGACCATGGAGGCTTAGGGATAGCTCTAAGCACGTGCTTATGTCTGACTATGAAATCATCACCGATGGCGGCCGCCGTCACCGTCCTTGGATTGATTGCCGGATGGTTCGAAGACTACAATGAGAACCACCCGCACTCGGGGCTGAAGATGCGCTCACCACGCGAGTTCATCGCAGCCCAAACCGCAACCGCCTGAGTGTCCGGTGAAACGGGGGCAAGATCAGGTTCATGCTACACTCCCCAACTTTGGACCCCCGGAAGCTGGATTTTTTCCCGGCTTTTCCCCGATGACGGGCTGGTGACGCCATCGGGATGATGGATGGTGATCGGGACGTTGTATCCGATCGCGCTGTGGGGTCGGTCCTCGTTAGTGTGTCTAGGCCCCTAGAGTCAGGACCCATTGATCATTTGCTCTCGGCGTGATTCAGCCTCCGC
>JAUNVT010000123.1 GCA_030540655.1 Rhodobacterales bacterium
GAGGTGCCCTATAGCATACCCGAATTCCGGTGCGGCCAATGGTTTCACGGATCTGTGGCGCATTGCATGATGGCGCCGCTGTGATATAGGCAGCCGATACCCGAGCGCATAATCCGGAGGCCCCTCATGGACCAGCCCAGGAAACTCTACATCAAGACATATGGATGTCAGATGAACGTCTATGATTCCGAGCGCATGGCCGAGGCAATGGGCGGCGCGGGCTACACCGAGGTACAGTCCCCGGACGATGCGGACATGATCTTGCTGAATACCTGCCACATTCGGGAAAAAGCCGCCGAGAAGGTGTATTCCGAACTGGGCCGTCTGCGCGATCTGAAGGAGGCGAATCCCGATCTGAAGATCGGTGTCGCAGGCTGTGTCGCGCAGGCCGAAGGGGCCGAGATCATGCGCCGCCAGCCGCTGGTCGATCTGGTGGTCGGCCCGCAAAGCTATCACCGCCTGCCCGAGATGGAGGCAAGGGTCCGGCAGGGCGGCACCGCACTGGACACCGATTTTCCGCCCGAGAGCAAGTTTGACAAGCTGAGCCGCCGCCCCAGGGCGCGCCGTGCGCCTGCCGCCTTTCTTACCGTGCAGGAAGGCTGCGACAAGTTCTGCGCCTTCTGCGTCGTTCCCTATACCCGCGGCGCAGAAGCATCGCGTCCCGCAGCCCGTATCATCGACGAGGCGAAGGATCTGGTGGAACGCGGGGTGCGCGAGATCACGCTTCTGGGCCAGAATGTAAATGCCTATCACGGGGCGGGGCCAAAGGGCGACGACTGGACACTGGCCGGGCTGATTCACGCGCTGGCCGAGGTGGACGGGCTGGAACGTATCCGCTACACCACCAGCCACCCCAATGACATGGCCGATGATCTGATCGAGGCACATGCCAGTTGCGGCAAGCTGATGCCCTATTTGCATCTGCCGGTGCAATCGGGCAGCGACCGCATTTTGAAGCGGATGAACCGCAACCACACCAGCGATGCATATATCCGCCTGATCGAACGCATCCGCGCCGCGCGCCCAGATCTGATGCTGTCAGGGGATTTCATCACCGGCTTTCCTGAAGAAACCGAGGCGGATTTTCAGGCCACGCTGGACCTGATCGAGGAAGTCCGCTTTGGCCAGGCTTATTCGTTCAGATACTCCACCCGCCCCGGCACCCCAGCCGCCGAACGTGCGCAGGTCAGCGATGCCGAGGCAAGCGAGCGGCTGCAACGGCTTCAGGCGCTTCTGACGCGCCAGCAGCGCGAGATTCAGCAATCCATGGTCGGGCGCGAGGTTGAGGTGCTGCTGGAACGGGCAGGGCGCCAGCCCGGTCAGATGGTGGGCAAGTCGCAATATCTGCATGCTGTCCATGTCACGGCACCGCAGGCCGCGCCGGGCGATCTGCTGCGCGTACGCATTGCCGCGTCGGCCACCAATTCGCTGGCGGGCGACATGATCGCCGAGTGAGGACGCTTCAACCGTTACATAATGATTTTCGCGTAATCCATAACTCTGACTTGCGTTCGGGCGCGCGGGTTGGCACCTTCATCTGCGCGACCTATATCCTTGACTAGTGTTCAACGCTGCCCCCCCATACTGCCAGAAGCGGAGATTTGTTTGCCCACAACCCCAACACAAGGCGCATCCGCCACGGACGACATGCACAGTCAGGTCGTCGAATTTCCAGACAATTTCCTGCTTATCGACCTGTGCGGCGCGCATGACCGCAACCTTGCCGAAATAGAGCGTACGCTGGACGTGCAAATCCTGCGCCGGGGAAATCAGCTGGCCGTTCACGGCGAAACGCCGCAGGTGGCCGATGCGGTCGAGGTGCTGCAATCGTTGTACCAGCGGCTGGAGACGGGAAAGGAAATTGTTGTAGGCGATATCGACCGCGAACTGCGCATGGGCGGCAGCGCGTCCGCGCCTGGCCCCAATGGCGGCCACCAGCTGGAGATGTTCAAGGGCGGCCGGATCGAGATAAAGACCCGCAAAAAGCTGGTTGAGCCGCGGACCGAGGCGCAAAGGGCGTATGTGCGCTCGCTTTTCGAGAAAGAGCTGGCATTCGGAATCGGCCCTGCTGGCACGGGCAAGACCTATCTGGCCGTGGCCGTTGGCGTTTCGATGTTCATCGAGGGGCATGTAGACAAGATCATCCTGTCGCGCCCTGCCGTGGAGGCGGGCGAAAAGCTGGGCTATCTTCCCGGTGACATGAAGGACAAGGTCGATCCGTACATGCAGCCGCTTTATGATGCGCTGAACGATTTTCTGCCGGGCAAGCAACTTGCCAAGTTGATCGAAGACAAGAAGATCGAGATCGCGCCGCTGGCCTTCATGCGCGGACGCACGCTCAGCCGCGCATTCGTGGTGCTGGACGAGGCGCAGAACGCCACGACGATGCAGATGAAGATGTTTTTAACGCGTCTTGGCGAAGGGTCGCGCATGGTGGTGACGGGAGACCGCACGCAAATCGATCTGCCGCGCGGCGTGGCGTCGGGGCTGCATGACGCCGAGCGGCTGCTGAAGGCGATCCCGAAGATCGGCTTCAACTATTTCACCGCCAAGGACGTGGTGCGCCACCCGCTGGTGGCCGCTATCATCGAGGCATATGAGGCCGATGGCTGAGCGGCCGGTTCCCTTGCTGACCGATGTGATGATCGAGGAGCGCCGCTGGCGTGCGCTGGGACTGGAGGCGCTGGCGGAGCGTGCTGCCCGGATGACGCTGGAGCATCTGGGAATGTCTCCCGCAGGGTTCGAAATCAGCATTCTTGCCTGCAACGATGCGCGTATCGCCGCGCTTAACGAAGATTTTCGCGGTAAACCGCAGCCCACCAATGTGCTCAGCTGGCCCAGCGCCGAACGGGGTGCGGAGCGTCCCGGCACAGTGCCCGACATACCGCGTTCCCCGCCCGAGGCCGAACTGGGCGATATCGCCATCGCCTATGACATCTGCGCCGCCGAGGCCGAATTGGGCAACAAACCGCTGGCAGATCACGCTGCGCATCTGATCGTGCATGCGGTTTTGCATCTTTTGGGCTATGATCATGTCCGCGAAGAAGACGCTGTGTTGATGGAAAATTGCGAGCGTGCCATTCTTGGCAGACTGGGCATAGCGGATCCATATTGATAACAGGCTATTGGTGCACACGGCACCAGGCCCCATATTGTTTTAATGACAGAGTTTGGAATTGAAAGTTTGGAATAGAAGCTGATGGGCGACAGTACCGACGCATCCTCTAGTGCAGCGCTCTGCGCGCAGCCCGAGAGGCCAAGTGACGATGACGAAAGCAACGGTTTTTTTCGCCGCATGCTCAGCGCGTTTACACCGTCCGATCATGACGGCGAAGCCAGACCCAGTATACCTGCCGCGCAAAAGGGCCGTGGCCTGATCAACCTGCGCGACATGGTGGTCGAGGATGTGGCGATTCCCAAGGCCGATATCGTATCGGTTCCCTCCACGATCACCCAGGCCGAACTGGTTCATGTATTCCGCGACAGTGGCATGACGCGCCTGCCGGTTTACGAAGGCACGCTGGATTCGCCGGTCGGGTTTATCCACCTCAAGGATTTTGCGCTGCGGCACGGGTTCAATGGCGACGCTGAGGATGCGTTCTCGCTCGAGGAAATGCTGCGGCCCTTGCTTTATGTTCCACCTTCGATGCGCATCGGCGTATTGCTGCAAAAGATGCAGACAGACCGGCGGCACATGGCGCTGGTGATAGATGAATATGGCGGCGTGGACGGGCTGGTTACGATCGAGGATTTGATCGAACAGGTTCTCGGCGAGATCGAGGATGAACACGATATCGGCGAGGATGCGCACTGGACCGAGGAGAAGCCGGGCTGCTACATCGCTCTGGCCAAGACTCCGCTGGAGGAGTTCGAGGACGAGATCGGCCGGTCCCTGACCGACGTCGATGACGTGGACGAGGAAGAGATCGACACGCTGGGCGGGCTGGTTTTCATGCTGCTGGGACGTGTTCCGGTGCGCGGCGAGGTGGTGGAACATCCCGGCGGCACCACGTTCGAGGTGGTCGATGCCGACCCCCGCCGGATCAAGCGCCTTCGGGTTCGTGTGCCGGATATAAGTGCCCATGCCTGATGCCGCCGCGCGGCGCTGGATCGCGGCGCGCGGGCGGTGGGTGCAGGCGGGTCTTGCTGCCGTGCTGGGTGCAGTGGCCGCTCTGGGGCAGGCGCCTTGGGAGCTGTGGCCGCTGACGGTGTTCGCCTTTGGCGGGGTCTACGGGATCTATTCAGCATCATCAGGCTGGCGCGGGGCCGCTATCATCGGGCTGGCAGCGGGAACCGGGTATTTTGGCGTTGCGCTCAGTTGGATCGTCGAGCCGTTTCTGATCGATATGGCGCAGCACGGCTGGATGGCGCCCTTTGCGCTTCTGTTCAGCGCGGTAGGTTTCGCGTTGTTCTGGGCGGGTGCGCAGGGCATTGCGGGCAAGCTGGGCGGCGGCGCGTTGACATGGGCTGCGCTATTGACTCTGTCCGAGGCGCTGCGCGGCTGGCTGTGGACCGGATTTCCCTGGGCGCAGCCCGGTCACGTGCTGATCTCCACTCCCATGCTGGCCTGGGCATCGGTGGGCGGCGCGCTGCCTTTGACCTTTGCCGTGTTGATTGCAGGCGCTGCGCTGTGGCATCTGGCACTGGGGCGACGCCGGGCCGGGGCCACTATGGTTGTGCTGGCTGGCTTCTATGCTGCGGCGCCGTTTCTGAACCGCGCACCTGCGCCGGGAAAGGACGCCCCGATTGTCAGACTGGTGCAGCCCAACGTGCCGCAGGCTCAGAAATGGGATCCAGCTTATATGCAGGATCATTTCGACCGGCAGATGGAGTTCACTCAGGCGGGCGTGCCGCCTGACCTGATCGTCTGGCCCGAGACCGCAGTGCCAGCCTTGCTTGAACATGCGGGCGATCTGCTCGATGCCATTGCAGGGGCCGCACGCGGGGCGCCCATCGTTCTGGGGGTGCAGCGATCCGAGGGTGCGCGGTATTTCAACTCCCTCATTGTGCTGGACGGGCAGGGCAACCGCACGGCGCTCTATGACAAGCACCATCTGGTGCCCTTTGGCGAATACGTCCCTTTTGGCGATCTGCTGAGCCGATTTGGCATCAGGGGGCTGGCGCAGCAGGCCGGCTATGGCTATTCGCCGGGGCCGGGCGCGCAGGTGATCGAGATGGGGCCGCTGGGCGCGGCGCTGCCGCTGATCTGTTATGAAGGCGTTTTCCCGCGCGATGTGGCCGCAGCGCCGGGAAGGCCGGATTTTTTGCTGCTGATCACCAATGACGCGTGGTTTGGCCAGATATCGGGTCCCTATCAGCACCTGGCCCAGGCAAGGCTGCGCAGCGCCGAGCAGGGGCTGCCGATGATCCGCGCTGCGAATACCGGTGTTTCGGCCATGATCGATGCGGCAGGGCATATCACTGCCGAAATTCCGCTGGGGCAGGCGGGCTATCTGGATGCGCCTTTGCCGCCGCCGCTGGCGCCCACGCTCTATGCGCGCAGTGGCGATTGGCCATGTTTGTTGCTGCTGGCCCTGATGGCGCTGTTGCCTGCGGCGCTGCATCGCCAACGAAACCGGCAGGCCCATGTCGGTCTGTGATTGACGTTTGCTCATTGCCCTTCTACGCAAACGAATACCGTCGCAACGGCTTCCTGGCGCGACGGGATTCATAATGGAGCGATCTCATGACACGACAGAGCTACACACTGACTTCCGAATCGGTTTCGGAAGGTCATCCCGACAAGGTGTGCGACCGGATTTCCGATGCGATTCTTGACGCATTTCTCACTGAGGAACCCGAGGCGCGTGTCGCCGCCGAGACCTTTGCCACCACCAATCGCGTCATCATCGGGGGCGAGGTGGGACTGTCGAACCCGGATCTGCTGACCGAATACAAGGATATGATGCCGCGCGTCGTCCGCGAATGCGTGCGCGATATCGGCTATGAGCAGGACAAGTTTCACTGGCGTACGCTGGAGGTGACGAACCTTCTGCACGAACAATCGGCGCATATCGCCCAAGGCGTGGACGCGCGCGAGGGCAAGGATGAGGGCGCGGGCGACCAGGGCATCATGTTCGGCTATGCCACGCGCGAAACCGAGGACCTGATGCCGGCTCCCGTACAGTTCGCGCATGCGATCCTGCGGCGCCTCTCCGAAGTCCGCAAGGATGGCACCGAGCCCTTGCTGCTGCCTGACGCGAAAAGCCAGCTTTCGGTCGTGTATGAGGATGGCAAGCCATCCCATATCGGCTCGATCGTGCTGAGCACGCAGCACCATCAGTTTGACCAGTGCGGTCAGCACGAGCTGACCCCCGGTGACGTACGCGACATCGTAGAGCCTTATGTTCGAGAGGTTCTGCCCGAGGGCTGGCTGCGTGATGATACGATCTGGCATGTGAACCCGACCGGCACCTTTGTCATCGGTGGCCCTGATGGAGATGCGGGCCTGACGGGGCGCAAGATCATCGTGGATACCTATGGCGGCGCTGCCCCCCATGGCGGCGGCGCGTTTTCCGGCAAGGATCCGACCAAGGTGGATCGCTCCGCCGCCTATGCAGCGCGTTATCTGGCCAAGAACGTGGTCGCGGCCGGCATGGCCGAACGCTGCACGATCCAGCTCAGCTATGCCATCGGGGTGTCGCACCCCCTGTCGATTTTTGCCGATACGCATGGCACCGGCGAGGTGGACCCGGCCGCGATAGAAAAGGCAATTCGCACCTGCGTGGATCTCAGCCCCCGCGGTATCCGCGAGCATCTGTCGCTGAACCGGCCGATCTATCAGCGCACGGCTGCCTATGGCCATTTCGGCCGCGCCCCGGAAAGCGACGGTGGGTTCAGTTGGGAGCGAATTGACCTCGCAGACAAGCTTGTGGCCAGCGTCTGACGGGCCGCCTCAACTTGCGCATGGGTCGCGGCCGCGTTACAGGCTGCGGCCATGATCAGGGACAGGCATCCATCGGGCGCGCCGTGGCGCAATTTCTACGGTCGATTCAAGGGCAAGGCGCTGCGAAAGTCGCAGGAGGTGTTGCTGGACGAGGATCTGGACGGGCTGTCGCCCGGCCCGGTTGGCTGGGACGTGAACCCGGACCGCGAGGAACTGGATCTGGAGGCTTTGTTCGGCGGGCGCGAGTTGTGGCTCGAGATCGGGTTTGGCGGCGGCGAGCATCTGGCGCATCTGGCGGCGAGCGAGCCGGAGGTGGGGCTGATCGGCTGCGAGCCCTATCTGAACGGTGTCGCGATGCTGCTGTCCAAGCTGCGCAAACTTGCGGCGCCGCATGTACGCGTGCATCCGGGCGATGCGCGCGATCTGCTGGACGTGTTGCCCGCGGCGTCGGTGGGACGAACCTACCTGCTTTACCCCGATCCCTGGCCCAAAACGCGGCATCACCGGCGCCGGTTCGTGACGCCCGAGCATCTGAAGCCATTGGCCCGGGCCATGCAGCCGGGTGCTGAGCTGCGCGTTGCAACCGATATCGCGGATTATGTGCGACAGGCGATGGAAGAAATTCCGCGTGCGGGCTTTGAGTGGCTCGCCGAAGGGCCGCAGGATTGGCGCCGCCCGTGGGATGGCTGGATCTCGACCCGGTATGAGCAGAAGGCGCTGCGCGAGGGGCGCGTTCCCCATTACCTGCGGTTCTGGCGGTCGTGATCAGGCGGCGGCCAGCTTCAGGCTGAGCCGGTCCAGCATCTCAAGGCATTGCGTCATCTGGTCCATGGTCACAAATTCATCCGCCTTGTGTGCCTGCTCGATCGAGCCGGGGCCGCAGAGGATGGCAGACATGCCCATGCTTTGAAATATGCCCGCTTCAGTACCGAAGGGGACGACATCGGCGCTGTTGGCCCCGGTAAGCTCCATCATGATGTCGCGCGCTTCCGAAATTTCCGCGGGGATCAGACCTTCGACCTCCCCGATGGTTTCGGTGCGGATATTGGCATCGGGATAGACCGCGCGCATCGCGGGCAACAGGATGTCCGTGCAGTAATGACGCAAGTCTTCCTTGACCAAAGCAAAGTCCGACTGCTGAACAGGGCGCATTTCCCAATCGACCTGCGCGGTCGAAGGGATGACGTTATGCGCCACGCCCCCGATGAGCGCACCGGTATTGATCGTGGTCCAGGGCGGATCGAACCGGCTCTGCGCGGGCGCGCGGCCGCGCAAAATATCCTTCAGCTCCAGAAGCCGCGCAACAAAACGCGCCGCATATTCAACAGCATTCACCCCCCGGTCGGGGTCCGAGCCATGCCCCGCCAGGCCGGTGAATTGGGTGGAATATTCGCAGCAGCCCTTGTGCCCTTCGATCACGCGCATCATGGTCGGCTCGCCGATCAGTGCAACCGATGGCTTCAACCCGCGCGCAGTCAGAACCTGCGCCAGAGCGCGTGCACCGACGCAGCCGGTCTCCTCGTCATAGGTAAAGGAGAAATGCAGCGGACGGCTCCCGATGCGCTGCGCAAAAGTGGGGGCCATCGCGATGGTGGCCGCGATAAACCCCTTCATGTCACAGGCACCGCGCCCATAGAGGCGACCGCCCTCCTCGTGCAGCAGAAAGGGATCCGTTGCCCAGACCTGGTCGGCCACGGGCACGACGTCGCTATGGCCTGACAGCACAATGCCGCCATCGCCTTCGGGGCCCATCGTGGCAAAGAGGTTCGCCTTGTTGCCCGACGTATCATGCATGATGTCCACCCGCGCACCTGACGCCTCCAGCCGCGTGGCGAGGTAGGCGATCATGTCAAGGTTGCTGTCCTGTGAGACGGTGGGAAAGCCGATCAGCGAGCGCATCAAAAGCAGGGTATCGTCAATAGGAAGTGACACGCGGGACATTCCAATTCTTTGGCGTCTGCATTCGATAATTCGGTGCAAAGGTGGGGCATATGGCAATGCTGCAAATACCAGCATGGCACGGCGGCCGGGCCGTGCCAAGTTCCCTCATGCATATGGTTGTCCCGCTCCGATATACTCGGCGGGCAACGCTATTCGGCTGCCACCGCCGCGATGTCAGATGGTGTCTAGTTCAGGATCGATGCCAGCCAGCGTTCGGCTTCCTTGAATTCCATCCCTTTGTGAACTGCGTAATCCTGAATCTGATCGTGCTCCACCTTGGAGACGCCGAAATAGCAGGATTCCGGGTGGCCGATATACCTCCCCGATACCGACGATCCCGGCCACATCGCCATGCTTTCCATCCCTTCAACCCCTGTCGCATCTTCGGCGCCCAACAGCCTGAACAGCGTCACTTTTTCTGTATTATACCAACCGCCAGTCTTGTTGGCTCAAACGTGAGTTGCCCCGATGCGCG
>JAUNVT010000124.1 GCA_030540655.1 Rhodobacterales bacterium
CGTGGCGCGTGTCCTGGCCGACGATGCTCCGCCGCGAGGCGCCGGAAGTATCGCCCGCTACTGTCTTCACCGGGCGCCGGGCGCCGGGTGCCTGAGCGCAGAACGCCTGAAGAAAACCAGCGGTTTCCGCGCGAACCTGATTCCCATGTCAGAAGTGTCGCATGGCTCGGAGGCTGTCTCGACCGCACCTCCCGTGCACCCCCGGGGGCCACCGCCACATGGCGCGGCGCCGGGCGCGGAGTATGACGCAACCTCTTTCGGCGCCGCACTGAGGCGGATGAGCGTGCCGCCGCATGTCGCGCCAAAGTCCCGACCCGCCGCCACCGAGGGGTCGCCCTTTGCATTATCCCGGGTGCCCCCTGCCCCGACGAAGCCGGAAGAAGATCACGGGCCCCTTTGGCAGGCCTAAGACGCTTGGCGGCATGACCCGGGTAACTCACCGCAGCCCCGGCAGGGGCCGCGCGCCTCTCACAATGGCCCTCGGCGGCGTGCAATCTCCTTGCCCAGGTATCGAAGTCCCCGGCGGCCTGACAGCCAGAGCAATGGCGGGCCGGCATTCTTGTCTGCGAGCGATCCGCCTTTAACCCACGGCGGCAGGAATAACGGCCAGCCCGGCTTCGTCAGCAGCCTAAAAGGGAAATGAAGATGTTGAGGGAGCGACTGCCTGACTGTCCTCCATAACAACCTTCAGTGTCCTAGGGCGGTATGTACGCAAAGCTTATTGGAACGGCTTGACCCTTCAGGCAGCGCGGTGGCAAATCCAATAATCCTTGCGCTTTTGCGCGGGGGCAGGCAGTTGTTGGCTACTGAACGTCCTTAACGAGGTCAATCGAAGGGCGGGGCCGAAAAAGACCTTTCACTTCGCTGCAACCTTAATGTTCTGGCTATGAGATGCTGTAACGGGGCCTGCGCCGCGCACTGCCTGTTACCGCTTGCAAGATCAGAGGCAGGTTGTCGACCTTCCCGGATCGAAACCAGATGGAGGACCACGGGATGAAGCTGTTGGTCGGATTGGATGTGTCATTGGCGAAGGCTGCGCTATGTGTGATCAGCGAGCATGGGAAGATCCGAGAAGGGGTTGATGTTGCCTGCGCGCCAGAAACTCTCGCCCGCTGGATCGGAGAGCAGATTGGCACCATTGCTGCCTGACCGAGCCTGGTCTCCGAGACTGCGCTAATGGAAACGCGGCAAGTGAAGGGGGCGTTGAAGGCGATGCCCATCAAGACAGATCGCTGGGACGCGGAGGGCATTGCGAGACTTCTGCACATGGGTTGGGTCCAGCCGGTTCACTGCAATTCCGTCCCGGCGCAAGAGGTTCGCGCCATGCTCAGCGCCAGAAAGGCTATTCAACAGGGCATGATCGCGTTGGAAATGTCCCTGCGCGGGCTGTTGCGAAACTTCGGTTTCAAGTTAATGCCATCTTTCGGGACAGATATGAATATCGCTTCCGCGAAGGGACGGACGAGAATCCGCTGCCACGAACCCAAACATGCACCCGGTGATCTCAGGCAAAGGCAGCGGCGGAAGCAGGACGGTCGAAAATGCAGCGATGCGGCTGCTTTCACCTGCCTGAAGACACTGGGCAGGGAAGGTCCCGTTGCCGAAGTCCTGAAGTCCTGACGCCTCCACAGCTTGCCTTGGACCGTGCGGGCGATTATCCGCTACTGCTCTTTCTTCCTGGAGGCGTAACGCGCTATGAGGGCCGCGGAAAAATAGTGAAGCGACCCTTGCCATGACCTTGCCAGACATCATCCTGCTCTCCGTTGCTGCATTTTTTGCGGGGGGCATCAATGCCATCGCAGGCGGCGGCACGTTCCTGACATTTCCAGCGCTGGTTTTTATCGGTGTTCCCACGATCGCCGCCAATGCAACCAGCGCAGTATCGGTATTTCCCGGATACCTCAGCGGGGCCTTGGGGTTCCTGCGCGAATTACGTCAGCTTCCGATGCGGGAAATCGTGCTTCTGATGGTGGTCGCGGCGATCGGGGGGATTCTGGGCTCGCTTCTGCTCCTTGTATCGTCGCCAGAAGTATTCGGCATCGTCGTGCCGTGGCTCCTTGGTTTCGCAACGCTTCTCTTCGCCTATGGCAGGCAGGTTGCCGTCTGGGCCGAACGTCACGTCAACGCAGAAGGGGCGATGGCAAAATTTGCCAGCCTGATCGTGTGTATTTACGGTGGCTATTTCAACGGCGGGCTTGGCATCGTCCTTCTGGCGCTTCTGGCGGCGTTGGGCATGAAAGATCTGAACCTGATGAACGGGCTGAAAAACGGCATGTCGTTTATCGTGTCGGGCGCATCCGTTGCGACCTTCGCTCTGGCAGGAATAGTATACTGGCCCGAAGCAATACTGATGATGGTGACGGCGACAATTGGCGGCTACGCCGGGGCGTGGGCATCACGGCGCCTGCCGCCACGATTGATCCGCACGACGATCGTGCTCATCGGCGCGGTAATGACGGTGGTGTTTTTCGTGCGGGCCTGACGCCTGCACAGGCAGCAGGCTGGACAATGCAGGCGCGCTGCGTTGATGATAGGCTTGCGGGCCGCGTACGGCCCGGAACGTATGACCCGTATCGTGCGTTGTCCTTCGCAACACGGAGCCTTGCATGCCATCCTTCCGCGCGACGTATCTGACCCGCCCCATCCACCGCTGGGCCAAACGCGCGCTTCCCCCACTTTCGAACACCGAACGCGAGGCGCTGAATGCCGGGGACGTCTGGTGGGAAGCGGAGTTGTTTTCGGGCGACCCGGACTGGACGCGACTGCTGGCCGTGAAGGAGCCGCGCCTGACGGATGAGGAACAGGCATTTATCGACGGGCCGTGCCGGGAATTATGCGGCATGATCGATGACTGGAAAATCAACCAGGAGACTGCCGATCTGCCCCCCGAAATGTGGAAATTCATGCGCGATAACGGGTTTTTCGGCATGATCATCCCCAAGTCGCATGGCGGGCTGGCATTTTCGGCATTCGCGCATAGCGAGGTAATCCGGTTCATCTCTCCCCGCTCGGTCGCTGTGGCGGTCACGGTGATGGTACCAAATTCGCTGGGTCCGGGCGAATTGCTGCACCGGTTCGGAACGAGGGCGCAGCAGGATTACTGGCTGCCCCGGCTTGCCGATGGCCGCGAATTGCCCGCCTTCGGGCTGACCAGCGCCGAGGCAGGCTCGGATGCCAGCGCGATGGTGGATGAGGGTGTCATCTGCCGCGGCGAGTGGGAGGGCGAAGAGGTTCTGGGCATCCGCCTCAACTGGGCCAAACGCTATATCACTCTCGCGCCGGTCTGCACCGTTCTGGGTCTTGCATTCAAGCTGCGCGACCCGGATGGCCTCCTTGGAGGCAAGGCTGAGATCGGCATCACCTGCGCGCTTGTTCCGACCGATCTGGCCGGGGTTGAAACCGGGCGGCGGCATATACCCTCCACCACCATGTTCATGAACGGGCCGACGACGGGCAAGGATGTGTTCATCCCGCTGGAAAATATCATAGGCGGGCCTGAATATGCCGGGCGCGGCTGGATGATGCTGATGAGCGCGCTTGCCGCCGGGCGGGGCATTTCCCTGCCCTCCATGGGATGCGCGGGCATAGCACTCAGCGCGCATACCACCGGCGCCTATGCGCGCATACGCGAGCAGTTTCGCCTGCCTATCGGCAAGTTCGGCGGCGTGCAGGTGCCCTTGGGCAGGATGGCCGCCGATGCCTACGCCATGGACGCAGCCCGCCGCCTGACCTGCGCCGGGCTGGACGAAGGCAAATCGCTCGCAGTCATTTCCGCCATCATGAAGGCCCACGCGACCTACCGCATGCGCGCTGCGTTGAACGATGCGATGGATGTGCATTCCGGCAAGACGGTGATCGACGGGCCGTCAAACTATCTTCTGCCCATGTACCGCGCGGTACCCATCGGCATTACGGTGGAGGGTGCGAATATCGTCACGCGCAGCCTGATCATTTTCGGTCAGGGGTCGATTCGCGCGCATCCCCATATGCTGAGCAACATGATGGCGCTTCAGGAGCCGGACCCCGACAGATCGCTGGAGGCGTTTGACAAATCCGTCTGGGCGCATATCGGCCACACCACGCGGACGATCTTCCGGGCGTGGGGGCGCGCGTTGACGGGGGGCCGGTTCGCGCCTGCGCCGGATGCGGGCGCGGCCACGCATATCTACCGCCGGCTGGGGCGTTGGTCGGCGGCCTATGCGCTGACCGCCGATGTCTGTTTTCTCACTCTCGGCGGCGCGCTGAAGCGCAAGGAAATGCTTTCCATCCGGATGGGCGATGTTCTGTCGGACATGTATATCATCTCGGCCGCGCTGAAGCGTTGGGAGGATGAGGGCCGACAAGAGAGCGATCTTCCGGTGCTGACCTATGCCGCCGAGGCCGGGTTCCAACGCATCCAGTCCGCGCTGGACGATGTGATTGTCAACCTGCCCTCGCGCTGGGGTGCCGCGTTTCTGCGGGCCATCACCTGGCCGGGTCGCCGCGAAAAAGGTCCGAGCGATGCGTTAATCGAGGCCTGCAGCGATCTGATCTATGCCCCCTCGTCCGCACGCGAGCGGATCACCGGCGGTATTGGCGGCGGATGCCTGCATCCGGGGATCACGCTGCTCGACGAATGCTACGCGGCCGTCAATGAAATGGCGCCGGTGATGGCGCGGCTGCGGGCCGCGCGAAAAACGCCGGAAGAAGGGCTGTCGGCGGGAATCCTGACCGCCGCCGATCTGGCGCAGATCGAGGCGATGCAGGATCTGGTTGCACGGGTGATTGCGGTAGATGATTTCACGCCTGAGGAATTACAACGCTATTTTCACAACTACGCCCTGCCCGCGGACCGCCGCGCCGGGCGTCATCCATTGCAGGAGGCCGCTCAATGACGCAATCCCAACGGGTCTATCTGGTGGACGGCGCGCGCACCCCGTTTCTGAAGGCGCGCGGCGCTCCCGGCCCCTTCACCCCCGTGGATCTGGCAGTGCAATGCGGACGCCCGTTGCTGGCGCGTCAACCTTTTGATCGCATCGCGTTCGATCTGGTGATCCTCGGCTGCGTCAATGTGCTGGCGGACGAGATGAACCCCGCCCGCGTTGCTGCCCTGCGGCTGGGTATGGGCGAGCGGATGGTCGCCTTTACCACGCAAATCAACTGCGGATCCGGCATGCAAAGCATCGATACCGCTTATCGTTATATCCGCGCGGGCACGCATGATCTCATTCTCGCGGGCGGCGCCGAATCCCTCAGCCACGCACCGCTGACCTTGCGCCCGTCGGCTGCCGGATGGCTGGGCAAATTCATCGCTGCGCGCAGCCCTGCGGACAAGCTTGGAGCCCTGTCTGGCCTGCGGCCCGATTTCCTCAAACCCGTGATCGGGCTGGAACGGGGGCTGACGGACCCGGTCACCGGTCTTGGCATGGGCCAGACCGCCGAAATTCTGGCCTATCGTTTCGGTATCGACCGGCAGGCGGCCGATACTTACGCGATGCACAGCCACCATCGCCTGGCCCGCGCGCAAAAGGACGGGACACTGGCAACGGAGGTTATGCCCGCCTTTGCGCGGGATGGCACTATCTATGACCACGATGACGGCGTGCGCCCCGACAGCGATATGGAAGGGCTGGCCAAGCCGAAACCGGTCTTCGAAAAACCCTATGGCAAAGTGACCGCGGGCAATTCCAGCCAGATCACCGATGGCGCAAGCTGGGTCATCGTCGCCTCGCAAAAGGCGGTGGATCTGCACGGGCTGGAGCCGCTCGCCGAAATCACCGACAGTGAATGGGCGGGGCTCGATCCCTCGGTCATGGGGCTGGGGCCAGTGATGGCGGCGACGCCGATCGCGCAGCGGCATGGGTTTGAAATGGCCGATATCGACCTGTGGGAGCTGAACGAGGCCTTTGCGGCGCAGGTGCTAGCCTGCCTTGCCGCATGGGAGGATGAGGCGTTCTGCCGCGAGGTTTTGGGCTATGACGCTGCCTTTGGCCGGATCGACCGGGACCGGCTGAACGTGGATGGCGGCGCGATCAGTCTGGGCCATCCGGTGGGCACCAGCGGCAACCGGATCGTGCTGCATCTGGCCAATGCGATGAAAAAGCGCGGCGCGCGGCGCGGGATCGCGACCGAATGTATTGGCGGCGGGCTGGGCGGCGCGATGTTGCTGGAGGCGGTTCAATGAACGGTGTGGTGATGGAGTTTCTGGGCGCGGAGCAGCGCGAGCTGGGCGGCGCGGGCGACCGGATGGGCAACTGGCGCGCAGGCCGCGATGCCGATAACATCCTGTGGCTGGTGATGGATTGCGAGGGCAGCGGCACGAACGTGCTCTCCCGCAAGGTGCTGGAGGAGTTGAAGCAGCATCTGGCCAAGGCCGAGGCGGACCTGCCCTGCGCGCTGGTCATCCGCTCGGCCAAGCAGGGCGGCTTCGCTGCGGGCGCCGACATCACGGAATTCAAGGATGTCGCGGATGATCCCGAAACCCTGCTGCGCGAGGGGCACGCGGTTCTGGACCGGCTCGCCGCGCTCCCCTGCCCCACCATTTGCGTCGTGCATGGCGCCTGCCTTGGGGGCGGGTTTGAAATGGCACTGGCCTGCGATATGCGCATCGGGGTGCCCGGCGCGTCCTTCGCCTTTCCCGAAGTGCAGCTGGGCCTGCATCCGGGGCTCGGCGGCACCTTCCGGTCGCTGGCGCTGATCGATCCGGTGGAAGCGATGACGCTGATGCTGACCGGCAAGTCAGCCCATACGAAAAAGGCGAAAGCACTTGGCCTTCTGGATGCTGTTGTGGAGGAGCGACACATCGCCGCCGCCGTCCGCGCCGCCGCGCATGGCGACCTGGGCCGGCACGAGCGGGGGCTGAAGGCCCGCGCCTTCAGCCTTGCCACCGCGCGCAGCTATGCGGCACGGCAAATGCGCAGCCAGACAGAACAGAAAGCGCCCAAGGCGCATTATCCCGCACCCCATGCGCTGATCGATCTGTGGGAGGAGCATGGCGGCGACCCAGCCGCGATGCAGCAAGCAGAGATCGCCTCCTTTGGTCGCCTGCTGCAAACGGATACCTCCCGCAATCTGCAACGTGCGTTTTTCCTGCGCCAGCGCCTGCGCGCCAATGCCAAGGGCGATGATGACATCCGCCATGTGCATGTGATCGGCGCGGGCGCCATGGGCGCCGAGATCGCGACCATAGCCGCAATCCGCGGCAAACGCGTGACGCTGAGCGATACCTCGCCGCAGGCACTCGGCCGCGCGATCCGGCTGGCGCATGAGATCTGCGGCGCCAAACACCTGTCCCGGCTGGAGACGCGCGACGCGCTGGACCGGCTGATGCCGGATCCCGAAGGCTATGGCATTGCCTCCGCCGACCTGATCATTGAAGCGGGCCCCGAGCAGATGGCGATCAAGCAGAAGATCTATGACAGCATCACTCCCCGGATGAAACCCGGCGCAATTCTGGCAAGCAACACCTCCAGCCTGCCGGTCGATGATCTGGCCACCCATGCGCCCGATGCCGCACGATTTGCCGGCCTGCATTTCTTCAACCCCGTCTCGCGGATTGATCTGGTCGAGGTAATCCGTGGCGCCGCCACCTCAGACGCGACCGCCAGCCGCCTTGCCGCCTTCTGCGGGGCAATGGGCAAACTGCCGGTGCATGTAGCCGACTACCCCGGTTTCCTCGTGAACCGCGCGCTGGTTCCCTACATGATGGAAGCGATGGTCCTGCTGGACGAAGGCGTGCTGAAAGAAGTGATCGACGGTGCAGCGCTGCAATTTGGCATGCCCATGGGGCCGGTGACGCTAGCCGATCAGGTGGGACTGGATATCGGGCTGCACGTGGCGGAAAGCCTGGCCGAGGAGCTCCCTGCGCCGATGGCTCCGATCAGCCAGGCATTGCGCGACAAGGTGGCTGCGGGCAAGACGGGCAAAAAGGCGGGCCAAGGCTTTTACGACTGGTCAGACGGCACGCCGCGCCCGGATCCGGGCGCAGACGGCCCGGAAGATCTGACTGACCGGCTGATCCTGCCAATGCTGAACGCCTGCGCCGAGTTGCTGCGCCAGGAGGTTGTCGCATCGGAGGAGGATATCGACGCGGCGATGATCTTTGCCACCGGCTGGGCCCCCTTCCGGGGTGGCCCCATGCATTACGCCCGCACCCGCGGGATTCCCCTGATCGTTGAGCGTCTGAAGACACTGGAGCAGGCGCACGGTCCCCGGTTTGCGCCCGATCCCGCATGGGAAAAATTGGGATGAACCGCCACACCCCGCCGGCACCGCAGAGGCGTAACCCGATAGTGCGTTCCTGAAGCACCCAGTGGGTCGATCATCTGTTGCAGAGCCACTATCAGGAGCGGCGTTTACATCTTCATCTCTGGCGAGAACATCAACCTGAGGTGGCTTCTGACCGGAGTCGTAGTGGACGATAGCTACAATCCTGTTCAGCGAGGCCATGGCGCCGTCAGCTTTGATGCAGCGGAAAGTACCGCCTGCACCTTTTGAAAGCGATGCGGTTTGTGGATCGGATAGAACATGCCTCTTCTATCAGGCCGTCAATTACCGCAAGGCCTATGTTCTTTACGCCTGCGGCGGAATCGATAGTGTCCCACCGGATGGTGTAATACCGCCGACCTTCGGAAAGGCCCGGATTTGATCAGGAGGCCACAGCTGGCACCCTGACGTTGGGATTGTCGTTCACGCGCGCGAGGGTTTCAAGGCTCATGTATCGCCGCGCGAGCGTCCATTCGTCGTTGGTCTCGAGCATGATCGCTCCGACGAGCCGGATGATGGCATCATCGTTCGGGAAGATCCCGATGACGTCGGTGCGTCGCCTGATTTGGCGGTTCACGCGTTCCAGCGGCTTCGTCGGGGAGATATGCGCGATTTTGGGTGATAGAGCCTGATCAAGCGGCGCGGTTTTTG
>JAUNVT010000125.1 GCA_030540655.1 Rhodobacterales bacterium
TCACCACCGGCCGCGCGCTACGCTACGCCGAGAGCTCCGCGCGCGGCCTGTTACATCAAGAGTTGGGACATAGCCTTCCTCCCGATTGCCGAAGCAATTATTCAAGCCAGATGAACGTCAACAATCCCTCGTCCACATCCATCAAAGACGTTGCTGGGCAGAGTTCATCCTTTTTTTGGTGAACCTAGGTGTTTGATCCCATGGTTTGATGGTGCGATTCTTTCTCAGGAATGGAAGGAAGCCTTATGGGCCAGATTCGTCACGGAAGCGCCACGACCACGCACGCTGTCAGAGCTGCAATACAACGATCGCAAGCTTCGCTCGCGACGCTGAGCGGGATCTGGGCATCAACCCGAAGACAGTGGCGAAGTGGCGAAAGCGCCAGACGGTTGAGGATCTCAAGACCGGGCCGAAGGAGCCCCGCTCGACAATCCTGACCGAGGCGGAGGAGGCAACCATCGTCGCGTTCCGGCGGCACACACTGTTGCCGCTGGACGACTGCCTTTATGCTCTTCAGCCATTCCTCCCGCATCTGACGCGTTCAGCGCTGCATCGGTGCCTGCAGCGTCACGGCATTTCCCGATTGCCTGACATGGGAGGCGACAAGCCGAAGCGGCAGAAGTTCAAACGCTGCCCCATTGGCTTCTTCCATATCGATAGTGCCGAAGTGCAGACTGCTGAGGGCAAACTGTTTCTGTTCGTCGGCATCGACCCAACAAACAAGTTTGCCGTGACCCGGCTCGTCTACAAGGCGGACAGGAAGACAGCGTGGGAATTCTTGCAGCACATGCTCGAAGCAGTGCCCTGCCAGGTCCACACCATTCTTACGGACAACGGCATCCAGTTTGCCGAGTTGCCTCGGAATCGCAACACCATCCATTCCAGACCCATGCGCTTTGACATGATCTGCGAGGGCGCGCCATTGTCCGCCATTGGTCCGAGGACAATGGCGAGCGGCATCGAGCATCGCCTCACCAAGCCCAACCACCCTTGGACGAACGGTCAGGTTGAGCGGATGAACCGCACGATCAAGGACGCGACGGTCAAGCGCTTCCATTACGATGATCACGACCAGCTCCGCACCCATCTCGCCGACTTCATGGCCGCTTACAATTTTGCGCGCCGGCCAAAGACCCTCGGCGGCCTCACACCCTACGAATACATCTGCAAGATCTGGACATCCGAGCCAGACAGATTCATCCTGAACCCGATCCACCAGATGCGGGAACTGAATACCTAGCCGAACCTGTTGGCGTCAAATGCCTTCAATTCCGCATTGCCGCGCCCGCTGATCATATCCGCGATCCAGCGCCCGGTCTTGGCGCCGCCGGTCAGACCAATATGCTGATGCCCGAAGGCGGCGAAGACACCGCTCGCGCCCATTTCCCCGATCAGGGGCAGGCTGTCAGGGGTGGAGGGGCGGAAACCCATCCACTCCGTGACACTCTCGTATTGCAATCGCGGGAAGAACCGCGCGACGTTCCGCCTGAGCAGCCTGAGCGGTGCCGCCGATGGTTTCGGTGACGTTCCACCCAGTTGAACAAGCCCCGCACAGCGCAGCCCCTGCTCCATCGGGGTAACGGCAAATTTCCCGTCGGTCATCATCAGAGGCATCTTCGGCGTCTGCGAGGCGCCGGTGAACTGCAAGTGAAATCCCCGCTCTGCCATCATTGGTACGCGCACGCCCAGCTTGCGGGCCAGCGGCTCCGACCAGATGCCCGCGGCCAGCACGGCGGCGTCGCAGGGCAGGGGGCCAAGATCGGTCAGCACTTCGGTAATCCGCCCGTCTTCCATCGTGACATCACGCATTTCGGCGCGCAGGATGGTGCCGCCCTCCTCTGCGAACACCTGCGCCAGATCGGTCATATAGGCGCCGGGGTTCAGGATATGACCATGCCCCTTCAGCCGGGCAAGGCAGGTGGTGGCCGGACCCAGCATCGGCTCGATTTCCTGCACCGCAGGGCCGTCGATGACTTCGGGAGTGTGGCCCGCGATGCGGCGCAGCTCCCACGTGTAAGCGTCTTTTTCAAATGCGGCGCGGTTTGAATAGGCCCATCCGCAGTCGCTGGAGGTGATCCACTTCTCGGCCCTTGTACCGCGCGTCAGGGCGCGGTGCTGATCCACGCTGTCATGCAGCAGATGCGACAGCGCCGCCGATGTCCGACGCGTGCGTGCATCCGAGGAATTACGTAAAAACTGCGCGAGCCAAGGTGCAAGGCGCGGCATCTGCGAATATTGCAGCGTCAGCGGTGCATTGCGCGACACAAGGTATTTCAGCCCGGTCCACGCGATGCCCGGCGCATTCATCGGCACCACGCTCCATTCCGCCAGCAGCCCCGCATTGCCCGTCGAGGCGCCCGCGCCGGGGCCATCCTTGTCGATCAGGGTAACGGTGTGACCGGCACGGCGCAGCCAGATCGCGGCGGCGAGGCCGCATATACCGGCACCGACGACGATGATGTTACGCCCCTGCATATTCCGCCCCCTGCTGCACGGCGTCACCTAATCCACTTTACGCGCGGCGAGCAAGAGGGCAGCGGAAACGAAAAACCCCGCCTCGGGATGAGGCGGGGTTCTGATATCGTCCATTCCCGCGCAGGGAACGTCTGCCGCGGCTCAGCCCTGACGGGCCTTGAAGCGGCTCTGGGTCTTGTTGATCACGTAAACGCGGCCTTTGCGGCGCACGATACGGCAATCCCGGTGCCGGTTCTTGAGCGAGCGGAGCGAGTTGCGAACTTTCATAGTCCATCTCCTGATCTGTCGCGGCGCGGGCCAGCGCCTGGGGTTGCGGGCGGCGCCGGACCCGGCGCCAGTGAATTCATGGTGGGCAATACAAGGTTCGAACTTGTGACCCCTTCGATGTCAACGAAGTGCTCTACCACTGAGCTAATTGCCCATGAATGCCGTCGCGCCTCTCCGTGCCCCTTTCAAGAAAGAGGCGCAGAAATCCGCGCCAGTCCGCTGGTCTATAAAAGGAGTCGCGCGGGGGATCAAGGGGGTTTTACTGTGGAAACTTCGGGCTATGATACTCTACCACGCGCCGGAGATATAATACCCATGGCCCCCTATCATCTGCACGCCCCCGCGCGGCGTGACACCTGCTGTGTTTTTGCCTCGCCCCACAGCGCGCGCGACTATCCTGCGTGGTTTCTGAACGCGTCGGATCTGGATGCGCTGACGCTGCGCAGTTCCGAGGATGCGTTTGTCGACCAACTGTTCTCTGCTGCCCCAAGCTTTGGTGCGCCCTTGCTGCTGGCCGGGGCGCCGCGTGCCTTTGTCGATCTGAATCGCAACGCGGACGAGCTTGACCCCGCGTTGATTCACGATGTGCGCCATAGCGGACATAACCCGCGCGTGTCGGCGGGTCTTGGCGTCATTCCCCGTGTGGTTGCAGGCGGGCGCGCCATATACAAAGGCAAGATGTCGCGCGCCGAGGCCCTGCAGCGTATCCAGACGATCTGGCGCCCCTACCATGCCGCGCTGGCGCGCCAGATGGACGGGGCGCAAGCGATGTTCGGGCGCGCCATCCTGATAGATTGCCATTCCATGCCGCATGAGGCGATGGACGGCAGCCTGCGCCCCGGTGCACGGCGCCCTGATGTTGTGCTGGGCGACCGGTTCGGCGCCTCGGCGGCGGCCGACATAACCGAGCGTATTGAAGAGGCGTTTACGGATGCCGGATTGGTCGTGGCGCGCAACACGCCTTTCGCGGGCGCATATGTGACGCAGACCTACGGGCGCCCGGCGCAGGGACGTCACGCCATCCAGATCGAGATTGACCGCTCGCTATATATGGATGAACGCAGCGTGCGCCCGGCGCCCGGTTTCACCGAATTTCAGATGCTGCTGGAGGGGGTGATTGACCGGATCGCGGGCATCGGCCGCGCCGATCCGGGTGCGGCAGGCACCTTGCCACTGGCCGCCGAATAGCACTCACCGCAGCGCGCGCCCTTTGACAATCGCGGCCGCGCCAAACCGGCGGCGGATTTCGTCACTGGCGCGCTCAACCTCGCCGCGAAGGATGGCGCCGGGGTCTAGCAGATCGCCAGAGAGATCGGCGGCGCTTGAGGGGACCAGATCAGACAGGCCCACGCCGATCAGGCGAAATGGCGCCTCGCCTGCTGCGCCATCCATCAGCCCGCGCGCGATGCGATAGATCGTGTCGGCCATCTGGCTGGCATCCCGCAACGACTGGCGCCGCGTCACGATGCTGTGATTGCTGCGCTTCAGTTTCAGCGTCACCACCCGCCCCGCCAGATCGCGCGCCTTGGCGCGGCTCGATACCTTTTCGGCCAGCCGCCAGATGTGCCCGTCCAGAATATCCGCGTCGCCTGTGTCCTCCTCAAATGTCGTCTCGTTCGAGATCGACTTCACCGGCGCGCGTGCGTCCACGATGCGGCGGTCCTGCCCGCGCGCCAGATGCCACAGCCTTTCGCCCATGGCGCCGAAACGGGCATGCAGATCCGTGCGGTCCCAGCGCAAGAGATCCGCAAAGGTCCGAATTCCCGCTGCCTCCAGCGATGCCTGCGCGGCCTGCCCGACGCCCCAGATCAGGCGCACCGGCTGGGGACGCAGAAAATCCTCGGTCTCGGCCACACCGATCACCGAAAACCCGCGCGGCTTGTCCAGATCCGAAGCGATCTTGGCCAGAAACTTGTTATGGCTGAGGCCGATCGACCCGGTGACGCCCAGCTCCGTACGCATCCGCAGGATCAGCCGCGCCAGCATCACGGCGGGCGGCGCGCCATGCAGGCGGGCGGTGCCGCGCAGGTCCATGAACGCCTCATCCAGCGACAGCGGCTCGATCGCGGGTGTCAGATCTTCCATCATGGCGCGGATCTGGCGCGATACGGCAGCATAGACCTCCATCCTCGGCTTGACGATTTCGGCCTCGGGGCACAGCTTCAGCGCCTTGAACATGGGCATTGCCGACCGCACACCGCGTATCCGCGCCACATAGCACGCCGTCAGAACCACGCCGCGCCGTCCGCCGCCTATGATCACAGGCTTGCCTTCCAGTTCCGGATTGTCGCGTTTTTCCACGCTGGCATAGAAAGCATCGCAATCCATGTGGGCGATGCCCAGATCGAAGAGTTCAGGATGCGACAGCACGCGCGGACGCCCGCAAGCCGCGCAGCGGCGCTGGTCCGGCTCGTTGTGGCTCAGGCAATCTCGGCAAAATGCGGGCATAGGGGCCTTGTATCACAGCGCTCCGCTCCGCATCCAGACCGGGTTTTGCAACAGGATGAAAATAGTAGTGCGCGCATCAGATGACGCGGATCACATCCTTGTCTATTGCCAGCACATAGCCTTGCCGGGCGATATTGCGCACCAGCAATTCGCTGACCATCTGGTTGCCCAACGTATCGCGAAGCCGCTTGATTCGCGTGGCGCCCGCTGCCTCGTCGCATTCGCTGGCATCGCGGCCCGATATCATGCCCTCGATCTGCGCGCCGCTGAGAATGTCGCCGTCCATCCGCGCTTCGGCCAGAACCGACAGCGTTTCCATTGCGGCATCGGTCAGCTTGAACCCCATATTGTTCATGTAGACAGATTTTTCGGCACGGCTGATCAGCAGGGAATTTACTTCGATCCCCGACCGTTCGATCTGGGCCATGCGGCGGTTCAGCGTGACCAGCATCACCAGAAACACCAGCGCCGAGAGCAGCAGCGCGACACTGAACACCAGCAGCACGAAGATCACCATGCGGTAGCTGACAAGCGTTTCACTGAAAGCGGTGCCCGACAGAGCCAGTATTTCCAGCAGCTTGATTTCGACATCGCTGCTGAGCGCATCGTTTTCGGTAAATATCCGCTCGATCCGCGCGTCGAACGCCCCTGAATCGGGCAGAGACAGGAACAGCCAGATCGCCGCCAATGTCAGGATCGCAACGATGGCAATGATGCCTAGTATCACGACCCAGGTCCCCGAACGGCGCGCCTCGGCGGCCGTGATGCTTCTGTCCAACGCGCCCGGACCCGTCACTCCTGCGTCACCGACAAGACTTTCAGAAGGGTCATCCCCTGCGCTGCCAGTTTTGCACTCAGCTTTGCAGTTGCCGCTTCGATCGTGCAGGGTCCGCCGATTTCGACGGTGCCATAAAAGAGGCGCAAAGGATCGTCCCGCTTGGCCTTGTATTCCGCAATGCAGGCGGCGCTGGCGGAACCGGCGACGAGCGCGGCAAGAAGGGCAGGGGCGAGGAATCTGAACATGGCCCGAACATGCCCCCGTCTGCGCGGCTATTCAATATACAAAGCGTTCTGCGGCCCCTGCTATCGGATAACACCGGCGGGTTATTGTGTGAGCCGGCCCTGCGCCGCAGCCTGAGGGTGCATTTCGGAACAGTTTGAAAGGATCCACAAATGTCAGGAAAATTCATCACCCTCATCCTTGCAGCTTCGGTCGCAGTCACCGGCTTGTCAGCCGCCCCGGCGAAGGCAGCTGACCGTGATCTGGCAATCGCGCTTGCTACTGTGGCGGGGGTTGCCGTGATCGGTGCGGCAATTCACGACTCCAAGAAGAACAAGCGACGCGCGGCGGCCCATACCCATGCACGGCCTGTTTATGGCGCGCATCACCGCCGCCACGTTGCCCAGCGCAAAAATTTCAAGCCGCACCGCGGGTATCATCCGGGCCGCAAGGCGCATCATCGCCATACGCATGACCACCGCGCGGTACGGCACTCCCATCGCGGCCATTCGCGTCCACAACACGGGTATAGCGGGCGCCCCTATCGCCATGCCAACTAGGTGAGGCGAGAATTTGGACGGAAAAGTGGCCCACACGGGCCCTTTTCTTCTGCGGCGGCCTGTGGTCTGAGCAAATGCCATGACCTGCCCCGATTATTCCTGCGAAACTGATGCCTTTGGCCGCGGCGCGCGCATCATTGCGGGCGTTGATGAGGTGGGGCGCGGCCCGCTGGCCGGACCGGTCACTGCTGCCGCCGTGGTGCTGGACCCCGCCCGCATTCCCGAAGGGCTGAACGATTCCAAGAAACTGACGCCCGCGCGCCGCCTTGTGCTGCTCAACGCCATCGTCGCCAGCGCCGAGGTCAGCATCGCCCATGCCAGCGTCGAGGAGATAGACCGGCTGAACATCCTGCGCGCGTCGCATCTGGCGATGGAGCGCGCCTTGCTGGGCCTGCCGCGCCGCCCCGATATGGCCCTGATCGACGGCAACATGATCCCGCGCGGCCTGACCATTCCGGCCCGTGCCATCGTCAAAGGTGACGCTCTGAGTGTCTCGATCGCGGCCGCATCCATCGCAGCCAAGATATGCCGCGACCGCATCATGCGGGATTTGGCGCAACATTATCCCGGCTATGGCTGGGAGACTAATGTCGGATACCCGTCGAAATGCCACAAGATTGCGCTTCGAAATCTGGGGGTGTCCCCACATCATAGACGTTCCTTCAAGCCCGTCCACCATATCTTGTATCAAGAAAATTAACTAAGCCTGTGATTCAAAAAGAAATTGACGCCGATTCGCTGATGACTCATTCTTGGCCTCGACCAGACAGAGCGCAAAAACGCGCCGGGACAGAGGCACGACATGACAAAAATGACGAAGATAGAGGGTTCCGCCATGCTGCCTCTCAACACCATCATCAGCGGCGATTGTATCGAGACGATGAACGGCTTGCCGGAAAATTCGATCGATCTGATCTTTGCCGATCCGCCTTATAATCTGCAGCTGAAGGGCGAGCTGCACCGGCCCGATAACAGTCAGGTCGACGCGGTGGATGACGCGTGGGACCAGTTCGACAGCTTTGCCGCCTATGACAAGTTCACGCGCGAATGGCTGGCCGCAGCGCGCCGCCTGCTGAAACCGGGGGGCGCGATCTGGGTGATCGGATCCTATCACAACATCTTTCGCGTTGGAGCGGCGCTTCAGGATGCCGGCTACTGGATCCTGAATGACGTGGTCTGGCGCAAATCCAACCCGATGCCCAATTTCCGCGGCAAGCGCCTGACCAATGCGCATGAGACGATGATCTGGGCCTCGAAACAAGAGGGCGGCAAATACACCTTCAATTACGAGGCGCTGAAAGCGCTGAATGACGGCGTGCAGATGCGCAGCGACTGGGTCCTGCCGATCTGCACCGGCCACGAGCGGCTGAAGGACGAGGCCGGCGACAAGGCCCACCCCACGCAGAAACCCCAAAGCCTGCTGCACCGCGTCATCGTGGGCAGCACCAATCCCGGCGACGTGGTGCTGGATCCGTTCTTTGGTACAGGCACCACCGGCGCCGTGGCCAAGATGCTGGGCCGCGACTACATCGGGATCGAGCGCGAGGCCGCCTATCGCAGTGTCGCCGAAAAGCGCCTGAAGGCGATCCGCAAATTCGACCGCGAAGCGCTGCAGGTCAGCACGTCCAAACGGGCCGAACCGCGCGTGCCCTTCGGACAACTGGTGGAGCGCGGTATGCTGCTCCCCGGTGAGGAGCTCTACTCGGTGAACCAGCGCCACAAGGCGAAGGTGCGGGCCGATGGAACGCTGGTCGGCGACGACATAAAGGGTTCGATCCATCAGGTCGGCGCCCATCTGGAAGGCGCGCCCAGTTGCAATGGCTGGACCTACTGGCACTTCAAGAAGGACGGCAAGCGTGTGCCGATCGACCTTCTGCGCCAGCAAATCCGTGCGGAGATGGCCGAACGCCTGAATTAGCGCTTCCCGATTTCGCAGGAATACCGCCGGTGCCTGTGGTCTGACGCAAGGCACCATACCTGCGCCCTGCCGCTTGCGGCAGGGTCTTTTCTTATGTGGACAACTGTCAAGCCTGACAGTCTGCCGGTGCTCAATCCACCTTCCAATGGCAGGTTTGTCGCTCTTTGCGGAAATT